>QHOK01000038.1 GCA_003218755.1 Verrucomicrobiota bacterium
CATCAATCACGTCGTTGCCGGTCAGGAGGAAGGCAATGCCCGGCTGATTATCGAAACCAACTCCGGCGTGATCGCGCATTCACCGGTGGAGGTTGTCACACAACTTCAACGCGCGTTTGCCGATGACGCAAAACAATGGCACGAATGGGTGGCGAACATCGCAAAACTCAGCCGCCCACGCGCAGCGCTCGACATGGCAGAATTTTTATTGTCGCTCTGACCGCCAAACTTCCTCGCAGGCCACAAACGTTCGCAATATTTGTAAGTCTGGTGAAAGCACAACAAAATCCGCGTCTGCACCGATGGTTAGTCTGCCCTTGGTTTCGAGACCGATCGCACGAGCAGGATTTTGGGTCGCCATTGCGACGGCTTCATGCAACGGAACATTGATTTTCGTCATCATCGTCCGCACGAGGTGGATCATCTGCGCAGCACTGCCCGCAAGCGCAGAGCGGTCAGCCAGCAAACAGACGCCCGCTTCCACAATGCAGTCATTGCCGAAAAGTGAAAAGTGCGAGCCATCCGGCAGTCCGGCGCCCGCGGTTGCATCGGTCACGAGACAAATTCCGCCGGGGCCTTTCGCGCAATACAACATCTTCATTAACGTCGGCGAAACGTGATGACCATCCGCGATGAGTTCGCAACTGATCTGCGGTTCGCTCAAGGCGAACTCGAGCAAACCGCCGATACGATAGACTCCGCGATGGCGCGCGTTCGACATGCAATTGAACGTATGCGTTACACTACGCATGCCACGCTCAAACGTGGCGCGTGCGTCTTCATCCCAGGCATCGCTATGTCCTCCACTTACGCTGATTCCATGCATGTGAAAATTTTCGATCGCCTCGAGCGCTCCCGGCAGTTCTGGCGCAATCGTGACGCGTTTGATCACATCGGCGTGCTCGATCAACTGCTGGACATGAGCAGGTAACGGATCCTGAATGAATTCCGCGCGTTGCGCCCCACGTTTCGCTTTTGAGATGAACGGGCCTTCCACGTGAACACCCGCAATCGCGCTGATCGAAGACCGACAGCCTCGAACCGCGGCTAAAAGTTCAACAAGCTTATCGATCGGCGCTGTCGTTGTTGTGAGCAACAGCGACGTCGTGCCGCCGCTCGCATGAAAATCGCAAATGGCACGAAATGCTTCGACAGAAGCTTCCATCGTGTCGCGGCCTAGCGCGCCGTGCACATGAAGATCGATGAACCCGGGCGCGACAAAATTTCCGTCAACGTCGACAACGTCTTTCCCGCGCACACGAGTTTGCTCATGAATTGCGGCAATTTTTCCTCCTTCCACGACAACTTCGAGGCCATCGCGAATTCCGTCGGGGAAAATCAGACGCGCGTTCGTAAAAATCATTTCTTGGTAAGCGATACGAATTCTGTAGGGGAAGCCGTCGGCTTCCCCGCGAGGCCAGCATCGTCCCCTACAATGACATCGCCCACCGGAACTGATTGCCTTTGCTCGCTCCAAAGTCCATTTTCTCTGTTGGCAATGAACCTCGACTACGATGTAGTAATCATTGGTGGCGCGTTTTCCGGCGCGGCGACGGCGCTCATGCTCAAACGCAAACGACCCGAGGCGCGCGTCCTCATCATCGAAAAAACAGCCGAGTTCGATCGCAAAGTCGGCGAATCGACCACAGAAGTGAGCAGTTGTTACATGACGCGCATTTTGGGCCTCACCCATTACCTCGGTCATCACCAACTGGCCAAACAGGGGTTGCGCCTGTGGTTTTCGAATCGGCCTGATCAACGCTTCGATGATTGCGTCGAGGTCGGCACACGTTATCAGAGCCGATTGCCGGGCTTCCAAGTGGACCGGGCAAAGCTTGATTCACACATGCTCGATCTCGCGGTGCAAGCGGGTTGCGAGCTATGGCGTCCGGCGAAAGTAACAAACCTCGAGCTGAATGATGGGAATGGACAAAGGGTCAGCGCTGCGGTCAATGGTGGCGAATGCGCCGCTTGCGCGCGTTGGATCGTCGATGCTACAGGGCGCACTGCGATGTTGGCGCGAAAACTCGGATATCTTCGTCCGAACACCGAGCACCCCATCAACGCTGTCTGGGCGCGATTCAGCGGCGTTAAGGAGTGGGACAGCTACGACTGGCGCGAACGTTTTCCCGACTATGCGAATCGCTGTCGCACTGCGCGCGAGTGGGCCACGAACCATCTCTTTGGGCGCGGCTGGTGGGTCTGGATCATCCCGTTGCAAGGAGGCGACGTCAGCGCTGGCATCGTTTACGACAGCCGAATTTTCAAACTCCCGGAAGGACCGAGTCTTGGCCAACGATTGCACACCCACATCCTCGGCAATCCGGTTGGCCGCGAGATTTTCGGCGTCGCACGCGTGATCGAAGGCGACGTGCATGCGTTGTCGATGTTGCCGTACCATAGCGAAAAAGTTTGCGGCGACGGCTGGGCAGCAGTCGGCGATGCCACCGGTTTCATCGATCCACTTTACAGTCCGGGTTTGGATTTTTGTTCCTACACCTCTTACTACGTGGCCGATTTGCTGGCGCGCAGTCTGGCCGGTGAAGACGTGACCGACCAGCTTCGTTATTACAACGAGCAATACTCCATCACCTATCGTTACTGGTTTGAGAGTCTGTACAAGGACAAATACTACTACATGGGCGATGCCGAGCTCATGTCGGCCGCGCTGCTTCTCGATGTAAGCGGTTATTATCTCGGTTTGGTCCGTGGTGTTTATCGCGATCCGGAATGTGGGTTTCTCAACCTCCCCTTCACAGGTTTGGGCGGCAGATTCGCTCGGAACGCGATGACTTTTTATAGCCGACGTCTCGTCGCCTTGGCCAATCGCAGATGGGCGACCGGTTATTACGGAAAACGAAACGCCGGCTGGCGCGAGCTCTATGATGGATTTGTTCCGGACATCCGAATTCACAAACAGATTCGGCGCGGCCTGCTGCGCTGGTGGAAATGTGAGCTCATCAATTTGGCGTTAATGTTGCGTGGGGGCGCAGCAGTGCCGGCAAAGCAGGCTTCAGCAACCGTTCCAACAGAAGCGTGGTAGGCCGCGACCGCCGGGCGCGCCGCGGGTACTATGGATTGAGCAGCGTTCCGTACCAGCGCAGAAAAATCTCCCCAAAAAACATCCAGGTAACTGCGCCAAACGCCAGATAAGGTCCAAAAGGCAGTTTGGCTGACCACACAGGTTTTCCCACGACGAGCGTGATCAATCCAACGATCGAACCTAGCAGCGATCCAGCGAAAAGACTAAACAAGACCGCACGCCAGCCTAGAAACGCGCCAATCGCAGCGAGAAATTTTAAGTCGCCTCGCCCCATTGCCTCTCGCGGAATCACCAGTTCCCGCGCTACGCCGGAAATCTGCGTCACATCGTCGAGCATCATCACGTGGCCTTCCGCCGTGACGCGATCGTAGCGAAAGTGCAGCGTTACATTCCCATACGTGTGGTGGTCGATCCTGGCCTCATTGCACGCGAGCAAGAGTCGATCTTTTTCGCGCGCAAAATAATCGCTCCACAGACTTTCTTCAGTGCCTACGACGAAATCAGCGTCATCCCCGCGTTTTGTCCACGTGAACGGCGTCGGCGCATCGAATCGAATGCGTTTTCTTCCAAAAGCGATTTTGCCCGCTTCCAAGACAATCAAAAGGATCACGTAACCGAGGGCAGCCGCTAGGAAAGAACGAACACCAGCCGCAAGCGGGGAATCCGTCTGCATCAAAGCGGGCACCGCCACACTGCAAACAACGCCCGCGATTACTCCGCCGATCGTCACCCGGTCCGGAATAATGAAATGTTCAAAATCGATAAATGTTCCAATGACGAGAAAAGAAACAAAAACCCAGTAAGCGATCGCCACCTGCCACGGAAAGTTTTGCCAGATTGCGAGAAAAAGTAGCGCGGTAACCAGTTCCACGGCGAAGTAGCGGAACGAAATTTTAGCGCCACAATTTGCGCAGCGGCCGCGAAGCACGAGCCAACTGATCAATGGCAGATTCTGATGCCAGGGAATCGGTTGCTTGCAGTTCGGGCAAAAAGACCGGCGCGGCCGATTGATCGAAAGATCAACAGGCCACCGATAAATGCAGACGTTCAAAAATGAACCGACCGCCGCGCCAAGCACAAACGCAAACGCCCCGAAGAGAAATTTGTAAATCGGCTGGTGCACGCGTTAGTCGGCGATCCGTTTCAGACGACGACGCTCCATCAGCCACGCAATCCAAATGCAGCTTTCATAAAGCAGACACATCGGCAGCGCCA
Organism: Verrucomicrobiota bacterium; assembly: GCA_003218755.1. Classification (GTDB taxonomy): domain Bacteria; phylum Verrucomicrobiota; class Verrucomicrobiia; order Chthoniobacterales; family UBA10450; genus Udaeobacter. The sequence continues at coordinate 4,259 of QHOK01000038.1, forward strand.
TTGCGATCAAGGTCAGGATATCTGGCGTGGGCGTGATGATGGTCGCCAGGACAAAGATCAGCACTAGAGCATACGGCCGCGTACGTGCCATGAACCCGTAGGTAATTAAACCAAATCGAACCAGCGCCAGAACCACCACTGGCAATTCGAAGGCGAGGCCGAAACCGATGGTGAATCGGGTCACAAAAGAATAATACTGCTGCACGGTCCAGGTCGGCGCCCACCCCAGTGACTCGGTGTCGCGAAAGAAAAAGAGAATCGTTTTCGGCAGCAGCCAAAAATAACAAACGGTTACGCCAAGAAGGAACAGCGCGAAGCTGACTAAAATAGCGGGCAACACAAAGCGCTTCTCTAGCGCGGTCAGCGCCGGCAAAACAAATTCCGCCAGAAAATATAGCAGCAGCGGAAAGGAAAGGACGATACCGGCGTAAAACGCTAAATGAAACGAAATCACGATTGAATCAGTGATGCCGAGCGCCTTGAGCGTTCCAATTTGTGAACCAACATCGCGCAGCGGCGCCTGCAGTATCCGCACGAGTGTCGAGCGAAATGCGAAGCAAACAATCATCGCGACCGCCAGCGTGATTGCCATCTTCACAATCGTCCACCGCAAGTCTTCGAGATGTTCCAGAAACGGCTTGGAAGTTTCGCCTTCCGGCAGGTCGCGAAATTTAAAAATGTCTCGCAGCGCCATTGGATGGAGCAATCAGCGCGGCGCAAGCGACAGAAGACCGAGCGCGGAGAGCCTGGCGCAAATACTCAGCGTATTAGCGTCGCGAATTTCGTTCTCCGCGATCATCCGGCGAATTTCCTCCACAGTGAATTCGCGGCAATCGAGAATCGATTCTCCTTCGTCTCGCGCCGCGCCCTCTTTACACCGCTGAACTGGGCGTGCCAGGAAAAAGTAGCCGCGTTCATCCGTGAATCCCGGCGATGAAAAAAAATGGCCAAGCGGAACTAGTTCGCCGTTTTCGGTCAGCTTGTAGCCGGCCTCTTCGCGAAGTTCGCGCAACGCAACTTGTTTAATCTGCTCTTGATCAGCGTTGTGGTTATCGATCTGGCCAGAGGGCATTTCCCAGATCGCCTGTCGGATCGGGATGCGTTCCTGACGGATGAGAACAACTTTACCGTCCCTTGTCATGGGCGCGACAACGACGGCTGCTTTGCGATGCACAATTGTCCACGTGCGCGGCTGGTTTCGCGATGGCGTTCGGACGTGATCGGTCACGACCTCGAGATGCGCGTTGGCAAAGTGCCGCTCGCTCGAGATGGTTTCCCAGTTGGCGTCTTTCACGCGGGGAAGATTATGAACGCTGGGCAGAAAAGCGAATGCTCAGCGTAGCGCTGATTTTAAACTTCTTCCCCACTCAGTCGCCTACGTGGTGAGTATCATTCCAAAGCCGGATCGCCGGGGAGGATAGGTCATGCTCATAGCTGAGCGTGCTAAGGCTTGCTACGTCCAGTATGAAAAACTTCCCGGCGAACGGTTCGAGCGCGAGCCAGCGCGCGGTGAAGATTCGCAGGAAATGTCCGCTCGAAAAAATCAGCACGTCGCCTTTGACCGCGCGCACGCGGCGGACAACACGATCGGCTCGCGCCCCAACCTGTTCCGGCGATTCTCCGTTCGGGCAACCGTCGCGAAACAATTGCCAGCCGGGTCGCTTCGCACGAATCTCCGCGATTCGTAGACCTTCATAATCGCCATAGTTCCATTCGACCAAATCCGGATCGACTTTAACTGCCGCCCCGAAACCCGCTAGTTCACAGGTTCGAACGGCGCGCTGCAATGGGCTTGTCAAAACCTTGGCGAAAACCAATCCGGCCAGACGCTCCCTCAAACTTTTGGCGTTGCGTTCGCCGCGCTCGGTCAGTGGCAAATCCGTAAGCCCAGTATGCCGGCCTGTAGCGCTCCAGGCAGTCTCGCCATGGCGCGCAAGATAAACTACGGGAAAAATTTCATTCGCCATGGCTGGTTACTTATCGGCGAACTCGAGCTTTGTGATAAACTGCTTGGTTGCCAACTGGTTTCTTCGCAAAGCGATGACGTTTTCAAGCCTCCACAACTGGCCGACCCCCATCCGCCGCGGGGTGGTTGCTTTCACAGTTGCTGCATTCTTACGTCGCTCTGGGGATGAGCTGGCCGTTCGCTCGGGACGAGAACCTCTGGTCCGCGAAGCGCCCGCGCAGCTTGCTGGAGCAACTCGGCGTTGGCGTTAAATCTGGCCTGATCGAAGACGAGGATCTCGGTGGCGATGAGCCAAATTGTGAAACAAACCATCAACGTGCGGAGCGGGAATGGTTTTAGAGACTCGATTATTTTCATGGTTCACGATAAGTGTGCTCGAAACAGGAAGGCTAACTGGCGTTCGCTAGATTCTCGGGTACCTCTCGCGAGGTTGCGCGTAATCCCTCCTTCGAGATAAAGATCAGAGCCGCGGTCCGTTCCCTTTGGCCGCAGCGCGACTGACCACACCCTTAAGGTCGACCAGAGTCATAAAACGCTCACTTGCCAATTGCGGCCTTCCCAGCGCTGATCGCGTTTCCAAAAAAATGTAAAAGCAAACACCGAACCGCTTGGCCATTCTGCAGTCGGGAAATCTACAAACCAAAGATCCAACTCGTCCCGGTGACTCGTGTGCGATTCGTTCCTCCGCGCCCAGTCATCGATCGACCAGACGATGGTGGTTTCCGTGGCAAGAATGATCCGCAAAATTTTTCCGTGCGATACACTCCGCAGAGGATGGCGCAGACTCCAAATCTCGTAATGGCTTTGCACCGGATCTAATACGTACCGTTGGAACGCCGGCTCGACGCGGGCGAAGCAGACACCGTCATGTCGGCTGCGCACAAGGGAAACGTATTCGGAATGCGACCAGCGAAGCGGCATTGCCGCGCCGATCGGACAACCGCGTTTCATATGGCGATCAGGCAAATCAGGTCCGTCCCATAATTGTTCGGTGATCATCCCACCCTGGTTCGCGAAATCTTCCATCGCCTTGATGAACGGCTTGGGGTCGCGCCCGGCAGCCAGGTGGTAATGGCCACGTTCTCCGGTCAAAATCGGCCAGCAACGGCCTACGCCCGTTCCGTCGAAGGCGCTGCCGTCGTCCTTTTGGCCATAGCCATCGTGATTGTAGCGACGCCAGCCGGGGCCTTGCGGCAGATCATATTTAAGCACACGATCGATCACTTCGATCGAGTCGCGCACCAGCGGATCGTTAGGGTCGCGAATGCCGAATCGCACCAGAAGAAGGAAATCCCCGCCCACGATATTCCGCGCCGGGTGCAGGCCGCCGCCGTTGGCGATCTGAATCATTGCCGTGTTGGGATCAGCGTGCGGGTCAGGCGTGTTAGGATCGGTTGGATTGATGCGGATGTAATGGCGAGGAAAACCCTCGACCAACTCCCCCTTTGTTGTCACTGTCCATTCGTCGACGTGCGCTGCCAACCAGTCGGCATAGGCGAAAATAAAATCTGCAACCTCCATTTTGCCGAATTCTTTGGCCCATTCGGCAGCGGAGGCGAGAGCGGCAATCACAGTGGCGAGAGTCGAGGGCGAATAACCGGCGTTTTCCTCCCAGCGGTCCTGAGTTGTGACTGGGCCTTGCAGGATCAGGTGTGCCGCGGCACGCACGATCATTACGCGGGGATTAAACAAACCGAGCGCGTCGTGTTTGTGCAATCGCCACGCCAGCAAGATTGGCAACGCAACCTGGTCGAGCTGCAGTCCCGACCAATAAGCGGTGCCGTCGATCCAGCTGTTTTGCGGGAAACTGCCGTCGGGCCGCTGAATGGCAGCCAGCCAGATTAAAGCGCGTAGCGGCGTGCTCGACTGGCCCGTGGCAAGAAGTGCGCTTGCACTCTGAACCAGATCGCGGGTCCACACGAGATGGTAACCACCGAGATCGGTATCGCCCTTTGTCTCGCCCCAGGGAATGCTCATAGACGCAACGATTGCGCCTTGAAAAACTTTATCTTCATGTGCCAGCAGCACGCAACGGCTCAGCCGGTACATTCCGCCGCCGTCGGACGTATCAGTGCTGAAGTCGAATTCGGGATTCACCACCGCCCGTTGCCACTGCCGGACATACCCCTGGCGATGGGACTCAAACGGCTCGGCCATTGATTGGAACAACTTCGTGGCTGCGCTTTGGTAGCTTCGACCGAACGCGACAGCAATTGTGAACTCGCCGCTGTCTCCGAGGTTGACCTCGCCAGTAGATGCGATGTTGCCATTTATGGCTTCCTGAAACTCCCAATCCATCTTGAAATTGTGCATCAAGTCCTGCCAACCTTCACTGAAGCCGACATAGCCGACAGACCGGCGAGAGAAACCGGTGCTGGATGCCATGATCAGGTGAACGTTTTCACGCTGAGCGTGGATGAGTTTGACGGCGCCGATTTCAGAACACCACCCAGAGTTGCCGGCGCCGCGTCCGGCCATGTGAGGAGCCAGCAACGCGTAGAGGCGCAGCTTCCCTCGTAGCGATTCGTCGAATAGCTCGAGTTTTGTGTGCACAAGCAATACCGACAGGTGCGGGTCGGTAAGCACGTGTTTTATTACACGATAGCGACCGCGCGGCTCCGAATTCGTCAGACGATAAAAGAGGCAATCGCGCTCCGGGTATTCGATTAGATGATTGAGGTCGCGTTTTTCCTCGTGGCAAAATGTTTCGCCGTCGCTGATGAGAAACTGAAAATCGCGGGTGTTTGGTTGATCGACGTGTGGGTAGTAAATCTCGTTGAGGATTCCGTGACTCAGCGTGAACCAGAGACGGCAACTTGTATGGTACGCCGTGCCGACGCCTTCTTTTGCGCTTGAAGTCCAGCGTGGCTCGATCCCCGGCGCACCAAACGCCACTGTATTCTCAGGCGGATTCATCTTTGAGTCCCAGCTCGAAGCGCCAGCGCTTAATCTGCGCCGCGATGTTTTCAGCTGACGGCGCACCGATCCCGCGCCTCTTTGTCAGCGCGCTGCGAACGTCAAAAATTCTCACAACATCACTGTCGAAAAGAGGCGAAAACTTTTTAAGCTCAGCCATGGGAACCTGATTGGGCGGAATTTCATTTGCTGCAGACCACGCGACGATTTTGCCGACGATTTCATGCGCCTCGCGAAACGGCATTCCTCGTTTCACCAGATACTCGGCCAGATCAGTCGCGAGAAGATTCGAATCGCTTGCAGCGGTTTTCATCCGCTGGCGATTAATTTTCAATTCCGGCAGCATCGCCGCGAAAAGATCAAGCTCGGAACGGACTGTATCGACCGAATCAAACAGCGCATGCTTATCTTCCTGCATGTCGCGGTTGTAGGATGAGGGCAGCCCTTTCATTATCGTCAAGATCGACAGCAGATTTCCGTAAAGGCGTCCGGTCTTCGCGCGAGTCAGCTCCGCCATATCTGGATTCCTCTTCTGCGGCATCAAACTGGACCCAGTGGAAAATCCGTCACTGAACTCAAGAAAACCGAATTCGTTCGTGCTCCAGACGATCAAGTCCTCGCTCAAGCGCGAGAGATGCAGGCCGATCATGGCGAGACAAAAAATGAATTCGCACACGAAATCGCGGTCGCTTACAGCGTCGATGCTGTTCTGAGTCACGCGCGAAAAACCGAGGTCGCGCGCGATGCATTCGCGATCCAGAACGATAGTTGATCCCGCCAGCGCGCCAGACCCAAGTGGAAGCACATCCGTGCGAGTCAGACAATCCCAAAGGCGAGTTGCGTCGCGCTCAAACGCCTCGATTTGCGCGAGCAAGTAATGCGACAAAGTGATCGGCTGGGCACGCTGCAAATGCGTGTAGCCGGGCATCACAACATTGAGATGCTTTTCGGCAAGATCGAGCAGCGCCCTTTGCACATCACGCAGACGCGTTAAGACTTCAGCAGTTTCAGCTTTGACGTACAGACGTAGATCGAGCGCAATCTGATCGTTCCGGCTGCGCGCCGTGTGGAGCTTCGCGCCTGCCGCGCCGATTCGTTTTGTGAGCGCGGCTTCGATGTTCATATGCACGTCTTCGAGGGAGCGGACCCACTCGAACTTGCCGGACTCGATTTCTTTCTCGATGGCGCGCAGCTCAGTTTCAATTTCTTGGAGCTCATCAGCGGAAATGATTCCTGCGCGGCTGAGCGCAACGGCATGCGCGATCGAGCCGGCGATGTCATAGCGATAAAGACGCCAATCAAACGAAACAGATTCGCCGTATCGCTCCGCAATATCGGCGGCGGGCGTGTTGAATCGTCCTTTTCGCACGGCGTTTCCTCAACCACGAATGGAGACGAACTTGTTAGAATGACGAAATCCGAATGACGACTGACGAATCAATGAGGAAGCCCAAATGAGCAAAGGCCAAATCACGATCCATCGGGATTTCGTATCTGGTGAATCATATCGCTGCGGGTACAGAACTCGACATTTGTCATTTTGGCATTCCTTCGTCATTCGGTATTCGTGCTTCGTCACTGTCTCAGTCCATTCGTGGTTAATCCCTGGCTGCCGTTTGAGAGCAGGTGTCAACCGACAGAGGCCGTGCGCGTGACCGTTGAGGAGACGTATTTTGCATCCGCCAAAGCAAACTTGCGTACTTCAATGACCACCTTCTGTATCGGAAAACTTTTCAGCAGATGCGCTGCAAGCCGATCGGCCAACGTCTCGATGAGGCTAACCGATTGATCGGACACGAAAGTTTTCGTTTCTTCCGCTACGGCCGAATAATTCACAGTCAGATCAATCGTATCTGCTACATCGCGCGCCTGCTGATAGGGCCAAAAGGAAATGTTGACGATTAACCGTTGTGCATTCGCGCGCTCTTCTTCCGGCACTCCAATACGAGCGGAAACCTCAAGTTGCTCGATGTGAATCGTGTCGCAGAACGGATTTGATTCATTAACCATCCCGCAAGACTAAGCAGCGCGGATGAAGGCGACAATGTGTTTCGAACGTAGAGCGGGCGATGAGTATGGACTCGCGAACGCTATCGGAGCTAATGGCCCTACCTTGACGTGATAACCTGCGCGTTGAGGTTGATTGGCCAATGAAAACCGTCTGGCGCGTTTTTGCTTATTTCAAGCGGTATCCGTGGATGGCTGCGGGAACGTTGACCTGCGCGATCATGAGCACGCTAATGGTGATTGTTTTCCCGGCGGCAACAAAGTGGATCATTGACGATGTGGTGCGCGCGAATCGGCCGGACAAATTGCTGCCGTTGATTATGCTGGCGGCTGCCGCCTTTCTTGTTCAACACGGATTTAACGCGCTGCGCATCGTGCTGAACAACACGTTTGAGCAAAGGGTGATCTTCGATTTGCGCAGCGATCTCTATTCGCACATTCAACTGCTGCCATTGCGCTGGTTCGACAATCGCGCCACTGGCGACCTGATGACGCGCGTGATTGAAGACGTGAACTCGGTCGAGCGTGTGTTGATTGATGGGATCGAACAGGGCGTGGTCGCGATCCTGCAAGTGGTGATCGTCATCAGTGTAATGCTTTATCTGAACTTCAAGCTGGCGTTGTTCGCGCTCGTGCCATTTCCGTTGCTTATTGCCGGGGCGCTGACGTACACGCTGACCGCGCACCGGCGGTATCGTTCACAACGCCGGGCTTCCTCTAACATGAACGCGCTGCTGCACGACAATCTCGCAGGCGTTCGACAGATCAAGAGTTTCGTCCGCGATCGGGAAGAGCACGCACGCTTCAACCGAGTAAGCGATCAACTGCGGCACGCGACGCTGGTGGTGATGCGGGTATGGGCAATTTACAGCCCGTCGATGTCGATGTTTGAAGCTATCGGCGCGCTTCTCGTCCTCGGATTTGGAGGTCACGCGGTGCTAACCGGTGCGATGCAGATTGGCGATCTGGTTGCGTTTCTAATGTTGACCGCGTTTCTTTATGATCCGATCAGCCGGCTACATCAGCTCAACCAGCTTGTCCAAGCCGGCCGCGCTGCAGGCGAACGCGTGTTTGAAATCCTCGACGAACCGGCGGAGCCAGGAGTTGTAGCCGCGGGCGCCGACCGCGGCGGCGCGCAACTCGTGGCCGACTTTCCCCGGGAAGCTGTCAGCTTCCCCCACAGACGTGACATCGAGCCGCAGCGGGCGCGGATCGTTGGCGATATTTGCTACGAAAATGTCAGCTTCAGTTACGTCGAAGGATTGCCCGCGCTGAGGCACGTTTCTTTTCATGCGCCGCCGGGCGCGACGATCGCGCTGGTAGGCGCGACCGGCGCCGGCAAATCGACGCTGATGAATTTGCTGGTGCGCTTCTACGAATTCACCAGCGGAGAAATCTATGTCGATGGGAAATCCGTTCGTGAATATGGATTGCGCACTTTGCGCGAAGCCATCGGCGTCGTGACTCAGGAGAGTTTCCTGTTCAACGGGTCGATTCGCGAAAATCTCTTGATGGGAAAACCCGACGCGACTGAGATTGAATTGTGGCGCGCTGTGGATGCGGCGAATGCGCGCCAATTTATCGAACGTTTGCCGGACGGATTGGAAAGCGTGGTGGGCGAGCGCGGGGTGAAATTGAGCGTGGGCGAAAAACAGCGCTTATCAATCGCGCGGGCGCTACTGAAAGATCCGCCGATCTTGATTCTCGACGAAGCCACTGCAAGTGTGGACACGGCGACCGAGCGCTTGATCCAGGAAGCGCTCGAGCGGCTGATGGCGAATCGCACATCGATTGTCATTGCGCATCGGCTTTCCACAATCGTGCATGCGGAGCAAATTTTGGTACTCGATCACGGCCGGATCATCGAGCGCGGCACGCATGACGACTTACTCGCGCTAGACGGAAGATATGCGCGGCTATGCCGCCAAAGTTTGCTTGAGACTTCGCCAGTGCGAGAGACAGAATCGCCGGCAGAAATCGCTGCGTCGCAGACGCTGGAGCGAGAGGAGCACTTGCCGGTTTAGGAAATTTCCAAACGCCGAGATCTCAAGCTTCAAAATAAATTCCGATCACCACGTTCAAGAGACGGCCCGCAATTCTGATTTTTTCTCAACAGCGAGTTTCCATTACCCCGGCGGGGTTGGCGTGGGTGCCGCAGGCGTCGGGATCGAGATGGTTTGGCCGGCTTGCAATTTTCGGCCGTCTTCGATGTGGTTAGCTTTCTGCAATTCATCCACGGTCACTTTGTACATCTTGGCTATGGACGTCAGTGTCTCCCCACGTGCGACAATGTGTGTGTTGCCGGCCGCCGGATGTGAGGGAGACGCGGCTGGCGCAGCAGGATTCTCTGGCGAGGGCGTGCTTTCCCCGACCATTACGCCCGGCCGGATGTGTGAGATTTGCTGCTCCAGCTTCAAGATTTCCTGAGAAAGCGCATCTATCTTTGCGTTCTGTTCGTCGATCTTTTTTGCCAGCGCTTCCAGTTGCGTGGCGTCAGCTGCCTTTGCGGGCTCCGGCGCGGGCGTTTCAGCAGAAGCAGTGCGAAACGCCAAAAGCAATGCCGCACAGAAAACAGCTGTCAGCTTCATCGGGCCGAAACCTTGCCACCAGCAGATTTATCTGGCAAGCCCTCGGAATGACGAATGTCGAAGGAGTTGTTACGATTCGCTTTTCGCAGGTTTGTGCGATGGCTCTTCTCTTCGAGATTCGAGATTCGGATTTCGGATTTGTTTCGTCATTCGTGCTTCGGCATTCACCCTGCGGCTTGCCTTTCCAATATTTGCTCTTAGATTTTTTTATGCCCGAGCGCATTCAAAAGCCGGTGGAACCGGCTCCGTGGGGTCCAAAACAAGGCGATGGCGGAGGTCCACGTTCACCCGATATTTCGCGGCCCGACACGAAGGACCTCCTGAAAAAAATGCGCAAGGTCGATCCCAATCAATCGAAGCGCTATCGCCAGCGCACGGGTCAGTAATGGAACGCTCCCCGGTTGCGTTCGACCAGAATTCTTCTGGCGCGGCTGGCGATTTCCCTGCGCTGCTCAGACGCAAGGGCCTGTTATCCCCGGCGATCATCGGTCCGACACCACAGGCTGGAAGCCCGCAAAAGACGTGGCAACCGACCGAAGCAACCACAATTCTGGCTTTCAAGTTTTCAGGCGGCGTGCTGGTGGCGGGAGACCGCCGCGCGACCGCTGGCAACACAGTGGTATATGATCGTGCTGACAAAGTTCTGGAAATCGATCGACACTCGATCATGGCAATCGCAGGGGTGCCGGCGACGGCGTGGGAAATGGCGCGCGTGCTGGAGCACTCCTTCCAATACTTTCGGCGAACTCAACTGCAAGAGATGAGCGTCGATGGAAAGGTCCGGGCTCTCTCCAAACTGTTGCGTGATAATTTCGGGTTCGTCATGCAAGGCGTCGGAGTAGTCGTGCCTATATTCGCAACCTACGATTCGCATCCAAACCCCGAGGCGCATCTTTACTTTTACGATGCGATGGGCGCGCAATTTGAAGCGACTGATTATGCCGCAACGGGATCTGGATCGCCCGCCGTGCGCGGCATTCTTTATTACGAAAACAATTGGGGCGCGAAGCCGCTGCACAAAATGAGTGAAGACGAAGCGGTATCGATCGCATTGCGAGCGCTTGATACCGCTGCGGAATCCGATACATCGACGGGCGGCGTGGACCGCAGCGGGAAGATTTATCCGCTCATGAAGATTGTATCGGGCGAAGGCATCACTACTTTGCCGGAGGACAAAATCGCTGCCGTATTCAAGGAAACGGTTGCATGATCGAAGAACCGTATCGTTGGGTCGAAGCGATCGCGAATCGTCGCGAGTATATCGAAACGCAGCTCGCTCCGGGCAGTCCGATCGCGGCGCTCGGTTATCGCGACGGCATTCTGTTCCTCACCGTTGGTCGAACGCGGCAGAAGCTTTTCGAGATTTATGATCGGATTGCGATGGGGGGGATTGGTCATCCCGGGGACATCGAGCGGTTGCGAATGGCGGCTATCGAGCTCGCGAGTACGGAAGGTTTCACCCGCTCGGCTGCAGATGTTTCCCTGCGGCGGCTGGTGCATTATTCGCTCAGTCCCGTAATGAAGAGCGCGTTTGAACAGGTTTATGGTGCGCCGTATCTGGCGCGGATGCTGTTCGCCGAAGTGGGTCAACGGCCCAGCGAAGATCTGTTTTTGCGGGTAGAGTATGACGGCGAGATTGCAACTAACGGCGCGACCTACGGGCAAGCGCGGCAGGACTTCGCAGTGCTCAGCGGCACACCTCAATCGCGAGAACTGATGGAGGCATTCCTAAAGAGCCAGCATGCGCCGGATGCGAGCTTTGAAGTGGCGCTGAACTCTGCGCTCGACGCATGGAGTATCGGGCACATGTCTTTGCAGGCCAGCGATGCAAATGGGCTGCCGGAACGGGCTGCTATTTCGAAATATCGACAGGAACAACTCGCTGGTCGCGGAATTGAAGCAGCACTGCTCGAGCGCGATGCGAGTATGGCAATTCGTTATCGATCGTTATCAGATACGGAATTGCGCCCCCTGATTAACGAATAAGTTATGAACAGAAGAAATCTCCTCTCACACGTAACGGATGAAACGAGCGTTTCAAAATTTGTTGGCCCTATCTGGGTTGTTGTTGATGGTCGCATCCTTTGTCTGGATGCAGCTCCGTTACGTGGAGCAACCCGTCGCTAAAACCGAATCCAGACCGGCTAAGAACTCAGCTGCGTCCAAGCCATTTGTGGTAGTTGTTCTTGATCCCGGCCATGGCGGCCAAGATTCCGGCGCAATGTGCGGCGGTGTGCTGGAAAAAGATCTGACTTTGGACGTGGCGCGACGAATCGACCGGCTTCTGAACTCCGAAGGGATCGCCACATTGATGACGCGCGTGGGCGACACCTATGTCTCGCTGGCGGATCGCGCAGCATTCGCTAATCGAGTCAGAAAATGCATTTTTGTCAGTATTCACTTGAACGAGGATAACCAGCCGGTGGCCAGCGGCGTCGAGACGTACTACGCCGCGCATCAGATTATTGCGGATTCGTTTCTGGCCTCGTGGCTGCCTTTTCTATGGCGACCGCTTTCGGATTCGCCTAACCCCGAAAGTCAGAATCTGGCCGGACTTGTTCAAGAAGCCTTGGTTGCGCGCACCCGGGCCATTGATCGCGGCACACAAGCCAGACAGTTTTTCGTGATCGCAAACGTGACTTCTCCTGCGGTTTTGGTTGAGGGAGGATTTCTCACAAACAAGGAGGACATTTCCAAACTAGCAACCGAGGATTATCGCGATCAGGTTGCCGCGGCCGTTGCGGACGGCATTTTGCGTTATCGTGACGCGGCGAGCCAGCGGAAGTCAACCTTGGCGGCGACAGGTGGGGGAAAGCGCTGAATACGCAAACAAGCAGGGCGTCAAAATAGCATTGGGGATGAAAACCAAGATAGCTGCACTGATCTTCATTGGATCGATGATGCTGCTGCGCGCCGATCAGCTGGTTGAACGTGTGCAACACACGTTGAAGGACCAGGGGTTCTACTACGGCGAAATCACCGGTGAAATGAATGCAAATCTAGCCGCCGCCATTCGCCGCTACCAAATTCGCAGCGGACTGCGGGTTAGTGGCGAGCTCAACACCGAGACGCTCCACTCGCTTGGAATTGACTCTTCTGCGCCGGCGCGACCGGCCACGAAGCCTGTGTCGCCCACCCCTGCTGCGCCTGTCGAACCCGGCGAACGATCTCCCAACGAGACGCCAAATCCGAACTCTGCGTCACCGGCTCAACCGTTCGACAACGCGCCGCAAGACCAACAAATTTATCCATCAAATCCGGTGACGCCGGGCACTTCATCCGGAGGAGGAGTGCTTGCTGGCACCCCATTCGAGGCGGCGCCTTCCACCGTGCAACGCAATGTGGTGCTCTCGGCCCAGATAGCGCTGGCCCGCCGCGGTCTCTATCACGAAGAGATTAACGGACTCTATGGGCCAGCAATGGAATTTTCCCTGCGCGCCTATCAAGCGCGTACCAGACTCCCGGTAACCGGTCGGCTGGATTTGGAGACACTCGCGGCGCTCCAATTGTTGCCCGGGGCACGCGTGCCGGTTTTTCCTCCGCCGCGCCATGGCCGTCCTCAGCCACCAGTTCGCGGTGAATGGGTTCCTGAATACTAGCTGATCTTGCTCGGAGATTCAGCCGTGATACCCGTCACGATCGCGGAGTATCAAAATGCACCGATTGTAGTTCGGCGAAGACGGTGCCGACAAAAACTTGCGCCTCGATCCGAAGCAAAAGTCGCTCCGCATCATCCGACACCCAGATTGTGGCACGATGAAATTTCCGGTGCGGCTCCAATTCGAGACGCTTGTTGACGCGCTTTAGCTGCAAATCAAGCTTGATCGCGTTGTAAGTGCCGGTGCGCACGAAGATTTTCTCCCGCCCGACGACTGTCACGGTAGCAAGATAAGCATTGGTCGCCGGATAAACCACAATGCGATAAACACTGCGATCTCTCAGCGGCTGACTACGCAAATAAAGCGCCGCCGAGTGGAGATCGAACAGATTTGGCAAACTAAACTGGCGAGTCTTTGTTCCGGCAGCACCCCCTTCGCCTTCTGTTCTCGTCCGAGTTACTCCGCTGTTTGTAAAAGTGAGATTGGTAACTATTTTTTTCGATCGATAATTCTCTGTTTGCTGAGTTTCGATTGGGTGCAGCGTTTCAGCGTTAGCGATTGCGCGATGGTTGACATCCAATTTCCATAACGCCCGAACCAAACCAATGGTTCGGCCCGTCCCATCGAACTGAAATTTGTCCACGGACGGCTTGGTAAAGTGAACCTCCCCGGTAGCGGCGGTAAATCCAGACCACCCGAACCGATAGGACGCATGCAGAGGGCGCAGTTCTGGGAAAGTCCCAGCCGGCTCCTTGCTGACCGTCGCCTCCCAATTCCCCGCCAGCGAACCGGTGCAGAATGCGAACAAAATCGTGACCACGCATTTCGTGGGTCGAAATTTGGTTTGCATAAGCATTTTCGCAGTTCGCTGCCGCTCACAAACCGTCATGCGGGCGCTTGCTTTCACCTGTACGCAAAAATACACGCGAGTTTAGCCCGCGTGTATTATTTGGAATCTTCGAGCGTCAGTTAAGGTTTCGAAGCTCTTGCCGGCGTGGCAGAGGCACTGCTCGAGGTTTTTGCAGTCGAAGCTGTGGCACGGCCCGGCTTGTTGAGCACGGCGATCACGTCGTTGGTAAAATCGATGTTGTCGTGTGAATACATCAAAACGGGCACGCCATTGATGCTCATGCCTGATTTATCGAATACCAGGTCCAGATTGTTGGCTTTCACCTTCTCCATTACGACATCGGTGATTTCCTTTACGATTCCCTCGCGCATGCGCATCAACTGGTCTTGCAATTGCCGTTCGCGCGTTTGACGAAAATCGCTGATCTCCCGCTCCATGCTCTTGATTTTTGCAATCTTGTCATCGCGCTCCTTTGCCGTTTGCGTCTTTTTATCCGCGCTTAGGGCCGGGGACTCGAGCTGCTTGTTCAGATTATTGATTTCGTCGAGCGCCTTTTTGTAATCTTCCGCCCGGTCGTCATATTCTTTCCTGGCGGCATTTTTCGCTTCGTTAATTTTTGCTTCGGCTTCCTTGGTCTTGTTGTATTCCTTAAACGCGTGCTGCATATCGACCGTTCCGATTTTCAGTGTGCCCTGCGCGAAAGCCGCAAGCGGAAAGCCCAGCATCAGCGCAAAGAGTGTGGACAGAGATTTTTTCATAAAACAGACGATACGGTGGGCGGAATCGCGTTAGACTGCAACCATATATATTCGTTCAAAATTGATACCCCACGTTGAAATTGAAATGACCTCCTCCGTTATATCCGTCACGCTGCAACGGATATCCATAATCGAGGCGCAGCGGACCAATTGGCAAATCAAGCCGGATCCCGATGCCGACATCTGAGGCGATATTATTGAAGCCAAAGGACCACGCACTGCTATTGACAAAACCCGTATCGTAAAAAATTGCTCCGCGCGCTTTTTCGATGATCGGAAAAGTCAATTCCACTGTAGCGCGGGCCATTGATTGGCCGCCGATCGGCTCGCCGTTCTCCTGCGGGCCGACTTCGCGAAACGGGAATCCGCGGAGATTATTTGAGCCCCCGAGAAAGAGCCGTTCGAAAATTGGCACCTCGGTTCCGCTCCCCCATTGGTTCACAGTCGCGATTTCGCCGTTGATAAGCAGGATGAGGTCCTTGGGCAGATGGAAATATTGGGACCCCTCCAGGTCCAACGCATAAACCTGCGTATCGCCTCCAAGAAAACCGCCACTGATAAAAGGCGAAAAGGTGATGCGTTGTCCACGACGCGAGAGCAAAGGGTTGTCTCGCGAATCAAACACAATGCTGCTGAAGATCTTGCTCTCGACGAACGACCCGCTTTGTGACAGGATAAAGTCAGGCGCGCTCGCGGCCACATTAAAAATATCAACGTCCTGTAGCGTGTATCCCAGGGTTCCGTACATGTAAGCATTGATCGGCTTACGCAGCTCGATCATGAATCCGTAATTGCGCTGGTCGTAATCGGCGCTCAAATAATTCGCTTCGGTGTAAAAAAGCTGACCGGTAAGCGCAAGGCGTCGGTCGAGGAAGTACGGTTCGGTCAACGTCAGAATAAAATCTTTTCGCTGTGTGCCGTACTGGATGCGCAGCCGGAATTTTTGGCCTCCCCCAGTAAATGAAGGCCAGTTGAAAAGATCGAAATTTCCCTGGGTAAGTTCCGCAAATCCCACCAGCTGATCGACGGTGCTGAACCCGCCGCCAAAGCTGAGCGAGCCGGTTCGTTTTTCCTGCACCAGAATCGTCAGATCTTTGCGGCCAGGAATGTCTGTGTCTTCCGGATAGGTCTCGACTTTTGCGAAGTAGCCCAGGTTGTCCAGACGTTTCTTGGTTATGTCCACACGAACGGTGTTAAACACGTCTCCCGGTGCAACGAGCACTTCGCGACGGATTACCTTGTCTTTGGTGCGCGTATTGCCCTCGATATTGATCCGGTTTACAAACGAGCGGTCGCCCTCCTCGATTTTATAGTGCACGTCGATCTGCGCGGGACCCGCCGGCGCGCCTTCCGGCAAAATTACCAGATCGACGTACCCAGCGCTGCCATAGGCGTCAGCCACTGCCTTCGCATCATCGCGCAGTTGTTTTGGCGAATAGACACTGCCTTCCTTCATTTTTAACAGCGCACGAATTCTCTCTTCTTTGGCGGCTTCGTAGCCGGAAATGGTCACCTTGCGTACGTGATATTGTGGGCCTTCGGCAATCACGATGGTAATGATCATCGGACCTTTCTCGGTGCGTTCCTTGCGGACATTTTTGATTTCTACATCGATGTAGCCGTGGTTTTGGTAAAACTCTCGGAGTTTGTCCATGTCCTGTTCCAACTGGACCTCATCGAGGCGTCCGGATTTATCCACAAAATAAATGAGCGTCTTGCCGCGCGTTTTCATTTGTTTGCGCAACACTTTTTCGCTGAAGTGCGCATTTCCCTCGAAATGAATCTGGCTCACTGCTCCTCTCACACCTTCGGTCACTGTGAAAACCACGCGCGCCGTGCCGCGCTTCTCGTCAATTGGATCCACGCGAAATTGAACGCTGACGTCGGTGTATCCTTTTCCCTGATAAACTTCGATGATTTTTTGGCGCGCTTCCTCCAGTTGCTTTTCGTCAACCGGCTGGTTGAGTTTCAATTTGATTTCCTTGCGCAGTCTCTTTGGTTTGATCCGTTCGGCGCCGGCGATTTCGATCTCGCGCACAATGGCACGCGTCTGCACCGCCACGATCACCTTCCTTTGTGCGCATGTGCGCGAGAATCCGTTCCTTGCTGACCGTTTCGGGCCCTACGTACTGCACGTCGATGGAGCGGATGATTGGAGGTCCCTGTGCCGCTTGAGGACCTTGCGCCCGGGCAAATACGGCGCCAAACAACGCACAAATGGAGGCCACCCAGATTGCAAACGGCGGGGGGCGCATCCATCCAGAAAAATGTCTCATAGGTTAAGAAGCGCAGCCCCGCGCAACGAACCCGCGCAGGACAGGCGAGCTATATCGGGAAGAAGATGGAGATCGTCAAGGCGAGTTTTCACAGAATCAGGCGGTTCGACCACGACGCTGGCTTGAACTTTTAGTTCAAAAGTTCGTACCAATTATTTCGCCGGCGCGGTTCGTAGCCGGCGTCGCGAATAAGCGATTCAATTTCCGCGGCGTTTAACCGAAACGTTGTCCCGGCGC
>QHOK01000285.1 GCA_003218755.1 Verrucomicrobiota bacterium
AAGGACTACCACGCTTTTAGAGCGCGGCAGCGGTCTCTATTCTTTGGCCGGAACGCCATTTCCTGTCCTGCCATACTTTGAGCGCCAGTAGCCGTTTATATGCTTATCGTTTACCAAGCGCCCTTCATCGGCATCAATGAATTGAAACATTGTCTGGATCTCCGACCTGGAAAGCATGGCTTCTTTTTTTTTCTGGCTTTCCAGCGCCTCGGAAAGTTCGTCATTCCAGCCTCGTTTTCGCATGAATTCATTCCACATATAAATCTCACCCTCGGACGGTCGGCGTCCCATTCCAAAACACGACTCCAAAATTGCCTCCTCGTTGAGGCCTTGATTCACGTACTCGACTACTAGCTCGTATCTAACTCGGAGAAAGGTTGCGCATTTTTCGTCGAAACCTTTTCCAAGGTTCACTTCATATTCGAGAGGCAATTCTCCTTTGCAATGGCTACGGATCTTGTCCAGCATTCGGCCGAAATAAAACAAGCCGCCCACCTTGTCGTAGGGACTACGAACACCGAAGTCTCTCACACGGGAGCCCATTTCTAGGATTTATTGGAAGTTACTAACAGTTGTTCACAAACCCTTGCAAGACTATTTTTCAGTAGAACTAAGGGAAATCTAGTTTCCAAATTAGGACACTATCCCCTAAAAACAGGTTCCCGGGCTGTGAGGTGCTACCAACATCACGCGGTGCAACCTCCATCACCCGCTCGGCGACAGCTCTGCTAACGCTAGTTAGGGAGATTTAGTTTCCAAATTAGATACTATCCCCTAAGACAGGCTCCCGGGCCGTGAGATGCTACCAACATCACGCGGCGCAACCTCCATCACCCGCTCGGCGACAGCTCTGCTAACGCCAGTTAGGGATTTTGCTCGCTTTGCCATGCCCGACAAAATTTCTGAAAATATTATATGTCACATGAAGCTCTGCGTCAGGAGGCCTCTTGTCGATTTGCCATCCCCGTGGCGTGCCCTTAGCGCGTTTCCGTAACGGGCGTTGGAGAAGGCCTCTCAGACACCGAGGACGTCGTCTCTACGTTTTTTCTGATTAGGTACCAAACCGTTATCGCGAGTAGTAGAGAGACCAACTTCGCGCGCCAGTTTTCCAGTGTCAGTCTGGTCCACAGGATGGAAACCAATATCGAGCGCCAATTCTTCGAAGTCTGTCCCTTCCCGTCGGCGGTTGAACACATCGCGAAGAATGTGCGACTACGTCCGGGCTAAACACGTACGCGACAAAATCAGTACTTGTATATGTCATATAAGATCGGTCGATGTCGGTGCCGATTGAGGACGGCTCTTCGGGCTCCTTTCCTGCTTATGCCCGCACGGCTAGAGCGCGTTTCGATCTTCGCCGTGCGTTTGTCGGCGAGATACGCCCAAACTCGCCTTGCGCCTTCGCCCTGCTTGAGTCTGATAATCGGCCCCGACCCGCCATCAGCCGCGCCGCTAAAATGCAAAATCAGGTACTCGCCTGTGCGCTCTGCATATATGAGGTGATCAAGATTTATGATGCGGCCGTCGGGCGTGCTCACAAGGTTCATGGCCAAGCTTGACTATCAGGTCTCGGATAAACCGACAATGAAAAAGAAGCCCTTATGCGTTCGGATGTACGGTTGTGATTATCTTGCCCGTCAGACGTTGCTGCCGCTCCATTTGAGCTTTTGCCGGACTACACTGAAGAATGAGGCTTCAGGCAACGAGGCCAGCGGAAGCGTTTTCCTTGCTTTGCGAATCGTGACTATTGATCCTCGCTCGACATGGATCGGCTTGCGCCCATCCAGAGTCAGGAAGACTGGATAATCGGGATCGCTCGCTTCGATTTCGATTATCGATTCTTGCGCAACAATGATTGATCGATTCGTAAGAACGTGCGGGCAAATCGGCGTGATCACGAAAACGCCGGACTCAGGATCGAGAATGGGTCCGCCAGCCGACAACGAGTAGGCCGTCGAACCCGTTGGCGTCGCGACAATCAAACCGTCGGCGTTGAACTCAGTGAGCGGTTCGCCGTTGACTCGCGTGCACAACACGACCAGGCGCGAAAGTTCACCGCGGCTTAACACGGCATCGTTCAGTGCGATCATTTTGCCCGTTCTTTTGTCGCCCAGGCTAACTCGAGCCTCGAGTAGCGCCCGCTGACTGAAATTAATCCGGTCTCTCGCGATGCATTCCACCGCTTCGCGATAGGTCGATGAACTTGCGCAGGTCAGAAAACCCAGCGAGCCGACATTGATGCCGAAGATTGGCTTGATGACCTCGCCAAGTTGCCCAACCACATGCAGAATCGTTCCGTCGCCGCCAGCTACGACCAGCAGATCCGCCGCAGCTCCCAATTCGGCCATCGAATGCCCCGACTTCTTTCCGGCAATACGAGCCGTCTCCTTTTCGAACAGGATCGAGATTGAAAAACGGGCGAACTCCTGGGCAATTGCGTTGATCAGCTCAGCAACGTTTGGTTTCCCCGTGTGAGCTATTAAGCCAATCGTTTTCGCATGCATGCAAAAAATTCCTGATTTCCGTCCGCGCCTTTAATGGCAGACGGAACGATCCCAGTCACCACATGACCAAGACGCGTCACAAACGCGACAATCTTGTCTTGCGCCTCTAGGTGCAAGTGCTGATCGCGAACGATTCCACCTTTTCCTACCTTAGAGCGTTGCAGCTCGAACTGCGGTTTGATCAGTGCGAGAATCACTCCAGTCGAGGTTAGCAAATCGAAGGCGTTCGGCAGGATTAAAGTCAACGAAATGAAGGAAACGTCGATCACGCAAATGTTGACAAGTTCCGGAATGTGCTCACGTGAGAGAGACCGTGCATTGACTTT
>QHOK01000286.1 GCA_003218755.1 Verrucomicrobiota bacterium
AGAAAAATGTGCATTCGCCGCTCGAACGGCATCGCCCATGGGCTGCTCACGATTTGTCCCAAATCTTCGACCGAGGCGAATAGCTCGCGCTCATCATCGTCACGTGTGTCGAGAACCAAAACGACTTCGCCGGTCCAATCGCGCGGTCCCCAGAGAAAATAATTCTGGTGCCCGGAAATCGCTGGCGGTAGCCCAAGCTTTGGGCCAAAAAAATCGATCGCTCCAGCCTCGCCATAGTTTTGGCAGAATATGGCGGCGCGTTTCTCATCCTCGGGTCGCAAGTGATGATAAACGTGCGCAACCGAGCCAGCCATTTGTTCCCAGCCAAACTGGTCGGCGAAAACCTGCGGCAGTGCCGCGGTATGTGATGTCTCCGTGCGTGGCGGTTGGAGGCGGATAGCTTGCATGTACGCGATAAGTTTGGCAGGTGGCAAAATTGGCAGGGCCAAGGGCGCAAATAACGCCCCCGTGACAAGGATCGCGCCGAGCAACACCGGTCTGAGCCATTTAATGCGAGCCACGAAAATCCGCTCGGCCGCCACGCCACCGGCGGCAAAGAGCATCGGATACGCAGGCGCGAGGTAATAACTTTTGCCATGCAAAACAATGAATTCGGCGAGCGTGACCAGATATATGATTCCAATGGCCCGATATCGCCGGCCAGCGCGCGAACCAAACAACCATAACAGGCCGGCGATCCACAGCGGCAGTGTCCCTGGATTCATGAAAACAACCTGTTCCGCGATGAACTGTGCCGGGCTAAGCGCGACGTTTTTATTGCTGTGAGCGATGTTGCTCAGTAGCTCGTACGTGGGCCAGTGATGGCGGGCTTGCCATAGAATGTTGGGCAACGCAATGGCCAACGCGATTAGACCGCCGAGCCAGATCCATTTTCCCGCGAAATAACGGCGCTCGGGTGTAAGGAGCAGCGCAACGAAAATACCAGCAGCGAAAAACACCGTAGAATGTTTGTTTTCGAGACTGAGGCCCAGCAGCGCGCCGAGCCAAAGCCAGAGGGTAGGTGAGCCGCCGTTGATAATGCGGACATACAGATAAACGCATCCCATCCAAAGCAGCGGCTCGAATGCGTTCATCGAAAAGAAATTTCCAACAGCAAGATTGAATAGCGCGCAGAGTGAGGCTGCACACGCGAGCGCGATTGCCCATGCGCGTCCGCCCAGTTCCCGGGCGATTGCACCTGTGAGGGCAACAGTCGCTGCGCCGGCCAGCGCAGGGAGCAGGCGAATCGCAAACAGCGAATCGCCCAGCAGGATTTCGCTCAGTCGTAGAAGCAAGATCGACAACGGCGGCTGATCGACGTATCCAAAATCGAGACCGCGCCGAAGAAAGCGATTAATGCTGATTCGCCGGAGTGCGTTCGCCTCGCTGCTGGAATTGCCTTGTACATAAATCTAAAAACTTTTGGACTCGGCAGACCTCACAGCGGCGTAGTGTCGTGTGGCGGTTCACCTTTTACAATCCGTCGATGTATCGCGCCAAAAAAGTGCCGCGCATACGGTTTCGTTTTCGGCTAAGCTGGGAAATGAGCGTGCAAGTCTATGGATGTAATCATGTCGTCATCGAGGTGGACGACATCAAGAAGGCGATAGCGTTTTACAAGGACGTGTTCAATCTCGAGCAGATGAGCGGCGGCGAGGGCAATGCCTTCTTCAAATTGGGCGAGCATCAGTTCCTCGCCATTTTCGAAGTCGAAAAAGTGCAGCGGGCGAACATGAGGCATTTCGGGATCATGGTTCGCGATGAAGCGCAGTTGGCGGAAGTTCGCAAGAAACTCACAGAAAAATACAAACTGAAACTCGAGCCGCCGTTCCGCTGCGATTTTCGCGATCCGTGGGGCAATCGCATCCAGGTTGTCGATCTTCACGACGAGTCGCTGGTCTGGCTTTTGCCTTACCGCGAAGTGCAAAAGACGGGCATTAAATTCGATACGAAGTGATCGATGCAGCGCAAGCCACCGCCTTGCGTATCTGTAAATCACAAGCAAGATGCTGCCTTCGCAAACAATGATTTCAGTCGTCATTCCGGCGTACAATGAGGAGCTCGAGCTTTCCGCGACAATCGCCGCGATTCGCGCTGCGGCTTCTGGCGCTGCGCAGCCGTGCGAAGTGATCGTGGTTGACGATGCGTCGACCGACGCGACGCCGGAGATCGCCTCGCATGCCGGTGCGAGGGTCATCCGAATCAATCGACGCCAAATCGCGGCCGCCCGGAATGCAGGCGCGCGGGCTGCACGGGGTGAATATTTGTTTTTCGTGGATGCCGATACGCGGATCACGCGCACGCACATTGTCGAAGCTGTTGCTGCCTTGGAAGGAGGTTACGCCGGGGGCAGCGCACGGGTGGCCGTAGATGGCTTCGTTCCGCTCTGGGGCCGCGTTTTTGTGCGCCTGTTTTGCAGCCTTTACTTTGGGTTCAATCTCGGGGCCGGCGCTTTTCTTTTCACTACGCGAAGGAACTTTGCGGCGATTGGGGGCTTCGATGAGCAGTACTTTGTCGGGGAAGAAGGTTATTTTAGCCTCGCCTTGAGGAACCTTGGACGCTTTAAGGTGTTGCGGGAACCAATTCTCACATCCGGCCGGAAATTGCGCATGTACTCAGCTAAACAAATTCTTGGCAACTTCTTCGGTGTGATCGTCGGGGGACCGCGTGTGGCGCGCTCGCGCGCGCGACTGCGGATCTGGTACGACGGCAAACGCGAAAAGCACGCGGCGTAAGAATGTGTGGATGCCGCAGGACTAGCTGTGATA
>QHOK01000029.1 GCA_003218755.1 Verrucomicrobiota bacterium
TCGGCGTTCTGTTGCGCGGCTTGAAGAAGGAGGAGGTCGAACGCGGCCAGGTCATCGCGAAGCCGGGCTCCATTACACCTCACAAGAAGTTTAAGGCGGAAGTTTACGTGCTGAGCAAAGAGGAAGGCGGACGTCACACTCCGTTTTTCAGCAACTACCGGCCGCAGTTTTATTTCCGCACCACGGACGTTACCGGTACTGTTAAACTGGCTGAAGGCGTGGAGATGGTCATGCCCGGAGATAACATCTCAATCGAAGTGGAGTTGATCACGCCCATCGCGATGGAGAAGACGATTCGGTTCGCCATTCGCGAAGGCGGCAAGACCGTAGGTGCGGGTCGCGTGAGCGAGATTCTGGATTAAATTGTTGTCATGTCGAGCGAAGTCGAGACATCTCTGATTTGGTGACTCTGAGACGCGTTTCGCTCAGAATGACAATTAAAAATACGCCAGTAGCTCAATTG
Organism: Verrucomicrobiota bacterium; assembly: GCA_003218755.1. GTDB lineage: Bacteria > Verrucomicrobiota > Verrucomicrobiia > Chthoniobacterales > UBA10450 > Udaeobacter. Next base: position 464 of record QHOK01000029.1, read on the forward strand.
GTAGAGTGGCGGTCTCCAAAACCGTTGGTTGGGGGTTCGAGTCCCTCCTGGCGTGCGGCCATCGCCGCGGTACAACGTTGAATCGTTAAAGCGTTAAATCAAAAAAACGAAACCGCATCGTATTTGTGCGGTTCAACGCTGCAACGAATCACGATTACATTTTAAATGATCACCAAAGTAAAGAATTTCCTCAGCGAAGTGAAGGTCGAGCTGCAGAAATGTTCGTGGCCGTGGGACCCGAAGGAGAAAGGATTCCGCCGTTACAAGGAGCTCATGGACTCTACGCTCGTGGTCGTTATCGCGATGCTATTGCTGGGCGGGTACGTCGCGCTCTTCGATTTCGTTCTGGTGAACGTCGTGCACTTTTTCACTCGAATACACTGATTTATGGCACAGACACTCGCAGGCAAAGATCAATGGTACGTTGTGCACGTGCTTTCCGGGCAGGAAAACAAGGTGCGCGAGAATATTTTGAAACGCGTCAAGACAGAGGAAATGGGCGACCTAATTTATGATGTCCTCGTTCCGACTGAGCGCGTCTCGGAAATCAAGAAAGGAAAAAAGAGTGAGACCACGCGGAAATTTTTTCCCGGCTATCTCATCGTTAACATGCACTTGCTCGACGAAAATAATCAGCTGGTCGGGCGCACCTGGTATTTCATCCGCGACACACCCGGCGTGATCGGCTTTGCCGGAACAAAGGACAAACCGATTCCGATGCGCCAATCGGAAGTGGACAACATGCTCGCGCAAATGAAAGAGCGCGAAGAAAAGGTGAAGCCGAAGGTCAGCTTCGAGGTGGGTGAATCGGTGAAGGTAGCCGATGGTCCGTTCCAAAATCAGACCGGCATCGTCGAAGAGATCGATCCCGAGCGCGGCAAACTGCGTGTCTCCGTCACCATTTTCGGTCGCGCTACCCCGGTGGAACTGGAATACTGGCAGGTCGAACGCGGCTAAAATTTGTCATGTCGAGCGACGTCGAGACATCTCTCATTTCAAAATAAAATCACACTATGGCTAAAGAAAAAGTAGCAGAAATAAAACTTCAGATTCCCGCCGGCCAGGCAAACCCTGCGCCACCAGTTGGAACGGCTCTCGGCCCACGAGGCGTCAACATCATGGCGTTCTGCAAAGAATTTAACGCCGCTACCCAGAAACAAGCCGGCGACATTCTCCCGGTCGTAATCACCGTTTACAAAGACAAATCCTTCACGTTCATCACGAAGAGTCCGCCCGCCGCTGTTCTCTTGAAAAAAGCAGCCAACATTGCTGCCGGTTCAAAAGAGCCGAATAAGACGAAGGTCGGCAAGGTCACGCGCAAACAAGTCATGGACATCGTGAACACCAAGGGCACAGACCTGAACGCGCGCGATGACGAAGCCGCCTTCCGCATCATCGCCGGCACCGCCCGCCAAATGGGCCTCGAGATTGTCGATTGAGGTAGACATCAACCGCGAATAACGCGGATTTCACGGATTGGGGAGCGCAGGCTGCCAGCCTGTTGGTTTCGGCTGCTAGCCGAAACGAGCGCAACGGCAGGGCAATCGATGCCGCAGTTCCTCATCGCGAGGAATTTCGAGAACGGAAGCGTCGACGTTTTTCTTATCTATTTCTAAGATTCGCATGTGTTGCCGCGCCGTCCGTCTTTCTATAGGCTGTACAAACAAGGCCGATTTCGCGGGCATGCTCTCACCGGAGCGGATCGGTACGAGGCCATTGAACAGAAAGAGCGTTTCGCGGTGGCAATATTAGCTTTCGTTTTGCAATACGACGAAGAATTCCAGAAGACCTTCGTTCAAAGAATTTGTAACGAAGATGCCAAAGGCGCCAAGAGCATTGAGTCTCGACTGCGCAAGAAATTCCCCAACAGCAAATCGCTAAGGATTGATTCCGGTACGGTGCCGGAAATCACTCAAGAAGACGATTCCCTGACTGATCAGGATTGGTTCGACTCTGTCTTTGAGTCGATCTTTCCGAGGCCGCAGCAAACATAATCGCGTAGAGCTTATGTGTTGTCGATTCGGTTCTGAACCGCTTATGGCAGGTCCTTAGCTAGTCCTAAATATTCCCAGCGCTGCAACGCGATCGGGACGTTGCCGTTTTTCCAGACGAAATCGTGGAAGGCGCGGAGATTGAATTTGTTGCCCTGTTGCATGCGCGCGTCGGCGAGAAATTTTATAATCTGCAGCTTTCCGATCTGGTACGTAATGGCCTGACCAGGACCAGTGGAAAACGCGATTGCTTCCTGGCGCGCGGTTTGTTCGTCCATCGGGACTTTTTCCTGTAGATATTTGGCAGCTTGTTCCAGCGTGAATTCGCCGAGCGCGAGTTTTACGTCCACCTCCACGCGCAGAGCGCGCAGGCGCATGAAATTGTAAATGATCTCGCGCGTAGGCGGGCTGTCATCGAACAAGCCGGCCTGTAACATCATTTCCTCAGCGTAGAAGCCGATTCCTTCATTCGCGCCGGAGTCGTAGTAATGCCGCCGGATCGGGTCCTCGTGTTTCCAGGAGAGACAAAGCTGAAAATAATGGCCAGGAATTCCTTCGTGAACTGTGATCGACCGCGGATCCATCGCTGTCGCGCGCCAGAAGTAGCCGAGCTTTTCTGACGGCTCAGGCACGTAACGGATGCAGTTCTCTTTCAACCGTGACGCCGACGTGAAGTCATCGTTCTCAGTAAAGCCCAGAGCGCGCAAATATTCGGGAGTCGGTCGAAGCGTGTAGTGCTGGATCCAATCCGGCACAGTTAGAATGCCGCGCTCCTGGAGAAATTTACGAATCGATAATTCCTTGCCGGCTGCATCGCGAATCCAGTTGTCGATATTGTCTGCGATCTTGAGCGGCGGCAAATCTTTGTTGCGGTTCTTCTCGAAAGACTCAAACGCAACCGCGCGGTTCCATTCCTGACGTCCCATTGCGAGCAGTTCCTCAGGCATGAACGGCATCAGCGCTACGTTCCGCAAAAACCAAACGTAGGCATCACGGCCGAGCGCTGTTTGCTGCGGAAGATTGGGCAGCTTCTCTTTAAGCTGCTGCTGAAATTTTTCCAGCGCATCCGCAGCGTGCTCGCAAGCGCTCTTAAGTTTATCGGCATTTAGAGTTTTCGATGCTACAAGCGAGCTTGCCATTCTACGGAGACGTTCGCGAATACCATCGAGATTGTTGATGGCGACCGTGGCGAACGGCGCGGGCGGGTTCTCGAGGTTCTCGGCCCCCTGTTGCAAGATCGACGGAATGTTTTCGATACGCGTGAGAATCTCGCGGCTGCGCGCCTCGTCGAACGGCGCGGGAACCGTGAGCGCTTCGGCAAGCGCGGTGAGTGTCTGCTCGGTGTAAAAATTTGGGTCGCGTTTCCAGCGCGGGTTGACATCGAGTTCCCAGCGCACCCGCGACAATGCGGACCCGATCAATTTGTAATCGACTTGCTTTGCAATTGGCCAGCTGCTCGGATCTATCTTTTTCCAGCGCGACTCGAATTGTTCAAGGTCGTTGCCTCGCCGGTCGATGCTGGCTCGCGACCAATCGCGGCTTCCGCCCGGGCGCTGCATTCGGTTCACGTCATCGCCGGTGAATGGCGCATATTCCGCGCGCCACGACCAAAAATCGCCAGCCAATTTATTCAAAGAATCTGCCTGCGTTTGGCTGCTTGCAAACAGAGCAAGCGAACTCATCAAAAGCGCTGTGTAGAAATGCTTCACCGCGGTTTAATTCGAGCTTCGCCGCAGCGTGATTGTCGATGGCGTGAGGCCGTGCCGATACGTCGACATGCCGTAACAGAGCGCCGCGGATTTCTCGCGCGCATAACGAATGTGGTTCAGCTTGTCGTCCCAGCGCTCGATGTAGGAGCAGTTCGCGGTTTTAGTCGTTCCGGGAATTGGCACGTAACGGTTCTCGGTAAATGTGAGAAACGCGGCTTCGCCCGGCAACGGGATGGGCGTGGCCCAGTTCGGCGAAAGCCTGACAAATCGAGGGCCGCTCAAATCCAGTGCGAAAACCGTGTCGCCATCTGTGCTGTTCAAGTGCAGACCGAAAAATGCGAGCCGCAGCGGATCGTCAAAGACAAAATGCTGATTCTTGTCCTGGCTGTCGTGAAGAATCTCAAACGCGCCGTAAAATCCAGGAATCTTGTCGAACTCCGTTTCAGTCCCGGTTTTCAAATTGCGCAGCAGATAATGCTTCCCATGACCCGGCCCGTCGATCTGATCATCTTCGTCATTGGGATCTTCGCGTAGGACCAATTCGACAGAACCATCGGCCGATTTGTAGGTGGGCGCTGGCGTTGGCCTCGGTGAGGCAGATTCCGTCGGGGAAGTTGTCGCGGCTGCCGAAGCTCCTTCTTCCGGCTCGACGTTTGTGAAATATGGCGAGCTTTTCGCACCAGCATACCAGTCCGGCGCCACCTCCAATTTCTTCAAATGCGTCCCGTGCGGCTCGATGCTCCAGAATTCGCGCACATCTTTCGGCTTTTCGCGCGTGAAGACAATCACACTGCCGTCCGGCGCGAAAATTGGACCGGAGTCCTGTCCTGAGTTGTCGTTTGTTAATTGGCGCAAAAGTTTTCCGTCTTCCCGATACAAATATAAATGCGAGTGACTGGCACCCTCCGCTTGCAGATATCGGATGGCGATGACGATCTCTGAATCGGCTTGGGCAATCGTCGCAATCAGCGAAGACAATCCCGCGATAACCAGGGTTTGAGTCAGCGAGCGCATCAGCGTAGGGGAAGTTGAATCGTGCTGGCGTGCTGCGCGTCATGATATATCTTAATGTGACAGGTGCGCGGGTCTTTTGCAGTTTCTTCGGCAACGACTCCGCCGGAGCAATAATTCTTTTGCCAAGAAATTGAATTCACGGCGGTTACAACCAGGCGCAGTCGGCTGCCTTTCATTAATCGCCCCGCGACGAACAATCCGGGATTGAAATCGCAGCGCACGATCTCACCTGGTGTTACTAACTTTGCTTGACGCAAGGATTCGCGGTACCGAAGCCTGCGAACATCGCTCCACAGCGCGATGCTCGTGCCGTCCGGCTGAATCTCGTAAAGATCGCACTCCAGATCGACATCGGGAGTATCGATCGAGATCCACAATGTCACATCAGGACAGCCAATCACTGGCGTTTCGTTCGGCAATGCATCGGTGTGATAAACCAAGCCATCGTTGACGATGCTTAGGGCAAAGCTCTGATCGATCGCGGCGGTTTTCTCTTTTGGTTCCACTCCTTCGACGAATTCGCCCCGATGTGTGTCGAGTGGATCGTACGTAAATCTGTCGGCGCCGTCGGTCGGTCGGCTTGCACTCAGTGCACCAGAGCGAAATACGCCGTTGGCATCGCCATCCTTTGAGGTGAGATAAAATGTTTTCGGATTCGCGATCAATGCGGCGAAATCGCCGGCGTATTTCCATTCGCCGTTCGCACCGGAGTTGCCGGACGCGAGCAAATAATATGCGACCTGGTTTTTGAGGAATGCGGGTTTCGATCCTGCTTTCATCGTCCAGTCGTACCACTGGCGATGCAGATCGTTAAGATCGATGATCGCACCCGGGCCAAACTTTACGCCGCCAACTTCATCCGTCGGCGTACGCGTGCCGGCATGATCCCACGGGCCGATAACGAGAAAATGTTTCGCCCGCGCTTCCGCGGAAGCATTCGCCATGTGATCGCGGTAATAGGTAAGCGCGCCCAGCTCATCGCCGTCGTACTGGCCCGTGATTGTCAGGATCGGCAGTGTGATCTTTTGAAACTGATCGCGCGACGGAAGCATCTCATCGTAGTACGCGTCGGCCATGGGATGTTTTAGGATGCGCTGGAAATTTTTCGAGGGGTTGCCGATAAATGTATCGAGGTCTTTGAAAGCGACATGCCTTTTGTAAGCGTCGAGAAATTTTGTGCGCCAGAATTTTTGATCGCCGAAAAGCTGGTCCTGTGCTGCCCGGCCACTGGTGAGCGTGAACCACTGCACGTCGTAACTCATCCCGATGTTGTTGTATGATGGATAATCGAGGCCCGGATGCGCGGCGGCAGCAGCAACGATCGTCGCCAGATGCGGCGGGAATTCCTTCGCCGTCGCCCATTGATCGAATCCCGCGTAAGACCCGCCCCACATCGCGACCTTCCCATCGCAAAACGGCTGTTTCGCAAGCCACTCGACTACGTCGTGTCCGTCCCGCGGTTCATTTGTAAACGGCTCGAATTCGCCGCCGGAATTTCCGCGCCCGCGCACATCCACGAGCGCGAATGCGTATCCATGCGACGCGAAATACGCGCCGCGCTCGTGGTACGTGTCGGATATGTACGGCGTGAGCGTGAAGATCACGGGCGTTTTCGGGAGAGAGCCATCCGGCGTTTTCGGCAAATACAACGTCGCGTTCAGTTCGACGCCATCGCGCATCGGAATCTTAACACCCCAACGGAGATTATAGTCGGCGGGCGGTTGCGATGGCGACGGCGCGGGAGTAGGCGCCGGCGTCTGCGCATGCAGTGTTGCGGAGATTGCAGTGACAAAGGCGACGTAAAAATAAAGGGAAGCGCTGTGAGCAGCGAGAAATGGTTTTGTCGTGTTCTTCATGCGAATATGATTTCTCTCGTTAAGATGCGGCGGCGGTCGTTTTGGATTCGCCAAAAATTTCTGTGATGCAGACAAGGCGAGCATTGAAGCGAAACTGCGCGGGTAAAACAAGGAAGGACCGCTTCATCGCAATCCTGCGCCTTTAACGGCTGAGACGCCGTTATTCCTTCATCCGCAGTTTGCAGCAAGCGGAGTTTGCGGGACGATAGTCCATGGCTCACCGGACTGCGGCCGAGAAGAGGTTCCGAAATAAGCGCGAGAGCAGGATCGATTCAGCACAAGCTCCAAAGTTGCACTGGCAGATGAACAGTGAACGAGCGATTTCGTTCAGCCGAGTGGAGTTTGCCTGCGCCGGTGCAGTATTTCTGATCGCGCTGCTTCTTTATAGCTGGACTCTTGCTCCCACAGTCACGCTGACCGACAGCGGCGAATTAATTGTGGTCGCTCACGGGCTCGGCGTCGCCCATCCTCCGGGTTTCCCTCTGTGGGTAATCCTCGCCCACCTGGCATCGCTCGTGCCGCTGGGAAACGTTGCGGTGCGTATCAATTTCTCGTCCGCTCTTTTCGCGGCGCTCGCTTCCGCGATACTCACTCTGGTTGTGGCGGAATTAATGATCACGACTCCGTATCTCCCCACGTGGAAGAAGAGAAGCGCGCAGCAGAAGAAAAAAGCTGAGGATTCACGCATTGGCCAGCTTTTGATCTGCGCGCCCGCGCTCGGTGCGGGCTTGCTCATGGCATTCTCCCGCACGCTGTGGTCGTATGCGACAATCGCTGAGGTTTATACTCTCAACACTCTGCTTATCCTCGTCGTTCTGTTTCTGATGCTTCGGTGGCGGCGGTGCATCGTCGCAGACCGGCGGGATGCGGGGCAGGCGATCACGACGCACGACGGTTGGCTTTATGCCGCCGCGCTCACATTTGGCCTAGCGCTGGGCGTTCATCACGTCACGGTCGGGCTGGTGCTTCCGGCTGTTGCCGCAATTGTTTACAGGACGGAAGGCCTTAGATTTTTTGCGAGCCGCCGGCTGGTATATGCCGCATTGATTTCAGTTGGCGCCCTGGTCGCGGTTTATGCCTATTTACCGTTTGCGGCATCGCGCTCGCCTGTCATTAACTGGGGGAATCCGCGTTCGGTGCAAGAAATCTGGTGGCACATCACCGGCCGGCAGTATCGGGTGTTTCTCTCCTTTACGCCAAAGATGATGGGAGCGCAGTTTTTTGAATTCTGCAAAATGGCCTCGCGCGAATTCGGGCCTGCGTGGCTACCCTTGCCGCTCGTCTTCGCTTTCGCAGGCATTGGCAGCGCTTTCAAACGGGACCGCACAACCTTCTGGTTTCTCCTGTTTATTGTCATTGCCAATCTGGCTTACGACCTCAGCTACCAAATTGCAGAGGACAAGGATGCGTACTATCTGCCCGTGTTTATTTCGATCGCGATTGCCGCTGGCTTTGGCATCCGCTGGTTGATCCAACTCGCTGTCTCCAAGTCGATGTCGGTTACGAGATCGTATCTGGTCGCTGCAACTGCTATTCTGCTCACATCTGCGACGGCGTTCGCGGCGAACTGGCCGGTCAACAATCGCAGGGATTACTTTATCGCGTACGATTACGTAGAAAATCTGTTCAGCACAATCGAGCCCAATGGTCTTTTACTAACACAAGACTGGCAGGTCGCCTCTCCCATGTTCTATGCACAGGAGATAGAACAACGCCGACGCGACGTAAAAGTGGTCGATGTTAATCTGCTGCGGCGTTCGTGGTATTTCGATTATCTCAGGCATGCCTTTCCTGGCATGATCGAGCGGTCGCGCGAGAAAATTGATGCCTTCGTTGAGATTCTCAAAGAATGGGAGCGCGATCCCGGCGCTTTCGCCAGGGACCAGCTGCTCACTCAAAGGATTACCGCGGCATTTTTTGAGATGCTCCGGTCGATTGTGACCAACGAGAACAGGGTTGCGCCGGTGTACATTACGCGAGACTTGCTCTTCGCCGAGAGAACCAACGCCGAGCTCGGTAGGTGGATCAATCAAAACTATCAACTTGTTCCGCAAGGCCTCGTTTTTAACCTCGCAAGCGACCAGACCTTTCACGATTCGCCAGATCCGCACCTGCAGACCCGCGGTCTGGCTGATGGGACGGTGCGGTTTGAGAAGGATGACGTGATCAACCTCAAGGTCTTACCAGTCTATACCAGCATGTTGATCAATCGGGGAAGTTATCTCGCCTTATTCAATCAGCACGAGCGCGGCATTGTTGCCTTTAGAGAGGCGCTCGCACTCGATCCCAGCCTCGCTGCGGCGCGAGAAGGATTGGCGGAAAGCGCGGCGAAATTGCGCAAGCCTTAGCAATCTATTGGGAATTAGTCTGCAACGTTTGCACATTCCTCTCTTGCCAGCGTAGCACATCGCTTCTAAACGATCGGGATGAAAATCCCGTCTCGTATTTTTCTAATATCCCTGTGTTTCGGCGTGTCGGCGCACGGGGCCGATCAACCAATCGCGATCAAAGCCCCGCGGATGTTCGACGGCAAATCGAACGCCCTGGTGCAAAACGCCGTCGTTATCGTACAGGGCGACAAAATCGTCGAGGCGGGAAGCAATTTGCCGATCCCCAGTGGCGCGCAGGTCATCGACCTCGGCGACGCGACGCTTTCGCCTGGTTTCATGGATGCGCACACGCATCTGACTCTTGATTACTCCGGCGATTACAATCTGCGCCGGCTGAAAGAGGTCGACCTCAACGTTTCGGAGCAGGCGATCATTGCCACGACGCACGCACGCGCTACTGTCGAAGCGGGCTTCACTACCGTGCGCGATCTTGGAAGCCGCTTCGTCGGCAGCCGCGAGTTCGTCGATGTCGCGCTACGCAATTCGATCAACAAAGGCGTGATCGTCGGCCCGCGTATGCTCGTCGCGACGAAAGGTATCGGCGCCACTGGCGGACATTTCGATCCCACCAGCGGGTTTCGCGATTTTCTTTTTGGACGCGACCCGGACTACACAGACGGCATTGCAGATGGCCCTGATGAAATTCGAAAGGCGGTGCGGTTTGAGGTGAAGAATGGCGCGGATGTGATCAAGGCCGCAGTTTCTGGCGGCGTACTTTCACTCGCCGACGAAGTGGACACTCCACAATTGACGCCGGCTGAAATGGCTGCGCTGGTCGATGAATCGCATCGCTTACGCAAAAAAGTGGCTGTGCATTGTCACGGCGATCAGGCGGCGCACGAGGCGATTGAGGCGGGAGTCGATTCGATTGAACACGGTTCTTTTATGAAATCAGAAACGCTCACGATGATGAAAAGAAAGGGAACATTTCTCACGCCTACGCTCATGGCCACTGAATGGATCATGAACAAGCTGGAAAATTATCCGCCCCCATTGCAGGCCAAAGCCAAAGCGGCAGCGACAGCTCGCTCAGAGATGTTTCGCAACGCGCTGAAATTAGGCGTCAAAATTTCTTTCGGCACTGATGCCGCTGTTTTTCCGCACGGTCAGAACGCGAAAGAGTTTAAGTTAATGGTCGATCTCGGAATGACACCAATCGACGCATTGAAAGCCGCGACTGCAAACGACGCCGAGCTTCTGGGGATCGGACAAAAAGTGGGCACGCTGGAAAAAGGGAAACTGGCCGATGTGATTGCCATGCCGGGCGATCCGACTTCCGACATCACTGCAACCGAGCGCGTCTCATTTGTGATGAAAGAGGGCAAAATTATCCGGCGAGGCGCGCCGGGAGCGCAACGAACCGCCGAATCGACAACGCCGCCAGACGTCGCAGCTCCCGTCGATTGACCTGTGCGCTGCGATTGTTGGCCTAAGACTTTGACAAGGCGAAGATAGCCGCTAGGTTCCGTGTCCGCTCGCTGGATTCAGGCGGACAGGTTTTAAGCAGGAGCCTCGTTGCTGTGTCAAGTAACCGGGCATTTGAACTGCACAAAAAATGCAAACGAATCGAAGCAAACGTTATCGCGCGGCCGCTGAGCAGGTCGATCGAGGTAAGACTTACAGTCTTCCCGATGCTGTCTCAACGCTGAAGAAGTTTCCACCGACAAAATTTGATCAGACAGTGACGCTTTCGTTCCGACTCGGAGTTGATCCGAAGCAATCTGATCAAATGGTGCGTGGGACCTGCCCACTTCCCCACGGCAGCGGAAAACAGGTGCGCGTGCTTGTCTTCGCAGAGGGCGAGGCGGCGAAGGCGGCCAAAGAAGCCGGCGCGGAATTTGTCGGCATGAAAGACCTGATTCAGAAGTGCCAGGAAGGTTTTCAGGATTTTGATGTGGCGATCGCTACTCCCGCGGCGATGGCGGAGGTCCGGAAGCTTGGAAGGGTGCTAGGGCCGCGCGGGCTAATGCCTAATCCCAGAACTGGGACGGTGACTGACGACACTTCCAAAGCTGTGCAGGACGTGAAGGCCGGCCGCGTAGAATTCAAGCTCGATAAGAACGGCAACGTAGCGGTGCCGGTTGGCAAATTTTCGTTCGAAGAAAACGCGCTGGTGGAAAACGGAAATGCGGTGATCGAAGGCGTTGTGCGGGCCCGTCCAGCGACAGCGAAAGGTCGCTACCTTGAAGGCGTGACAATCAGTGCGACAATGTCGCCGGGAGTCCGCGTCGATCCAGCGCCGTATTTGAACATTTAGGGCGGGCATTACTCAGCATCGAAAATAAATGCGACCAGAAAAAACCAGCATCGTTGCAGATCTGTCCAACAAATTGAGGAGCTCGGCTTTTGTGCTGGTGACCGATTATCAGCACATGAAGGTCGCTGATTTCAGCGAATTGCGGAACCGGTTGGCACCCGCGGGCGCGGAAATGCACGTGGTCAAAAACAATTTCCTCAAGCGGGCCATGGCTGATTCCGGCTTTCCGGACGTTAGCGATCAGTTGGTCGGCCAGACCGCAGTTGTCACAGGGGAAAACGACGTGGCGCCAGTGGCAAAAATTTTCAAGATATTTGCAACCGAATTTAAAATCGCGGACCTCAAGATTGGTTTTGTCGATCGCACGGTTCTTTCCACGGCGGAATTGGAGACCCTGGCGGAGTTGCCGCCGCGGGAAATATTGCAGGCGCAATTACTGGGACTGCTCCTTTCGCCGGCAACGCGTTTCGTCCGGCTTTTGAATGAACCCGGCGCAGCATTAGCTCGGTTGCTGAAGGCAAAGGCAGAAAAGGAGGGTGCGCCAGCGGCATGAATTTTGTAGGGCGGGGCGTATCGTCTGCCGAATGGCAACCGAGCGATCGCCTTCAAATAACAGAGGAATAAACGAAAACTGTCCGAGTCGATGGCTATTGGCTTTAATTCTTCGAAGGCTTTCGGAGGCGGCAATTGGAGGAAAAAGTAAAAAATGGCAGATACAGAAAAATTGGTGGAGCAACTCAGCAACCTGTCGGTGCTGGAGATTGCTGGATTGGTCAAGCAACTTGAGGAAAAATGGGGTGTAAGCGCGGCCGCACCGGTAGCGGTTGCGACCGGTCCCGCTGCAGCGGGGGGCGGCCCTGCCGGAGCAGCAGCGCCGGCGGCTGAGGAGAAGACCACGTTTGATGTCATCCTCACAGAAATGGGCGCGAACAAGATTGCTGTCATCAAGGAGGTTCGCGGCGCAGTCCCAGGACTGGGCTTGGCGGAAGCCAAAGCATTGGTTGAAGGAGCGCCCAAAACGATCAAGGAAGGCGTGACGAAGCAGGAGGCGGACGAGATCAAGAAAAAGATTGAGGCTGCCGGTGCAAAAGTCGAAATTAAATAAGTAGTCCGATTTTGATGGGGTTCCGCCGCACGAATCACTTGCGCCGCGGCGGATCTGGACTATGGTGAGAGTTGGTTAAAGCCAGATAGACGTATTTTTAACCCGGCGCTAAAAGGCAAAACATATTACTGGCAACGGGACGGGGGCTCGTCAATTTGACAGGCCGCTGTTTCGATGTTATTTCTGTGCCCTCGCTCTTCGCTGAACCGGTAGAATCTTGCCCGCGTTGGCCGCGATTTGGTGTGGTCGGTGCGAGGTTTTAGCTCTTGATCTTAGTGACTATGTCAGAACGCATTTACTTCGGAAGCATCAAAGAAGGGGTCGAACCGCCAAATTTGATTGAGGTTCAGGCCAATTCGTACGTCGATTTCCTCCAAAAAGACGTCCCTTACGCAAAGCGGAAAAATCAGGGCCTCCAGGCAGTTTTCAAGGAGGTCTTCCCAATCGAAAGCTACGACGAGAAAGCGGTGCTCGATTTTAGTCACTATGACATTGGCGAGCCGAAATTGACCGCGCTGGAAGCACAGCGCGAAGGGCAGACCTACAGCGCGCCGCTGCACGTCACTTTCCAACTGCGAGAAGAAAAAGGCACGAAGGAAGAGAAGGTGTACATGGGCGAAATCCCGCTCATGACGCCTCAGGGCACTTTCGTCATTAATGGCGCGGAGCGCGTGGTCGTCAGCCAGCTGCACCGTTCCCCAGGAATCGCTTTCGAATCAACCGTTCACGTCAATGGCAAGGTGTTGTACAGTTTCCGGATCATTCCGGACCGGGGTTCGTGGATTGAGGTGCAATTTGACACGGCTGACCTTCTTTACATCTATCTCGATCGACGCAAGCGACGTCGAAAATTTCTCGCGACCACGTTCCTGCGCGCGCTCGGTTACGGCTCCGACGAAGAAGTCATCAAACTCTTTTACAATATCGAGACCCTAAAGCTGAGCGAGAAACTCGATGAAGAGAAACTAGCCACCAAAGTACTGACTGCGGAAATCCGTGATGGTGAAGTGACAGTGGCGCGGGCGTTCGAACCACTCACGCTGGCGACCGTCCACCAGATCATGGCACTCAAGGTTCACGAGGTGAAAGTAATCGACATCTCGAATGATGACACAATCGTGAAGGCGCTTAGAAAAGACCCGGCGCACGATCAGGAAGAAGCGCTAAAGGATATCTATCGTCGTCTTCGTCCAGGAGATCCGCCGACTGTTGCGAACGCCCGCGCTTTGCTCAAAAGACTCTTTTTCGATCCCAAAAAATATGATCTTGGCCGCGTCGGCCGCTACAAAATTAATCAGAAACTGGGAATCAACATCGATCCCACCGAGCGCATTTTGACCGACAAAGACTTTATCGCGGCGATCAAGTATTTGATCAATTTGCGGCGAGGCGAAGGCACGCTAGATGACATCGATCATCTGGGGAGTCGTCGTGTACGCACGGTGGGCGAATTGCTGGCGAACCAATGCCGCGTCGGTCTTGCCCGAACCGAGCGTCTGGTCAAAGAGCGCATGACTCTGTTCGACATCAATGTGGACGGCATGACGCCGCAGAAGCTGATTAATCCAAAGGCGCTCAGCGCGGTCGTCCGCGATTTCTTTGGCCGTTCGCAGCTTTCGCAATTCATGGATCAAACAAATCCGCTCGCAGAATTGACGCATAAGCGACGCTTGTCGGCTCTCGGTCCTGGAGGTCTCAGTCGAGAGCGTGCCGGATTCGAGGTGCGCGATGTTCACCCTTCGCATTACGGACGCATTTGTCCGATCGAGACGCCGGAAGGTCCAAACATTGGGTTAATTAGCTCGATGAGCACGTTTGCACGTATCAACGAGTTTGGTTTCATCGAGACGCCGTATCGCAAGGTGGAAAAGGGCCGCGTAACGGACGAGGTCGAATACCTAACCGCAGATCGCGAAGAGAATTTCCTCGTGGCGCAAGCCAATGCGCCGATTGACGGACGCGGACATTTCACCGGGGAAAAAGTCTCTGTGCGCTACCGTGGCGACTTTCTTGAAGTCGATCCCGCCAAAGTGAATTACATGGATGTGTCGCCGAAACAGCTGGTTTCGGTGGCGGCGGGCCTCATTCCGTTCCTTGAACACGACGATGCAAACCGGGCGCTGATGGGTTCCAACATGCAACGGCAGGGTGTGCCGCTGGTCGTTTCCGAGGCGCCTCTCGTAGGCACTGGGTTGGAGGAAAAAGTGGCACGAGATTCGCATGCCGTCGTTTTAGCCAGCGAGAGCGGCAAAGTCGCTTCGGTCACAGCGGATCAAATTGTTGTCACCAAGGACGGTCACCTCCCCGAGAGCAAAAGAAAGCTTAAGACCGACCCGGAAGCAGGGATCCACGTTTACGAACTCCGCAAATTCATGCGCTCAAACGCCGGCACGTGCGTGAACCAGAAGCCGATCGTGCGCAAAAGCCAGCACGTGAAACGCGGCCAAGTCATCGCTGACGGCCCGAACACCGACCATGGCGAGCTTGCGCTGGGACGCAATGTGCTCGTCGCGTTCATGCCTTGGAACGGATACAACTTCGAAGACGCCATCATGATCTCCGAAAAGGTGGTGAAGGAAGACGTTTACACTTCCATCCACATTGACGAATTCGAGATCGGCGCGCGCGATACCAAGCTCGGACCGGAAGAAATTACGCGGGATATTCCCAACGTTAGCGAAGAAGCTTTGCGCAACCTGGGCCCGGATGGCGTAGTGCGGGTCGGAGCAGAAGTGAAACCAGGCGACATCCTCGTTGGGAAAATTACCCCGAAGAGCGAGACAGAATTGGCGCCCGAGGAACGGCTGCTTCGCGCGATCTTTGGCGAGAAAGCAGCGGATGTGAAGGATACATCGCTTACCGTCCCCTCCGGGACCTACGGAATCGTGATGGACGTAAAGGTCTCGTCCCGTCGCGAAGTCTCGCGCGAAAAACTCACGCCGGCGGAAACCAGACGACAGCTGAAAACCATCAGCGAAGAACATAAGCGCAAGAAAGAGGCGCTGATTGAACAATTGACCGATTCCCTATCGAACGTCCTGCTGGGCGAAAAAGTCCCTCTCGACGTCGTGAACGCCAAGAATGGTGAGATCATAATTCCAGCCAATCGCAAAATCACCAAAACACTGTTGCGAAAGCTGGCGACAGCGCATGATCACATCGAGATCGATCCGAGCCCGATCCGCAACAGGATCCGCGAAATCATTGGCTCGTACGAGCACAAATTCGCGGAGCTGGAACTGGAACGGGATCGCGCGACAGACCGAGTAGAGAGTGGAGACGATATCGATCCGGGAATCATCAAGCAGGTTAAGGTTTATATCGCAAGCAAGCGAAAGCTAAGCGTGGGCGACAAAATGGCTGGGCGTCATGGCAACAAAGGCGTGGTCGCCAGGATTGTGCCTGAAGAAGACATGCCTTTCCTAGCAGATGGAACGCCGGTTGAAATTGTGCTTAATCCGTTGGGCGTTCCCAGCCGCATGAATGTGGGACAAGTCTTGGAAACACACCTGGGCGTCGCTGCGAAGGCACTCGGATTCAAAGTCGCGACTCCGGTCTTCGATGGAATCAAAGAAAAACAGATCCGCGAATATTTGCATGATGCCAGAAAGAAGAAGGGCTTCACCTGGGTACAGGAAACCGGTAAAGCGCGCCTGTTCGATGGACGCACGGGCGATCCGTTCGATCAGGAAGTGGTGGTTGGCTACATCTACATGATGAAACTCGGTCACCTCGTGGCGGACAAAATTCACGCCCGCGCTGTCGGACCGTATTCGCTTGTTACTCAGCAGCCGCTCGGCGGCAAAGCGCAGTATGGGGGCCAACGCTTTGGCGAAATGGAGGTCTGGGCTCTCGAAGCCTACGGGGCCGCCTACACTTTACAGGAACTGCTCACGGTTAAGTCCGATGACGTGCAAGGCAGAACCCGCATCTACGAGTCGATCGTTAAAGGCGATAACTCGCTGGAAGCAGGGACACCTGAATCGTTCAACGTCCTGATCAAAGAAATGCAGAGCCTTGGGCTCGACGTAAAGGTTGGCGGACAGGCACCCAGCTTTCTGGAGAGCGTCGCATAATTCTTAGATTCACAATTATTTTAGAAAATCATGAACGAACATTCCTGGCGTGAGTTAGTGGGCGAAGAGCGTCCCGTGGGTTTTGATCAAGTCGCAATCGGTGTTGCTTCCAGCGACACGATGCGCTCGTGGAGTAAAGGCGAAGTCAAAAATCCCGAGACGATCAATTACCGTACGTTTAAGCCGGAGAAGGGAGGCCTTTTCTGCGAACGCATTTTTGGTCCGACGCGGGATTGGGAATGCTCCTGTGGAAAATACAAGCGCATCAAACATAAGGGAGTGATCTGCGACCGTTGTGGCGTGGAAGTCACGTTGGCCCGTGTCCGTCGCGAACGTATGGGACACATCGAATTAGCGGTGCCCGTTTCGCACATCTGGTTTTACAAATGCATGCCGTCGCGCATTGGGCTCATGCTCGATATGAGCGCGCGCCAGCTTGAGCGCGTTATCTATTACGAGGATTACATCGTCATCGATCCCGGAAAGACGCCGCTGCAGAAAACACAACTTCTCAATGAAGTCGAATACCGCGAGGCGCAGGAGCAGTATGGCGAAGATTTCGTTGCCGGTATGGGCGCGGAAGGAATCAGGAAACTTCTCGTCGAGATCGATCTCAACAAGCTCAACAAAGAGCTCGAGAAAGCCATGGGCGCCACCAAGAGCAAGCAAATTCGCAAAAAACTGGCGAAACGCCTCAAGCTCATTCAAGGCTTCCAGAATTCGCACGCGCGCCCTGAGTGGATGATTCTCGATGTATTGCCGGTTATTCCCCCGGATTTACGTCCCCTGGTTCCGCTCGAAGGGGGGCGGTTTGCGACCTCGGACCTAAACGATCTTTATCGCCGCGTTATTAATCGCAACAACCGGCTCAAAAACCTGCTCCTGCTCAAAACACCGGATGTCATCATTCGCAACGAAAAGCGAATGTTGCAGGAAGCTGTGGACGCTTTGTTCGACAATGGCAGGCATGGTCGCGCTGTGACCGGCGCGGGTAATCGGCCTCTCAAGTCTCTGAGCGACATGCTCAAGGGCAAGGGCGGCCGTTTCCGCCAAAACCTGCTGGGGAAACGTGTCGATTACTCGGGTCGCTCCGTTATTGTCATCGGCCCCGAACTGAAGCTGCATCAATGCGGCCTGCCGAAGAAGATGGCGCTCGTGCTTTTCGAGCCGTTCATCATCCGCCGGCTGAAAGACCTCGGCTACGTGCACACAGTGCGCAGCGCAAAAAAGATGATCGAACGTCAGACGCCCGAGGTGTGGGACATTCTCGACGAAGTGACCAAGGGCCATCCAGTGTTGCTCAACCGCGCTCCCACGTTGCATCGATTGTCAATTCAGGCTTTTGAACCGCAATTGATCGAGGGCGAAGCCATTCGCATCCATCCGCTGGTTTGCACGGCGTACAACGCAGACTTCGACGGAGACCAAATGGCGGTGCACGTGCCGCTCTCAGTCGAGGCGCAAATGGAAGCGCGTATGCTTATGCTCGCTCCCAATAACATTTTCTCTCCGTCCAGCGGCAAGCCCATTACCACGCCTTCTCAGGACATCACGCTCGGCTGTTATTACCTCACCCAAAATCCGCGCGGTGCAGGCAAGGATGGCCAGCGGTTCCCGCTGTTTGTGGATGCGGCAGAAGTAGAATTTGCCATGGCAGAAGGAAGCATTCGCACACACGACCGCATCCGGATCAAGAATCCTGATTTCGGCAGGCAGACGATCTACGGAAATGCTGAGGCCAAAACTATCGAAACCACAGCAGGCCGCGTCATTTTCAATGAGATTTGGCCTGGGGAGCTTGGATTTTTCAACAAACCTGCCGGCAAGAAACAGCTCAGCGACATTATCTGGCGCTGTTACCAAATCGCTGGTCCAGCGGAGACGGTGGCCACATTGGACAAACTGAAGGAGCTCGGTTTCACCGAAGCAACCAAAGCCGGCATTTCGATTGGAATTTCGGACATGATCATTCCGAAAGAGAAACAGACCGAGTTGGAAAACGCCTACAAGCAGATTCGCCAGGTTGAGCAGCAATATCGCAAGGGCATCATCACCGACGGCGAGCGCTACAACAAGATCATCGATATTTGGACGCATGCCGGGGACGAAATTTCCAGCGTGATGTTCCGCACCCTGGAGCACAACGAAGGTCGCAAGGAGTTGAATCCAGTCTATTTGATGGTCGATTCGGGCGCGCGCGGAAATCGCCAGCAAGTGCGTCAGCTCGCCGGCATGCGTGGCTTAATGGCCAAACCTTCAGGCGAAATCATCGAGCGCCCGATCACGTCGAACTTCCGCGAGGGACTCAGCGTGCTCGAGTATTTTATTTCTACTCACGGCGCTCGCAAAGGTCTTGCCGACACAGCGCTCAAGACTGCCGACTCCGGTTATCTGACGCGCAAACTGGTGGACGCGGCGCAGGACGTGATCATCAATGAAGACGACTGCGGTACGGTAAACGGTATCGTGGTGCGCTCGATTTACGAAGGCGACGAAGAAGTAGTCGATCTTGGCCAGCGCATTGTCGGACGCGTAAGCTGCGAGACGATCGCTGACCCGGTGGACAAGAAGAAAAAAGTCGTCAAAGCGAATCAGTTGATCGATGAAAAGATCGCCGCAGAACTTCAACGGGTGGGCGTGGAGAGCTTGAAGATTCGTTCGGTTCTTACCTGCGAGTGCGGCCGCGGGGTTTGTGCGATGTGCTATGGACGCAATCTCGCTACGGGCCAGTTCGTTAAACTTGGCGAAGCAGTAGGCATTATTGCCGCCCAATCAATCGGCGAGCCTGGGACACAGTTGACGATGCGCACATTCCACATCGGCGGCACGGCTAGCCAAACTTTCAAGCAGCCAATCATC
Organism: Verrucomicrobiota bacterium; assembly: GCA_003218755.1. Taxonomy (GTDB): domain Bacteria; phylum Verrucomicrobiota; class Verrucomicrobiia; order Chthoniobacterales; family UBA10450; genus Udaeobacter. Next base: position 19,721 of record QHOK01000029.1, read on the forward strand.
AAAGCCGACAATGACGGCACGGTACGATTTAACGAATTGCGAACGGTGCAGGCACTCGATGGCAGCTGGATCGTTTTGAACAAGAACGGCTCGATCAGCGTGCACAACGCCGAAGGCCGCGAACTCGAGCGCCACAACGTAGTCATCGGCTCGATGATTTCGGTTCCGAATGGAGCGCATGTGAAGGGGCCAAAAAAAGACACACATGGCAAGATCGTTCGGGACAAAAACAACAAGCCTGAAGTGGAAGGTCAGGTTCTTGTGCAATGGGATCCGTACAACATCCCGATTCTCACAGACAAAGGCGGAAAAATCGAATTTCGCGATATGATCGCTGGTGTCACGATCAAACGCGACGTCGATGAAGCGACCGGCCTGCTGGGTACTGTAATCATCGAGCACAAGGAAGATTTGCACCCGCAGATCGTCATTGTGGATGACAAGAAGGAAGTGCTCGCGAGTTATTCCATCCCGGCTGGCGCTCACGTCATCGTTGAGGAAGGCCAGAAAGTGCGCGCTGGTGCGCTACTGGCAAAGACGCCCCGCAAAGTCGCAAAGACAAAGGATATCACTGGAGGTTTGCCCCGGGTGGCCGAATTATTCGAAGCCCGTCGGCCGAAGGACGCGGCTGAGATTGCCAAGATCGATGGGATCGTCGAGATGGGCGGAACTGTCCGCGGGAAACGACGCCTGATTTTAAAAGACCCGGAGACTGGAACCGAGGAAGAGCATCTGATCCCGCTGACCAAGCACATCATCGTGTTCAAAGGGGATTTCGTGAAGAAGGGTCAGCAACTCACCGAGGGCCCAATCGTGCCGCACGAGATTTTGGAAGTCTGCGGTCCGCAGGAATTGCAGGAGCATCTGGTTAACGAAGTGCAGGAGGTCTATCGTTTGCAGGGCGTGGAGATCAACGACAAGCACATCGAAATCATCGTGCGCCAGATGTTGCGCAAGGTGAAGATTACCGATCCGGGCGATACGTCATTGCTCTGGGGCGATCAGGTGGACAAGCTCGATTTCGAGGAAGAAAACAAGAAGGTCGTTGAGAAGGGCGGCAAACCGGCGGAGGCCGTGCCTGTGCTTCTCGGCATCACTAAAGCTTCGCTTGAGACGGACAGCTTTATTTCTGCTGCCTCGTTCCAGGATACAACCCGTGTTCTCACGGAAGCGGCCACGCTCGGCAAAGTCGATAAGCTGCGCGGGTTCAAGGAAAACGTCATCATGGGTCACTTAATCCCTGCTGGGACTGGTTTCCCCGAGCATCGCCAGATCAAACTCGTCGAGAAAGGCGAGCCGATTGGCGCGCCTGTGATGGAAGAACCAGAGCCGCAGCCGGCGATCGGATAATACCCCGTCGGGTAGGGCGTCTGGGTCAGCTCCGAAAGCTTTCGGAGTTCACGGAAACGCCTACAATTTGGCCGATGTCGATCGTAACCAAAACAGGCGACAAAGGTGAAACGTCGCTGATGTACGGGCGGCGCGTGTCGAAAGCCGATCCGCGTGTTGACGCTTATGGCTGTATCGATGAGCTGACCGCCGCGCTTGGTCTCGCCCGATCCTTTTCGACACACAAATTCCTTTCGGACGAAATCTCCGCCGCGCAAAAAGACTTGGTCGTCGTGATGGGTGAGCTGGCGACGACGCCCGGCGACCGAGAACGTTACGTTAACGATGGCTTTCATGTTACGACAGCAGGGATGGTGGACCGGATTACAGCAGTCATTTTAGAACTTGAGAAAGACAAATCGCTTTATCCGAAACACTGGGTGATTCCTGGTGGAACTACGCTTTCTGCGGCTCTCGATTTTGCACGTACAACATGCCGCCGCGCGGAGCGGCACATCGCGACGTTCGGTGCCGGAGAAAAGAATTTTAATCCAGAGATTTTGCGTTACCTAAACCGTCTTTCTGATCTCTGTTGGATTTTGGCGAGATACGCGGAGAAGCAATCGCGAACCTCCAGCTAGCGCCGCGCTACTCTGACGTGCTTCGCGGTTGCGCTGCAATTCAGCGCCAAGAATTAGCAACCGTCCAGCAGCAGGTTCTCTTGCACGATGTTATGCATCGTCGCGATGAAATTCAGATCAGTTTTTGCGGCTGTACTTTTGCTTTGCCCTTACACTCGACAATCACACGGAGCGGTCTTCGCATGGACTTAGACAACTGACGTTGCGTCGAAAGGTGAGGTTGAATTCGAGCAATGGGTCACCGCACGCTGGGAAAGAGAGCATGGTAACTACAGCGTCATCGATTTCCGAGGAGTTCGATTACGGCGTGATCGATAATTTTCAAATCGCGCTCTATCTTAACCATCACTATGTCTATGTGCACAGCGATGTACCAGCTGAAGATCCGGCGTTTCCCGGAAAACGTTTGCTCGATGTTTACGAGACCGGCGGCGAGGGCGTACATCCTGGACACAATCCAGCAACGCCGTTCGACAGGTATCATTTTGAATCGGTCTCGTTCGAAGCGATTTTTCGCCTGCTGAGTCCGTACAAAGATCCGCTTGGTCTCGCGCTGTATTTTGAGCTAACGCTCGGGGATGACGAGAAGGAACTGGAATGGAAAGTTATACTCCAAAAGAATTGGTTCGAGCACCGGCTCGTTTGGGCGCTGAAGTCAATTATGAATTAGAGTTCGAAAAATCGGACGACGGTTACGAGCGCGACGGCATCTTCGAATGGTTCACCGGAATTTCCTACCGGTTCGGACGCAATTGGTCAGCCGGATTCGAATTTTGGAAGCATCATGAATTTGCCGATGCGACTGTGCATGAGCACTTGGCATATTTTGTCGGACCTCGGATCCATATGGAGACGAGCGCTGGTGGGCCACGCTCGGCTTCCTCTACCAGTTGCTGATCGGCCAAGCTTTCAGCTACGAAAATAAGGAGTTCGCCGCGTACGACGGTTATATTTTCGGTGACGAGCACGAAAAAGTTTATTGCGGCTGAGAGTGGGACTGGAGTTTTAGCGCACGATGAAGCCCCGAATTAGCCTTGATAGCATTTCAACGCTCGTTGCGCCATTCGCGTTTGCCGTTCAGGGCCTCCTGCTTATCCCCGATTTTGGTTGCGAGCAAAACAGGCCCCGCGGTGCCGCCGCCGAGAAGAACCCGTTTCACGTTTTGCGTTGGTGAACACCAACGTCTGGAATCCGTTGTCATCCGTCTTAACCGATGTCCGGACTCAGCGAAAATAGAACCGAATTTCAGGTTGCGCGTCGGTGCGTGCTGTAGCATCTTCAGCCTCCCGCTCTGGAAGTTCCCCCTTCGCGGAATTTCTCTTATGGCAGATACGACAGAATTAGTACCTGAACTGTTGGAAGCTGGCGTCCATTTTGGACACCAGACCAAGCGTTGGAATCCAAAGATGAAGCCTTTCATCTTTGAACAGCGTAATCAGATTTACATTATCAATTTGGACGAGACTGTGCTCCAGCTTCGGCGAGCCACGGAGTTTCTCCAGGAGGTCACGCGCCGCGGAGCCAAAATTTTGTTCGTCGGGTGCAAGAAACAAGCACAAGAAGCGGTAAAGGAGGCGGCACTGGCTTGCGGTCAGTTTTACGTTAATCAACGGTGGCTTGGCGGCACGTTGACTAATCTCGCTACCATCCGCAAGAGCATTGGGCGACTGAAATACATTGAAGAGATCGAGCAGTCGCCCGAATACAAGAAAATGGGAAAACAGGAATTGTCGGCACTTAATCGCGAGGCCGCGAAGCTCCGGCGCAATCTCGAGGGGATAATTGAGATGTCGCAGTTACCCGACGCGCTGGTGGTGATCGACACGATTCGCGAGCAAAACGCCGTGAATGAGGCGCGGCGCCTCGGCATCCCAGTGGTCGCCATTGTGGACACCAACGCGGACCCGGAGATTATTGATTACCCAATTGCTGGCAATGACGATGCGATTCGCGCTATCCGCGTGATTTTGCAAAAGCTTGTGGATGCCATTGTTTCGGCAAGCAACGAAGCGCGTATCCGCGAGCAAGTGGAAATGGCCGGCGTCTCGGCCTGACCTTTGCGTTGCATCAGTGCAACGGTTTAAGACTAACGATTTAAAACTTGATGAACACAACGACTGAAATTGATCCTCAGCTGGTGAAGCAACTCCGCGAAAAAACCAATGCGGGCTTTATGGATTGCAAGCGAGCTCTGGTCGAGAGCGGCGGTGATCTGGCGAAAGCGGAGGCGATTTTGCGGACCAAAGGCATTGCCACCGCTGGCGAGAAGGCCTCACGCGCAACGAAGGAGGGGATTGTGGCTTCCTATATTCACCTGCAAGGCAAGGTCGGCGTACTTGTAGAGGTGAACTGCGAGACCGATTTTGTGGCGCGGAACGAGAATTTCCGCGAGTTCGTGAAAGATATCACACTGCATATTGCTGCAGCGCATCCGCTTTACGTCAGCCGCGGCGACGTTCCGGGTAATCTGATCGAAGCCGAGCGCGAGATTTACAAAGCGCAGGTAAAGGGTAAGCCCGATGCCGTTGCGGAGAAGATTATCGAAGGAAAACTCGAGAAATTCTACAGCACCGTTTGCTTGCTTGAACAAGCCTTTATCAAAAATCCCGACGTGACCATCAAAGATTTGCTCAGTGCCAAGATTGCCGAACTGGGCGAGAACATCGTGATCCGGCGCTTCGTCCGCTATCTCGTTGGTGAGCCGCTGCCGAGCGAAGCGTAGGTGGAACGCGTTGTCTTCAACGCGTTGTTCCAAAGGACAAGATCAAAAATAGGCGCTCGCCGCTGCCTCTACAACTTCGCGTGCAGGAAGGCAATCCGTGGTTAATTTTGGCGGAATGGGACTGGCCGAATACAAACGGAAACGCGACTTCAAGAAGACAGCTGAGCCGGCGGGAAAACCGCTACCCAAAAAAGTCAAAGGCGCTTCGCGTTTCGTTATTCAAAAGCATGCGGCGCGCCGTTTGCATTATGATTTCCGGTTGGAGATGGAAGGCGTACTGAAATCGTGGGCGCTGCCGAAAGGACTTCCCTGGAAGCGAGGCGAAAAACATCTCGCCGTCGAAGTGGAAGATCATCCCATCGAATATGAAGACTTCGAGGGCGTAATTCCCGAAGGACAATACGGCGGCGGCACGGTCATGGTGTGGGACCGTGGCACCTATTACGTCTATGGTGAACAGCCGCTGAAATCGCTGCGCGAGGGCAAGCTTCACCTCATTCTCGACGGTCAAAAAGCGAAGGGCGAATGGACCCTCGTGCGGATTCGCAGTCGTGACGATGCGAAAAATCAGTGGCTAATCCTGAAGACGGCGACCGACGCAAAACCGATTTCGCAAAAACTCGAAGATCAGTCGGTGAAGACAGGACGCACGATGAAACAAATCGCCGAAGCCCGCGACGCCGAGTGGGAGTCCAATCGCCAAACGGATGAAAGCCCAACGTCGCAATTTAAAGCGCGGATTCGCGAGGCGATGGAAAAAAAGGCTGTCATTCCGAGCAAAGTCGAAAAATCCCGTCGCAAAACCTCAAGACTAAGTGCGCGGGATCCTTCGACGCCGAAATCTTTCGAGGCTCAGCATGACAGGCTGGCAGATTTGCGCTCGGTCAAAGCGCGCTTCATCGAGCCGATGAAGGCAAAACTGGTCGAGAAACCTCCGGCAACAGGCGGTTGGATCTACGAGCTCAAATTCGACGGGATCCGTCTGATCGCAGTCAAGAGAGATAAAAAAGTCTCATTGTTCTCGCGGAACCAAAACGATTTGAGCCCGCGTTTCCCGGAGATCGTGGAGGCGATAAAGAACCTGCCTGCGCGAGAATGCGTGATTGACGGCGAAGTAGTTGCGCTCGACGACGAGGGCCGCTCTTCGTTCCAACTTTTGCAAGCGCGCGAGATAGAAGGAGGAAAATCGCCCATTTATTTTTACGCATTCGACCTGCTCCAGCTCGACGGCAAAAGCTTGATCGGGCTGCCGCTGGAGGCGCGCAAGAACGTTCTCGAAAAACTCTGCGCGAACGCGGGTGATCCGATTCGCTACTCGGGCGCGATCGGCAGCGATGCCAAACGGCTGCTCCAAGAAGTGAAACATCGCGGTCTGGAAGGCATTATCGGCAAACAGCGCACCTCCGTTTACGAGCCGGGCCGCCGAGGCGGCGCATGGATCAAGCTCAAATGTGTCAATGAACAGGAATTCGTCATTGGCGGATACACGCCACCGCAGGGCGCGCGCAAACATTTCGGCGCAATCTTGGTTGGTTACTATGACAACAACAAGATGGTGTTTGCCGGCAAAGTCGGCACCGGGTTCACTGCCAAATCGTTATCGATGTTGCACAAGAGATTCCAAAAAGAAGCGCGCGACGATTGTCCATTCGTCGATCTGCCATCAAAACAAAACGGGCAATGGGTCCAGGGGATCACGCCGTCCATGATGAAAAAGATGCACTGGGTGAATCCGAAGCTTGTCGCTCAAATCAAGTTCGCTGAGTGGACTCGTGATGGAAAATTGCGTGCACCCGTTTTCCTTGGTTTGCGCGAAGATAAAAAGCCGATCGACGTTATTCGCGAGGGTTGAAAGAGGAAGGCCACAAGCGTGCTGTGGTGTGGGCGCTTGTGATTTAATCCAAGTGGATTGAGCCGAAGAATTGTGAACAGATTCTTATTAAGGAAGGGTTAAGTGCTATGCGTATTGCTCAAGTCGCGCCGCTCTATGAGAGCGTACCGCCAAAATACTATGGCGGTACCGAACGGGTTGTATCGTATCTCACTGAGGAATTGGTTCGCCAAGGCCACGAGGTCACACTTTTTGCAAGCGGAGATTCGGTGACCAAGGCGCATCTGGTCGCGGCGTGCCGCCGTTCATTGCGTATGGATAAGCACTGCGTGGACCGGATGGCGCACCACATTTTGATGCTCGAACACATGCTGCAGCGCGCTGCGGAGTTCGACATCGTCCATTTTCATACTGACTACCTGCACTTTCCGCTGAGCCGCCGCGAGCAGATAACGCATGTGACCACGTTGCACGGCCGGCTCGATATTCCTGATCTCGTTCCGCTTCACCAGGAATTTCGAGACATGCCGGTGATCTCGATCTCGGATGGCCAGAGAGAGCCGTTGCCGTGGGCGAACTGGCAGGCCACCGTTTACCATGGTTTGCCAGCAGACATGTACCAGTTCCGCGACGAACCGGGCAGTTATCTTGCCTTTTTAGGCCGGGTTTCGCCTGAGAAACGAGTGGATCGGGCAATCGAAATCGCAAAGCAGGTCCGGATTCCACTCAAGATCGCTGCCAAAGTGGATCGCGTGGACACGGATTATTTTGAGACCGTGGTCGAGCCACTGCTGCGCCATCCATTTGTCGAGTTTGTGGGGGAGATCGGCGAAGGAGAGAAAGCGGAGTTCCTGGGGAATGCATACGCTTTGCTCTTTCCGATCGACTGGCCAGAGCCATTCGGGCTGGTGATGATTGAAGCGATGGCATGCGGCACTCCGGTGATTGCGTACCGCGGTGGGGCAGTACCCGAGGTGATGGAAGAAGGTCATACAGGATTCATCGTCGAAGGTTTGGAAGATGCGGTTGAAGCCGTCCTTCGTGTACCCGAATTGAGCCGGAAACGGTGTCGCGAAGTCTTTGACCAACGGTTTACCGCCGCGCGAATGGCGCACGATTACGTGCAGGTGTACGAACGGCTAATTAACAGCAAACAACAAGATCGTTTGGAGGTGCGCGCGTAATGGCCAGGGAAGTTATCCGCGTCCGGAATGAATTTTACATTCGTTCGTCGTCCGCTCGCGTCGATGTTCGCACCCGAGTGTTGAAACAGGGCGACACTTTCGCTGTGTTCGACCGGTTTGGTGACATCGAGACATTCGGCACCGGCGAACTCGGCCTTTACTATCAGGACACTCGATTTTTGTCGCGGCTGACGTTGAAACTCGGAAAGGACCGTCCGCTGCTGCTCAGTTCCACCGTCAGAGAAGACAACGCGGTCATGGCGGTGGACGCCACGAACCCCGATGCCTGGCGCAACAGCGAGATAGTGATTCCGCGAGGAACAGTGCACGTGTTTCGCTCAAAGATTCTGTGGGAGAAAACGTGTCACGAGAGGCTCCGAATCCATAACTACGGACGCGCAGCCGTCGATGTTTCTTTCGCAATCGAATTCGATGCTGATTTTGCCGACATTTTCGAGCTGCGCGGCATGAACCGAGAACGTCGCGGCCGTCGCTTGGAAACGGAGGTTACCAAGGATGGGCTTGTTCTCGCTTACGAAGGGTTGGATAACCGTCTTCGCCGGACGCGAATCGTTTTCGATCCGGCGCCTACTCGGCTAAACGAGTCCGTCGCCACGTTTCAAATTCGGCTGGAAGCTGGTAAAGATGCCAGCTACCGATGCGCGATTGCATGCGAAGTAGACGGCGATTCGCGAAATGAGGTCAGGCCTTGCTACGAAACCGTTGTTGAGGAGGCGGCGAGTGCTCTCGAACGTGTGCGCGCCCGAGAGCCGCAGATTTTTACCGGAAACGAACAGTTCAACGATTGGCTAAACCGTTCGCTTGCCGATCTCCACATGATGCGAACGGAAACGGCCTATGGCCCGTATCCTTACGCTGGTGTTCCATGGTTTAGCACGGTTTTCGGCCGAGACGGAATCATCACGGCGCTTCAATGTCTGTGGTTTGATCCTTCTGTCGCGCGTGGCGTCCTGGCATACCTCGCTGCCACCCAGGCCGACACGCACAACCCGGAGCAGGACGCGGAGCCCGGCAAGGTGATACACGAGATACGCGCGGACGAAATGGCCACCTTGGGAGAGGTTCCGTTTAAGCGGTACTACGGCAGCATCGATGCGACGCCGCTCTTTGTTATACTCGCTGGCGCATATCACCAGCGCACGGGCGACCGCGCCTTCGTAGAGTCCATTTGGCCAAATATCGAGCGCGCGCTTGAGTGGATCGATCGTTACGGCGATTCAGATGGCGACGGTTTCGTGGAATATGCTCGCAAAGCGAAACATGGTCTGATCCATCAGGGCTGGAAAGATTCTCACGACGCAATTTTCCACAGGGACGGCACTTCTGCCGAAGGACCAATCGCGCTTTGCGAGGTGCAGGGTTATGTATACGGTGCAAAGACGGCGGCCAGTGAACTTGCCCGGACACTCGGGAACGCCGCACGTGCGCAAGAATTGTCGAAACAGGCAGAAGCGCTCTGTCGCCAGTTCGAGAAAGCGTTTTGGTGTGACGACATTTCCACTTACGCCCTTGCGTTGGACGGGAGCAAGCAGCCTTGCAAAGTGCGAACGTCGAACGCGGGGCACTGTCTGTTCGCCGGTATCGCGACACAGGAGCAGGCACGTCGTGTAGCGACAACGCTTACAGACGAAACATCGTTCTCCGGTTGGGGCATCCGTACGGTGGCTAGCACCGAGGCGCGCTACAATCCCATGTCCTATCACAATGGATCGGTCTGGCCGCACGATAACGCCTTAATTGCCGGCGGGTTTGCGCGATACGGATTGAAAGACTCGGCGGCGATGCTCCTTGCCGGTTTGCTCGACGCCAGTCTTTTCTTCGATCTGCATCGTCTGCCGGAATTATTTTGCGGCTTCCCCAGGCGCCCTGGTGAATCTCCGACGCTTTATCCCGTAGCCTGTAATCCGCAGGCCTGGGCGTCGGGTGCGGTCTTTCTCTTGCTTGAAGCTTGTCTCGGCTTGAGCGTGTCTGCTCCCGAACGAACGCTGGTGTTTTCGAAGCCAGTTTTGCCAGCCTTCCTTCCGGAGGTGAGCATTCGTGATCTGAGAGTAGGAGATGCGCGAGTAGATCTTCTGCTCACCAGACACGACGAAGGCGATGTAGGAGTTAACGTGCTCCGCCGCAATGGAGCGCTCGAGGTCGTGATTTTAAAGTAGGTGTATTCATCGGTAAACGGAGTTTCTCCGGGATTGCGCTTGTCCGCGTGCTCGTCGAGAAATATTGTGGAATGATGAAGGCAAAAGTGATTGTGATGCCAAAGGCAGCGGTGCTCGATCCGCAAGGCAACGCAGTCCGGGATGCGATGCAGCACTTGGGAATGCCAGAGGTGCGCAGCGTGAGGATCGGCAAATACATGGAGATCGATATTGAGGGACAAAACGGAGAGCTCGAATCGCGTTTGCATCGTCTTTGCCGCGATTTGCTGTCGAATCCAGTGATCGAAGATTACGAGCTGCAGAAGCGCGAATCAGGAAACCAAGAACAGAGTAAGACGAATACAAAGACGAAGCCTAAGAGGAAGACGAATCAATGAAAGCACTGCGATATTTTTTCTGCGTGGTACTGCCGCCGCTCGCAGTGCTCATGACCGGACGCATTGCCAGTTTTTTTCTCAGCCTAGTTTTGACATTGCTTGGCTGGATCCCAGGAGTCATTCACGCCTGCCTGGTCGTGAACGATTATCACGCTGAGCAGCGCGCCGCCGCGCATTAGATCGACATGAAATTCGCTGTCATCCAATTTCCCGGTTCGAATTGTGATCAAGATTGCGTTGCAGGAATCAATGGCCTGGATGGATTGCATGCCGAGTACGTCTGGCACAAGGAAACGTCGCTCGATGATTTTGACGCGATCGTGCTCCCGGGGGGATTTGCCTACGGCGATTACCTCCGTTGTGGAGCGATCGCTCGGTTTTCGCCAGTCATGAAAGCAGTGATCAGCGATGCGCGCGCAGGCAAACTCGTGCTCGGCACATGCAACGGCTTTCAAATTTTATGCGAAGCCGGTTTGCTGCCGGGCGCGCTGGTGCGCAATCGTTCGTTGCGCTTCGTGTGCGACATGGTTATCACGCGAGTGGAAGTAGATGCTTCGCCGTTTACCCACGGCTGCCCGAAAGGGACGCTTCTGCGTCTGCCTGTAGCGCACGGCGAAGGCTGTTTCTTCGCCGACCCAGAAACTTTTCGCGACCTCAACGCCAACCAACAAATCATTCTGCGCTACTCGGATGCACAAGGCCGTATCGTTCCAGACGCGAACCCGAATGGCTCAATCGAAAACATCGCCGGGATCTGCAATCGCAAACGTAATGTCTTCGGTTTGATGCCTCATCCGGATCGCGCCTCCGATCCCCGGCTCGGGAGCGCAGACGGCGCAAAGATCTTCCAGTCAATGATGGAAACGATTCTCGCCAGTCGTTCGACGAGCGCACCCGAGCGCGTAGCACAGGTCGCGTGAGTCTCTTCATTACCGGGACCGATACGGGCGTAGGAAAAACCCATATTGCCGCACGGCTTTTGCGTCTGTTGCGCGCATCCGGTTTCCGCTGCGCCGGGATGAAACCGATTTGTTGCGGAGATCGTCAGGATGCCGAGGCGCTTTTGGCAGCCGGCAGTGACTGCGTGGCGATCAATGAAGTGAATCCAATTTGGTTAAAAACACCGGCCGCTCCGATCGTGGGCACTCTCATGGAGAAAGTGACCATCGATATCGAACAAATTCTCGCTGCTTTTCATGTTCTCCAGGAGCGCGTTGAACACGTCGTCGTGGAAGGAACAGGCGGCTGGCTGGTGCCGATTCGCTCAGATTACTTTGTCAGCGATTTGGCCGCGGCGATGAAGCTGCCGGTTCTCGTGGTCGCGCAAAACCGGTTGGGTTGTCTTAACCACGCTGCGCTCACCGTGCGAAGCGTTGCCGCATGCGAGCTCCAGTGCGTGGGTCTTGTATTGAACAGTACCGAAATGGCGAGCGATATAGCAGCCCTGACGAACGCCGACATTCTCAAGCGCACTCTCAATGTTCCAGTGCTTGCTGGACTAGGAGAAAACCTGGCGGAACTCCCGGTGGACTGGCGACTTATGCTCGATTCGACTAGGGAACATTAGCGTGTTGAGCTGATACAGCATTGTAAAGAAAACGAACACAATTCGGGCAGGATCGGCTTGGGTTCGCTTGGGCAAAAGGGATGGCATCGCTGTTGCTTAAAGTTGTGTCTGAAAAACCTCATTCCTATGCTCTTAGAAAAAACCTTACATATGAGCCAGCCGTTGCCAGAGTGCAAAGCTCGTCTGGCCAGCATTCAATCATACCGGCGTCAGTTTCTGATGGTGACGCGTGCAACAGTGACGTCATCCAAAACCGTCGATTTCAGCTTTCGCGGCCCATTCGGCTTTGAGGCGCATACCGTGCTTCTATCGGTCGAGAGCGACTCGCCAGACCAATACGCATTCGAATCCGTAGGCGGCAACATTGCCCTGATGGGCATCGTTGATTTCGCTCAGATTCGTCCAAACTGCACGGAGGTCACGCTCGCGGTTCACTACGAAATCAAGAACAAACTGTTCGCCTGGCTCGACCGGCGTTTGCATTTTGTGGACAGCTTCGTGACTGCGGAATTGCGCAGCATCCGTGCGCATTTCGAAGGCATTGCGGCCAGTTATCTGGATCACGCGCGCGTTATGCCCGTGCTCCAAACGGCCCCAGCCTGAGGAGGCGGAAATTCGAAGAGCCATGCAGCCGGGAAGGCTTACGTGGCTCTTTTGCTGTACGCGGGCGCTTACGTGATCCGCACTGCGTGCCTTTTGTCGAGGCGAAGAATTTGACCGGATTTCACTTGGACGATTGCCTTGGGGTCGCGAACCGTCTGCCCATCCAGTTCGACGCTTCCCTGTTTAATTAGCCGCGAGGCTTCGCTACGCGATTTCTTGAGGTCAAATGCTTCGCGATAACCGCTGCAAACGAGAGTGACAAGATCACATTGGTTAAGGCCACTTGCTGAAAACGTCGGCAATTCAGCATGTTCCAGATCGCGCTTGCTGAAGCGCGTGGTCCAGTCATCGAGTGTTTTTTGGGCGATCGCAGACGAGTGGTAGGTTTGCACGATTTCGAAGGCGAGCTGCTTTTTCGCCTCGAGCGGGTGCTTGCCGGCCGGCGGTGCGCGCCCGAGGAGCAATTCATAATAACGCGCCATCAATTCATCCGGGATGCTCATCAGTTTCCCGAACATGTCTGAGGGGGACTCGTTGATCGCTACAAAATTGCCGAAGCTCTTGCTCATTTTCCTGAGGCCATCCAGGCCTTCAAGTATCGGCACGAGGAAAACGACCTGCTGCGGCAGGCCCTCTTCTCTTTGAAAGTCGCGCCCGATTAAAATGTTAAAAAGCTGGTCTGTCCCTCCAAGTTCCACGTCGGCTTTTACCATTACCGAATCCCAGCCTTGCATAATGGGATACTGGATTTCGTGGGCGTGAATGGGTTGTTGATTGTCGATACGCCCCTTGAAATCTTCGCGTTGCAACATTTGTTGCAACGTGACGCGGCTGTTCAGGCGAATGACATCTTCGAACGACATTGCCCGAAACCAGTCGCCATTGCACACCGTCTCGGTGCGCGCGGGATCGAGAATCTTGAATGCCTGCTCGCGGTAAGTTGCCGCATTTGCAATCACTTCCTGATGCGTTAACTGGGCCCGTGTGACAGAGCGACCACTCGGATCGCCGATCATCCCCGTGAAATCCCCGATAATAAGAACGGCTTGATGGCCGAGATCTTGAAACTGCCTCAGTTTTCGCAAAACAACCGTGTGGCCAAGGTGAATGTCTGAGGTGGTCGGATCGACCCCAAGTTTTATCCGCAACGGCCGGCCGAGCGCGAGCTTCTCGCGCAGCTCATCTTCGCTGATGATCTGCGCCGCGCCTTGTTTTAAGAACGCCAGAGCTTCTTCTGGTTGCATGTTCAACCACAGAATAGCGCATCCGCATAGGGCGGACGAACGCTACTTGTTTTTATTCAGCAACTCGCGCACCTGCTCGATCGTGAGCGGCGCATTTTGCCTGTTGAGCGATTTTTGACTTTTGCCCTCGTCCAGGAACGGGCGGTTTTCTGCATACGCGCGAACGGCAACTTTCTTGTCAGATTGCGGAGCATCGCGTACGCCGCGGGCAGTCTGATTTGCATAGCCAGATTGAGAATTTCCCATTGCTTGCTGCGACGAAGTGTTGAACGCGCTGCGTCCGCTGTGGAAAGGCTGAGAATTATATTGTTGTGTGGAGAAATGTCCTGTTCCTGAATAACTTTTCTGATTCGATTTCTTTTGGACGTAAAATGTTCCGACAGTTGCTCGTTTGTTTATCGAGGCCGTACCATCGGCGAAAAATTTCTTGTGCTGTGCCTCATTTTTTAAGGCCATGTCCGGTCTGAGCAGCCGATCTACCAGCTTTCTTTCCTGTTCCTGACCGCGTACACAGGAGAGAGCAGCCACGAATAGTACGCAGACGGCGGCCGATGTTCGCATCCCGCAAGACTGCCGGAATCGCGAGGCAGTTGTAAAGCAAATTTGCTGATTCAACCGGCGGCCGAAGCCCTGGGGCAAACGCCGTGCGCATAGGGTCGCCTCTCCCTTTGCAAGGGAGAGGGGGAGGGTGAGGACTTATTTTAGGCCGAGTGCGCGTGTCGGAGCTCCAACCCCTCACCTGTCCTCTCCCCTTACGCAAAGGGGAGAGGCGAAAAACGACTACGAGACAGGCCGTGAACACCCGCGAGCTGGAACTTGGCTTTTTGTTGTGCTTGATCGCTTTCTCGGCAGATAATGCGGACATGCCTGATCACGTTTACAAAAAGATTGAAATAGTTGGTTCGTCGCCCAACGGGTTTGAAGAGGCCGTAAAAAATGCACTGACGCGTGCGAAAAAGACAGTCCGCAACATGCGATGGTTTGAGGTGACCGAGACTCGCGGATGGATCGAGCAGGGAAAAGTCGGCGATTGGCAGGTGTCGTTGAAAATCGGCTTTACCCTGGAAGAATAATGTAGCCGGGAGCTGCGGGCGGACGCCGAATATCAGAGACAGGCGCTCGCCGCGGCGAGCACGTCTGCAACGTTACTGCTCTTCCTGGGCCGCTTGGTACAGCTTGGCGGCGCCATAAATTAGGATCGCGGGTCTTAATGCCACGATGAGCAGGCGCAAGAGACCACTAAGAATCCGTCCCAGCGGCAACCGATTCAAAACGTATCCAGCCACAAACGCCCACACCAAAGACTGCGCTGGCTTTTCGCGCACGTAATCTTCGGTCTCACTGAGAACCGACTCGACCTGATCCTTGACCCATTGCACTCCGCGTTCCGGGAGTTCAGCGGCTACCTCTGCAGATGATTGATCCATTTCGCTTAATAATTCGGATCATAACCCTGTCTTGCGCGCATGTGCTGCTACCGCAGAGTCAGCCAAATCGAGCTTGCGCCCGCGCCGGGTGGAAAATCAGGGAGTTGGGCCGGCCGATGAGATGTAGCGGCGCGGCGCGCTACTTTCAGGCAATAGCGGGCCATGACTTCCAGTGCATGCTCGCGTAATGTAGAGCAGTTGGTCGAGAGCAAGACATGGCTGCCTCGCTCTGCCAATTCGAGAGCGTCAATAAGCAAGTTTTCGAAATCATGTTCGACCTGAAACCTTTTTCCTCCGGGCGAACGCGAGAAAGTTGGCGGATCAAGAATGATCACGTCAAATTTCTCACCTTTCCGTAACAGACGCGGCAACACCGCCCTGACATCATCCGCGATAAAACGATGCTCGATCGTTGGAAGGCAGTTAAGCGCAAAATTCTCGCGACCCCGTGCCAAAGACTTTTTGGAAAGATCGATGTTAAGGGTAGCTGCTCCGACATATGCCGCACTGACAGAAAACGAGCAGGTGTAGGCAAAACAGTTTAGCAGCCGCTTAGGCGTAATATGCCGCACGTAGCGGCGATTTTCTCTTTGATCCAGAAACAGGCCCGGGGAATAGCCCGTCCCGAAGTCGATTCCGAACTTCAGATGTCGCTCGGTGGCGATGGTCTGTAAATTTTCACCAGGGTCGCCAACGATCAGACGCGGCGGTGCGCGCTCTTCACCTTTTCTCGGGACGAACCTTGCGAAAATCCGTCCAAGGTCGAAACCGACAGAGCTTGTCCACGATTGCAGTTCAGCGAGAAGCCGCTCACGAGCCAGCACTCGTTTGAACGAAATAAGGATGTCCCGCCCGAAACGCTCCACCCAGCCCTCGTCGATGGTGCAGAGCCGGTATGCGTCGGTTGCCTCTGCCTGAAAATCCCGAAGCAAACCCGGATCGATCCAGCCGAAATTCATCTTCTTTTATCGCTCCAACCGCGTACTTCGAATCGGCATGGCGCAACGGATCGGTTGCCGCCTGAGCGCGCGTTGCTACACTGCCGCACCGTAGAGGATCGTCGCGCGCACCTCCGCTGTGGCGGGACTCACCTATGCAACAAATTACCGTCCGCGTTCCGGCGAGCACTTCCAATCTCGGCCCTGGCTTCGACTGTCTTGGTGTCGCCCTGCGCATCTACAATACCGTCACGGCTGCGCGCGGTGCGTCCTGTGAGCATTTTCAACCCCCAATTGTCTCCGAGGCGGCGGACCGATTTTTCAAGCATGCGCGCCGTCGTGCGTTTTCGTTTTCCAGCTCAATTGCGGAACAAATTCCGCGGTCCCGCGGCTTGGGCAGCAGTGCAACCATTCGCCTTGGCATGTTGCTTGCCCTGAACGGGCTCAGCGGCAATCCGCTCGACCGATTAACGATCTTCCGATTGTGCGCTGAACTGGAAGAACATCCTGATAACGCTGCGCCGGCAATTTTTGGCGGTTTCATTGTAGCGGTAGGATCGGTGCGCCGCGCCGACCGGACGAAGCGCGGCGTCCCTACCATTAACCGCAACGCTCGCCTTGCCGTTCAGCGGTTCGCAGTTTCGCCGCGATTGTATTTCGTTCTGTTCGTTCCTGAGATTGAGATTCGAACCTCGAGAGCGCGAAATGTTCTGCCTTCAAAAATTTCACACGCTGCGGCAGTCGAGAATTGTGCGAATGCGTGCGCACTTACAGCGGCTTTCGTATCCCAGGATTACCAAAAACTGCGGGGCGTTTTTGCCGATCATCTTCACCAGCCCTTTCGCGCAAAACTGATTCCCTTTCTTCCACGCGTCGTCGCGGCCGCCGAGAAGGCCGGCGCGCTCGGCGCGTTTCTTAGCGGAAGCGGATCGACGATCGCGGCTGTTACACTTCATTCGTCCAAGAAAATTGCGGCTGCCATGGCACGCGCTGCAAAAACCCCGGGGCGCACTATCATCACGCAGGCTGATAACCTCGGTGCGCAATTTCAAATTTGAAGTCTGAAATCTGAATTACCAATGGGCCGCCGGCTTGAACAATTAGAGGAGTTTGGGATCGACGTGGTTCTCGAGCGCCGTCACGGCATTCGAGCGTCGGTGCTGCGCGGGATTCTTTACGCTCTTTCATTCGTTTACGACCGCTTGGTGCAGGTACGGCTTTATCTCTACCGGAAGAGAGTCTTCCGCGAACGCGCGCTCGGCTGTCTCGTCATCAGTATCGGTAATCTTACCGTAGGCGGCACGGGTAAGACGCCGATTGTTGAGAAGTTCGCCCGTGCGTTGCAGACCGGCGGACGGCGCGTTGCCATCCTGAGCCGCGGTTATAAAAGCGTACCCCGCAAACGAAATTGGCTGAGTTGGCTTCGCGGAGACTCCGATCCTCCACGCATTGTCTCCGATGGCAAATCATTGCTGCTCGACTCGATCACCGCAGGCGACGAGCCTTACATGCTCGCCCACAACTTGAAGGACGTAATCGTGCTCGTGGACAAAGATCGGGTAAAAAGTGGCCGGTTCGCCATCGATAAATGGCAGGTCGATACGTTGTTGCTTGACGACGGACTTCAGTATCTGCATCTCAAACATCGCCTCGACATGGTGCTCGTAGATCGACAAGCTCCTTTCGGAAACGAATTCCTGCTTCCTCGAGGCACGCTGCGGGAGAGGCCGCGTAATCTCCGCCGCGCCAGCTACATCTTTATCACAAAGAATACCGGCGAGCCTAATTCCGCTCTAATGAAACGCATCCGGCGTTACAATCGCACCGCCGAAGTTATCGAATGCGCGCATAAACCGCTCCATCTCCAGAATGTTTTCACCGGCGAACGATTACCGCTCGACGCTTTGCAGAACACGTTCATCGGTTCGCTCTGCGCGATCGCGGCACCCGAAAGCTTCGAGGACGCGTTGCAGAAACTCGGGGCGCATGTCGATCTCGCCAAGCGCTACATCGATCATCATTATTACACCGAGGCGGAACTGAACAGCTTTATCCAGCGTTGTATCCGTCGCGATCTGGCGATGATCGTGACCACGGAGAAAGATTCGGTGCGGATGCCGCGTTTGCCTGAAGCAGAATTGAAGGTGCCGATCTATTCTCTGCGGGTGGAGATTCAAATCCTCAGCGGACATGAAAGCTGGGAGCATTGCGTCTCGCGCATCTGCAAACCCAAGCCCATGCTCTCGCCCGAGCGCTTCTTCGCCTGAAGAAGTCCGCCACAGATGAACACAGATGAAACACAGATTACGAAAAGGTGGGATTCAATCTGTGAAATCCGTGTCAATCTCTGGCTAAAAAATTCTGATCCATGCCTCAAAAAGCCGAGCTAATCGTCGAGGACCACAAGATTCAGGTATCGAACCTTGAAAAGATAATTTACCCAAAAGTCGGATTCACCAAGGGGCAGGTGATCGATTACTACATTCGCGTTGCGCCGGTGCTTTTGCCGCATCTGAAGGATCGGCCGCTGACTATGAAGCGCTATCCTAACGGCGTCGAAGGCGAATTTTTTTACGAAAAGAACTGTCCGTCGCATCGCCCGAAATGGGTGCAGACGGCAAAAGTGTGGAGCGAAGGCAATCAACGGATCATGAACTACTGCCTCGCCAACGATCTGCCCACGCTCGTTTGGGCTGCAAACCTGGCTGACTTGGAGCTGCACACGTCGCTGTCGCGCAAAAACAACATCGAACGTCCGACAGTGATGGTGTTCGATCTCGATCCCGGCGCACCGGCCGACATCGTCCAATGCTGCCAGGTAGGCCTTTGGCTGCGCGATTTGTTATTCAAAATGAAGTTGAAATCGTTTGCGAAAACAAGCGGCTCGAAGGGCCTGCAGGTCTACGTGCCGCTCAATACGGCAGTTAGTTATGACGAAACCAAAGATTTATCGCGGGCACTTGCGCAACATCTCGAACAGGAACATGTCGATCGGGTGACTTCGAACATGTCCAAGGCGGTGCGCAAAGGCAAAGTGTTCGTCGATTGGAGCCAAAACGACGAACACAAAACCACCGTCTGCGTTTACTCGCTTCGCGCAAAAGAAGAACCGACCGTTTCCACGCCGGTGACATGGAGTGAGGTTGAAAACTGTCTCAAAAAGAAAAAGTCCGAGCTTTTGAAGTTCCGCTCGGATCAAGTCCTTGCGCGCGTGAAAAAGCTTGGCGACCTCTTTGAGCCAGTCGAAGAACTCAAACAAAAATTGCCAAAGAAATGGGAACTCTAACTCAGCAAAAGATTACCGAGCATGAATAGTCATGTATGGTTTGATACGATCGGATGGGTGGGAGCAGTGGCTCTCCTAATCGCTTACGCACTGGTTTCCTCCAAGAGATTGGAAGGAGACTCGGCTGCCTTTCAACTCCTCAATATCAGCGGCAGCCTTCTGTTGGCCGCAAACACGATCTTTTATGGATCCTATCCTTCCACTTTTGTGAACTTGATCTGGGCTGGGATAGCTGTTTTTTCCATCACGAACCGAAGACGGTTGTCTTCTCGTTAGGTCGTTGAAAGGAATTAGAAAGCTGCTTCATAATGCACAAAGTGAATCTGAAAGATATTCCTGAGCAGAAGCGGAAGTCGCCGAAGGGAAAGTTTGGCCGCATGATGAAGAACATTTCGATTGCTCTCGGTCGTCAGCCGGAGTCGCTCGATTTGGCGAAGCGGCATCCGTTTGACCTTACGCTGGTGCGGATTCCGAAAGGCAAGACGCTTTGTCCGTACCATGCGCACGCGGCGGAATCGGAGCTGTATCTCGTCGTGTCTGGCCGTGGCAACGTTCGAGATAGAGACGGCGTAACCGAGGTCAGGCCGGGTGATGCATTTTTGTTTCAGCCAGGCGAAGCGCACCAACTGAGTAACGCGGGTGATGAGGATTTTGTTTATTATGTGATTGCGGATAATCCGCGCAGCGGCGGGACAACTGGTGATTCCTGTTACTACCCTGATAGCGACAAATGGGCCGTGGTGAAAGAGGGAACCCAAGAAATCATCGTGAAAGGAACTGAGACCGATTATTTTGATGGAGAGGAATGAAACTCTTCTGTAGAGGCAGCCGTGCCGGCTGCGCTCCGGAGAATGCAGGCGACACGCCTGCCACTACAGGGTAGTTCGTTATGCGCAAGGTAAACATCAACGAGATCAAAGAAGAGGCATGGCAGTCGCCTGGCGGAAAGTACGCTGTGTACTTCAAAGGAATTTCTGAAGCGCTGGGACGCGACCCGAACTCGCTCGATTTGTCCAAGCGTCATCCGTTCGATCTGGAATGGAATCGCGTGCCTCCCGGCAAACCAAATTTTCCTTACCACGCACACTCGGCGCAATGGGAGCTTTACTTGATCGTTTCAGGCGAGGGAAATGTCCGACATAAAGATGGTACCACCGAGGTCGTGGCCGGCGACGCGTTCATTTTCGGACCTGACGAACCGCATCAACTGATCAACTCTGGCGCGGCAGGCCTCATTTTTTATGTCATTGCAGATAATCCGATCGGCGAATCGGCCTATTATCCCGACAGCGGGAAGTGGAAGGTAAATAAATCATCAGCGGCGGATCGCGTCGTTATCAAAGGTCAGGAAACGGATTATTTCGAGGGCGAAGAATAAACTTGTCACCGCTGAGAACGCAGAGATCGCAGAGCCAATTTCTTTTTGTTTTCTCCGCGACCTCCGTGTGCTCTGCGGTTAGATTTGCGGCATGAATTTGCGACAGAGCGCCGAAGAATTCCCGTACACGACTTACCTTAACATTCTGCACGGACCACTTGAAGTGATCGATGTGCAGAAGCTGGCCGAGGCCTGTACCGACAAGTGGTACAACCAAACGCTTTGCAAGGTGAACGACTCGGTTGTCAGGCTGGCGGTGGTTCAGGGCGAGTATCATTGGCACGAGCACAAGGACATCGATGAATTCTTTTTCGTTCTGGACGGACGTTTCCTGATCGATCTCGAAGATCGCGTTGTGGATCTTGCCCCGAGACAGGGCTTTGTCGTTCCCAAAGGTGTGCGCCATCGCACACGCGCACCTGAACGAACGATGATCTTGATGGTCGAGCGCGTGGACATCGTTCCGACCGGCGACTGAACCCGTCGAGAATGCAGGCGACACGCCTGCCACCACCGAGCAGTCGTGAAAATCATTTCGGGCGGACAAACTGGCGTGGATCGCACAGCGCTCGATGTCGCACTCAAGCACGGAATCGAGTGTGGTGGGCGGTGTCCGGCAGGACGTGTTGATGAATTCGGCAGGATTCCAGATCACTATCCAGTTCAGGAGCTGGCAGCTGGCGGCTTCACCGAGCGGACCTTGCAGAATGTGAAAGATTCTGATGGAACTGTCATCATTTATCCCGGCAAGTTGAGCGGCGGCACTGAGCAAACAGTCCGCTTCTGCATTGAGCTACAACGGCCGCACCAACTCATTGACGCATCAAAGATTTCAGCGAAGGTCGGCGCGAAATTGATTTCCGATTTTGTCCGCAAGCACAAGATCGACGTCCTCAATGTCGCCGGCCCGCGCCAAAGTGAATGGCCAGAAGGATACGACTACGCGTATCGTGCGCTGAATGCCTTTCTGGAGTTGTAGCGGCGTTTGTGCCAAACGCCGGACTACAGACGCTTTGTAGCCACCGCACTGTGGGCGGTTAGGAAGAGGACGGCTCACAGAGCCGTGCCACAGATCATTCGTAGCGCAGCGCTTTCACAGGATCGAGACGTGCGGCGAAATAGGCAGGGATCAAGGCCGCAAACGAACAAATGAAAAACGCGCTGATGCAGATAATCGCAACGTCTCGCGGGATCACCTCCGCCGGAATGGACGAAAATTGATAGACTTCGCGTGGGAAGATCTCGATGTGCAATGTCGCTGCGAGCCAGTGGCTAAATTCGTTCCGGTAACGGATTAGCGTCATCCCGAGCGCAAGGCCGGTAAGAGTTCCAAAAAGACCGACGATAGTTCCCTGGCCAAGGAACACCCAGATGATTTGCGCGATGTTCGCTCCGAGCGCCTTCATGATTCCGATCTCGCGGCGTTTTTGAACGGTTACTGTGATCAGCGTGCTCATGATTCCGAAAGCCGCGACGACCACGATAAAGAACAACAGGAAAAACATCACGCTGCGTTCGAGCCGCACAGCTTCAAAGTACTGATGGTTCATGTCGATCCAGGTCTGCGCGTATTGTGGCGGCTCGAGAAATTGTTGGATCGCCTGTTTCACGCGCTCGGCCCCGTACGGATCATCGGTCCTAACGGTGACGCCGTGTAACGCGTCCCCCAGACCGTATAATTCCTGGCCGACATAAATTGGCACGAGAAGAAATTCGGAATCGTGTAGATAGTGCCCCGTCTCAAAAATACCGGTCACGGTCAATTCTTTCGGCAGAATCACATCTCGCAATTCGTCGACCGCTTTTTTTTCTTCTTCGCCCTTGGCGTTCTCCAGTTTCTTAATGCTGTCGAGAATCTGACCAAGGTTACCCGGCGAATAGACCGTGACCTTGTCGCCAACGCTCACCTGCAGTTTTCGCGCGAGCTCAATCCCAAGCACGGTCGAGTCGCCTTCCAGGTCGAGCTTGCCGTATTTGATGAATTTTCGCAGTGGGATCACTTTCTCCTCCTGCTCGGGATCGATGCCGCGTATGAGTGGTGCGAGCCGCCGGTTTTGAAACTCAACGATCACTGGACCTTGAATGTAGGGTGCAGTCGCAACGACCCCCGGTGTACTGTTGATCTTCGTTTTGAGTGTTCGCCAGTCGCGTAAAACGTCTTCGGAGCTCACGAGAATATGCGCATCGAAATCGATCACTTTTTGGCGTAGCTCGCGGTCGAACCCGGTCATCACTGAAATCACAAGGATCAAGACCGTCACGCCGAGCATCACACCGAGGACAGAAATTA
Organism: Verrucomicrobiota bacterium; assembly: GCA_003218755.1. Classification (GTDB taxonomy): domain Bacteria; phylum Verrucomicrobiota; class Verrucomicrobiia; order Chthoniobacterales; family UBA10450; genus Udaeobacter. The sequence goes on from QHOK01000029.1 coordinate 42,715, forward strand.
ATGTGATGATCGACAGAAACGTCCGCTTCGGTTTCAAGTACCGTAAGGCGAGGAAAAGACTAAACGGAAGGTTCAATTTGCTCTTAGCGTGGCGGCAAACTCATTGGGATTCAACCGCGTGCGCGGCACCCTATTTTAGCGCGTGCCGCTTTAATTCTTCCAGCGTGACGAATTCAAGCGCGGAGGCGTGGGTTGCTTCAAGATCAACGGGCGCGCCGCGGTTGTGATCAAGCGCGTCTTTCCAGCGCGTGACGCAGACGCACCATTTGTCGCCCGGTTTCAGTCCGGGGAAGCCGAATTCCGGACGCGGCGTAACCAGATCATTGCCGTCGAGCACGGAAAAATCCAGAAACTCCTGTGTGACTTTAACGCAGACGGTGTGCTGGCCGACGTCTTCCGGACCTATTCGACAAAAACCGTCGCGGTAAAACCCGGTCATCGGGTCGCGACAACAACATTTCAGTTCTGTCCCGAGAACATTCGTCGGCATAAACAAGATAAAGCGTTAGTATTGGAGTTTACCGAAGGAGGAAACAATGCCAATCCGAGCCAAGTACGTTCACACAAATCTGATTGCCAGAGATTGGAAAAGGCTGGTCCGCTTCTACACGGACGTATTCGGATGCGAGCCTAGAGGTCCGGAACGCAACATGTCCGGCTCGTGGCTCGACAGTGTCACCTCGCTTAGGAACGCGCATCTTACCGGCCTTCACTTGCGTTTGTCCCGCTTCGACGATGACGGTCCGACGCTTGAGATTTTCAGCTACGATCAATTGATCGAGTGCGGACTGCCGGCAGCAAACCACTGCGGGTTCGGTCATATTGCATTTGGGGTCGAGGACGTGGATCAGGCGTTGCAGGCGGTCATGGCCGCCGGCGGCAGCGCAGTGGGAAACATTGCAACAACAAAAGTGGATGGGGTCGGTACTCTTCGCGTTGTGTACGCGCGAGATCCGGAAGGCAATATTGTTGAATTGCAGAAGTGGAGTTAGCGCGCTGACGTTAAAGATTAACATAGAGGGACATTCCTCCGTCATTGCGTATTGGCTCATTCCGGCAGAGCCGGCGCACAGATTTTTTCAGCGGCTGATCGAGGATCTCGCGCGCCGGTATGACGCGCCTCTTTTCGAACCGCACGTGACGATTCACGTCGGGGCAAATTACCCCGATGCGGCTGAGAAAACGCTCTCAAGAACTGCGCGCGAATGGCAACCCATCCACCTCAAAGCGGTTCGGATCGGTCACTCCGATGAGTTCATCAAGACACTCTTTGTGCAATTCGCGCCGAATAGAAAATTGCGGCAGCTCAATGCAATTATTCGCAATGCTGCGCAAGATTCGTCTCATTACGAGCTGAAACCGCACTTGAGTCTGATCTACAAATACATGCCGGTCACAGCTCGCCGCGAATTAGCCGATTCGATCAAAGTGCCGTTTCCTGAAGTCATTTTTGACTCATTCAAAGCTATCCGCTGCATTTCGCCTACACGAAGCCGCGCGGATGTAGATGCGTGGCGGCTCGTGGCGACGAAAAAGCTGTCTGTGTAGCGGACGCGCTCGATTGGCGTCTGACACAGACGCCCTAAAGTTCGACGATGCGGTACGGCTTGCCGGTTTTGCGCAGCGCAGGCGCCGAGACATTATAAACGGGAATTCCGGTCGAAGTTTTGCCGTCGAGGATGCCGTTGTGGGCGTGACCGTGAAAAACAGCGGTCACTTTGAATCGGTTGATTGGCTCCTCTAATCGGCTGGACCCGAGAAACGCGTAGATTTCCGGATCTTCTCCTTGGAGCGTGGCGCGGATTGGAGAATAATGAAGAACTACGATCCGCTTGTCGGCTTGCAATTTCGCCAGCGCCTGCTCCAGGCGAACAGCGTGACTAATCGACTCCTGGACGAATTGTTTGATGAGCGGTTCGCCCCAGGCGTTTAGCATTCGCCGCCCGAAACCGCCGCCGAATCCAGCAATTCCAGCGAACCCAACTCCAGCGATTTCGATGGCTTCACCATTGAGCACGTTCACACCCGCGTCATCGAGAACTTTAGAAAGCAGCTCCGGTTGGCCCGATTCGAAGTCATGATTACCGAGAACTGCCAGGGTCGGAATTCGTACCGCAGCGCGAATGTCTGCGACGAGTTCCTCAGCTTCTTCGGGAAGTCCGTAATCTGTCAGATCTCCGCAGAGCAGCAGCATATCCGCGCTACGTGAGATCTCGGCAAACGCTTCATGCAACATGCCGCGCGAATGCCTGGCGTAATGGAGATCCGCAGTCGCGGCGATCCGTAATCGTGGGTCAGCCATCGTGTTAAAGAAACGAAATCGCCAATCACAATGGACGTTTTTCGCAGGTGCTCAAGGTGTCCGCTCCCAACCGGGAAAATTGGAGGGCGGAGCTCCGCGACGCTTGCGTGAAGGCTCTCGGGAGGTCGCCCCTCCATGCGCGCGCTATGAGCTTCGATTGCGTTATGATGTGTGATGACTGCAAAGAGAGCAGCAGCCACCGGGGCGAAAAGCAGCCCTAATAACTTTCATCGCAGATCAGTGGCGGCACTACAGGAGGCGAATGTTCCATTCTTAATCGGAGGCGCCTATGTGGTCGAGGTGTATGCCGGCGTTTCGCGCCGAACAAAAGATTTCGATCTATACGTTCGACCACATCATGTCGACACCGCCCTCGATGCGCTCGCCCGCGCCGGCTACGCGACAGAACTGACATTTCCGCATTGGCTTGCCAAAGCCAGACGCAGACGGGACTACGTTGATCTGATTTTTCGCGCCGGCAACGGCTTGTGCGAAGTCGATGATTCGTGGTTCGAGCGGGCGCACGATGATGAACTGCTGGGGTTACACGTGAAACTTTGCGCGCCTGAGGAAATGATTTGGATGAAAGCGTTCATCATGGAGCGAGAACGGTTCGATGGCGGCGACATTGCGCATATTCTCGTGAGCTGCGCGGAGAAAGTGGATTGGGAACATCTGGTTGATCGCTTCGGTCCCGATTGGCGTGTGCTGCTCAGCCATCTGGTATTGTTCGGTTACATTTATCCGAGCGAGCAGGGACGAATTCCTGCGGCCGTCATGGACGACTTGATCGGGCGACTGCGAAAGGAGGCGCCTGCTGGCGGGCACCAGCGGCTTTGCCGCGGAACGCTGCTCTCACGCAAACAATATTTGGTGGACGTGCAAAAGTGGGGATTTCATGACGCCCGGCTAGAAAAACGTGTGCATATGGATTCCGAAGCTATTGCGCAATGGACGAAGGCGATTCCGAAAGAGAAGAAGGCGACGGGCAAGCCCGCGTAATTCGTTACAAAGGTTACATCGTTACAACGTTCCAATGACTCCGTTGTAAGTTTTATAGCCTTTGTAACTCTTCTACCGGTTCACCGGGGCAACGCCGTTGGCGTCGGGCTCAGTTCAGCGGGAACCGGAGACCTCGCCGGTGGCGACGTTGAAGACGCAGTCGCGAGCTTGGTTTTTGCTTCGTCAAGGAGCTTTTCTTCTTCGGGGTAAATCTTTCCGTCCTCAGCGATCGCGATGTAATTGTTGGCTGCTCCGATCTGGCTCGCCTCAGCCAGTAACAGCGCGACGTAAATGGCTGCATGCGGATCATGCAATTGCTCGGGCGGCAAATTCTCTACAATCGCAACAGCCTCGGCGTTTCTCCCGAGTCGCGAGAGCGAAAACGCGTAAGTCACAGCGCAATTAACCTCGTTCGGCGCGCGATCGTACGCCTCCTTTGCGAGTTGATGCGACTGTTCTGTATTTTGCCCAAGATTGAGGCCGAGCCGGGCGAGGTCGGCTGTGATTGGCGCCTCGTTGGGAGAAGCCTGATGAAGACGCTGGAGAACGCCGTAAAGCTTCTCTGTTTCATCCTTCGTGCGATAAAGCCGCCGAAGCGCCTCGAGCGCCTCTCGCCTCATGGGAGAATTTTCTGCCACGCGCCACCAAAGCGCTTCGGATTCCTTCTCGAGTTCCCATTTCGAAGCAAAACGCGCGAGGACCAGTGCGCGTTCGGGCTGCTCGTTTGCCAATTGTTCTGCAGAGCGCCAGAGCATTTCGAACTCGGTGTTGGCAGTCCCGCCACTGCGGGGCCGCGATTGTCGCGTGGCAATTGCCTGATATGCGAGCCGCAGGTATTCGGAGTCGCCCCAGATTCCAGTGCGCGTCCAACGCTTCAGACGCGACCAATTTTTTATTCTCGCATATGCGTCAGCCACTACCACGGATGTCGGCGCCGAACTTAGCTGTGCTGTCGGCAACTTGTCGATCCACTTAACAACGTCTCCTGCAAGTCCGTTTTGATTCATCCAATACATGAGCGACGCGAGATCGGACGAATCGCGCGCAGCAAACGGTTTTACTCTTTCCAGTAGCAGGCGAAATTTTTTCTCGTCGAGCTTTCGATAAAAGTTCAGGCAGAGGAGATAATCGCCGAACGTGATTTCCGGCGACATTTGAAGTTGTTGCGCAAAATTATCCGCCGCGGCGAGGTCATTGCGTGCCACAGCATCATTTAACAACGCTCGCAGCGCGCCAGCTCGATAAGGAGCCACCTTACTAAGTCGCTGGAGAGTATCGCGCGCTTTCCCGCTTTTTTCGGGATCGCCAGAGTGAATTTGCAGGGCTGCGAGATTGAACTGATAAAGATCGTTGTTGGGCTCTTTCTTTACCGCGGCCGCGAACTGCTCCTCTTGCTCGGCAAAATTGCCCTCCGCGCGAGCGAGCCAGCCTGCAACGACGTGAAAAGCTGCCCTGTCCCGATCAGTTGGAGAGACCCGATCGAGCGCTTGGCGCGCAAGATCGAGCTTTCCAAAACGCAACGCAGCGGAAGCCAGATTGAGCTGGCTGTCCACGTCGCTTGGGAGCAGTCGCGCTATTTGCTCGCGCCACGACACGGCCTCTTCGAGGTTTTGTTTTTCCGCTGTCTCTGCTAAAAGGTAAAGAGCTGGCAGAGAATCGGGATGTCGTGCCAGCAGTTCTTGCGCCGTCTGCGCTGCTTTGCTGAGTTTGCCCTCCTGTAACAGCGCAGTGGCTCGGTGCAGCAAACGATTCTGGCGCCAGTCGTCATATAATCGTGAGCCGTAACGGAAGGAAAGAGCGCCCACCAAAAAAGCGATTGCCAACACGGCAACCATAACAGCGAGGCGAGCCGGCCAGAGCTGCCGTTGCAAGAAACTCTCCAGACTGAGAAACGACGGGCGAGTTCTTCCATGTCCGACGTTTTTGATTGGCTCCGCCATTTCGTGCCCTGTTTCGACGCGCCTCGGTCCGCTTGTCCCTCCCACACCCCCTGTTTGCTGCGCTAAGGATGAGTCGCTACCTCGGGTTCCTGAACTGCAAGAGCTCCTTCGGTTGATTCAAGAGTCTGTTCTCTCAAGCGCCGGCCCCAAACATAACGGGCCAGGAGAACCTTGATTGTCGCGGTGAGCGGCACCGCAAGGAGCGGACCGATTACCCCGCCAATGATCAAACCCCAGAGAAAGATCGAAACGATCACCGTCATCGGATGCAGTCCGACATAATTTCCGACAATACGCGGAGCGTAAAAGATGCCTTCGAGATTTTGTATCACGATGAAAATTCCGGTCACGATCATGGGATGCGTCCAGTCGCCCCATTGGAAAGCGGCTATGAGAACGGCTGGCACCCAGCAGATGATGATGCCGATATACGGAACCATCGTCAGGATGACGACGAGCACACCAATCAGCGGCGCAAAATTGAGACCGAAAATCGTCAGCGCCGTGCCGATCAATATGCCATCCACCAGACAAACCAGCAGTTGACCTCGAAAGTACGCTGTGACGTAACGATTGATTTCTGATAGCACCTCCGCGACTTCATCTCTGAAGGGCGATTCGCGCAACGGCAGGTAATCTTTCCATCGCTGTTGAATGCGCGGCTTCTCGTTCAGCAAGAAAAACAGATAGATCGGCACCAGGATGAGACTGAGCAGAAAACCTGTGACGCCGAGAAATCCGCCGATGCTTTTCTTCAAAATATCCCAGAACTTTCCCAGCGCCATCGGGAGCCCTTGCTCCAATTTCGGCATTTGTTTTTCAACGTAAGCTTGAATGCGCTGGCGTTCAGCAGTGGTCAGCTTCGGCTGGCTTGGTGCAATAATTTCGGCCGCGGACTCAGTGGCCTGCGGCGATGCGGCTGGAGTCGCAGTGGGTTGTGCGCGAGCAGGAGGAGACGCAGCGGGGCCGATCAGCCAGTTCGTAAGACTTGTCGATGCAGATTTCCCATGCGCTCCGCCAAGCAACCCGAATGTGTGGTCGAATCGATAGATAAGATCCACTGTGTAGTCTCGCGCTCGTTCGGTGTAGGCGGGAACTTGCCTGGCAAAATTCGCACTCTGGATTGAGATGGTGGGAATGAGCCACGCGGCCAATCCTCCCAGCGCGAAAAGAGCAATCGCGAATACAAGAGCCACAGCTTTCGTGCGACTAAGCGTTCCGCGAGACATTTTCGTCACCAGCGGGTCGAGCAGATAAGTGAGGATCACGGCGATGGCTACCGGGATCAGGATTGGCTGGAGGAAACTAATGACATTGGCCGCGGCCCAGATCACAGCGGCGACGATGATGACGAGAAGAACCACAAAGCAGGCAGTAAGCGCTGCCCACATCGTCTTGCGCTGCCAGGGCGTGGGATATTCTTTCATGTGGCGTTGATCGCGCTCACTACGTCGGATTCGTTTTGGGCAGATCTTTGCTGATTCTCTTTTTGGTGCCCTCCAGCTTCTCCGCAAGGTTTTTGTTTTTCGGGTCGAGCGTCAGCGCTTTTTGCCAGGCTTCCAATGCCTCTGGCATGCGATTCAATTTCAAATAAGCGTCGCCGATGTGTTCAAATACAACTGGATCGTCGCGCTCCGCCGCTTTTGCAGCGCGAAGCAGATCGGTCAATGCCTGATCAAATTTACCCTTTCGAAATTCCACCCAACCGAGGCTGTCCAGATACGAGGCGTTATTTGGTTCGCTCTCGAGCGCGCGCCTGATCATGGTTTCAGCTTCATCAAGATTCATATTGTGATCCGCCCACATGTAACCCAGGTAGTTGCATGCCTCTGCGGAATTGGCTGGATCGAGCGCAATTGACTTGCGAAGCAAATCAGCCGCTTTTTCGTACAGACCAGCTTGCTCGGCCGCAGCTCCATAGTTGAAGTAAAACTTGGCATTTACCACATCGTCGTCTTGGTCGAGTTGCGCTTCGTGCAGCGCCTCTTCGAAAGTCGCCACGGCTTGCTGGCTCTGCTTCGCCTCGCGCTGAGAGATCCCCAGATAGTAAACAATCTCCGGCGCGCCGGGAAATCGGCGCCGAGCTTCTGTCAACAATTGCACCGCCCGACCTGGGTCTTTTAACGGCCCGACAAGCAACTCCGCCAAATGCAAATAGGTGCTGGGGTGATTTGGATTAATCAACAAGCTTTGCTCATAATTCGCGGCTACTTTCGCAAACTTCGCTTTCGCTTCGTCAGTGCGGTTGGCGCGCTGCAACGATCGCGCTTCTTCATCGAGCACCTGTGCCAGTAAATCGTAGGGTTGATATTTGTCGGGGTGCTCCTTGATGATTTGCTCGAGCATCTCGACAGCTTTGCCTCGCTGATTCGTTAGAATAAAACCGGTCGCAAGTTTCTCTCGCGCATTTGCGTCCTCAGGCTGCAGTTCGAGAACGCGCAGATAAAGTGGGATCGCTTCCTTCAGTTGCTGCGATGCCGCGTAATAGTCCGCTACATCCTTGAGAATCGCGGGGTCATCTCCAGCGTGTTCAGCTGCTCTTTTGAAAATCTCGTTGACCCTTTTCAATTCGTCCGGTTTCGGCTGCGAGTCAGACTTGAAAAGAATAGCCACATAAAGCTTTCCGAGGTGCATCCAGAAATTGGGATCGTTACTGCGAACTTTCGTGGCGCGATCCAGAGCTTCGAGCGCTTTCTTCTCTTGTCCGGCTGCAACTTCGATTTCGACCAGACGCTGGTAACCTTCCACGTCTGCTGGATTCAGGGCTATGGCGCGGTTGGCATAATCGATCGCCTGGTCTGTTTTCTTGAGATACCTCGCATAGATGAAAGCAAGTTGCTGATACGGTTCGGCATTATTCGGGTTTGCCTTGATTGCGTCTTTCAGCACGTCAATCGCCTGTGGAAAATCGTCCTCCTGTATCAGCAAACCGGCCACGCGCGCGGCGAGTTGCGCCTGGCCCGGATCGACGTTGAGCACCTTGTGATACGCGTCCAGCGCGCGATCCATCTCGCCGTTTTCTTCGAACGCCATTCCTTCAACGAAATGCGTGAGCGCACCGGCCTTGCGTTCGCCGCCCGGGCGCAATGCGAGGTCTGAAGCCGGTTTTGCATTGATCGAATCGTCCTGCCGCACGCCTTGTTTTCCCTGGTGCGAACGCGGCAGTTTTGCCGACGTGGTTTTCGTCGTCGGGTCGGCAAGTGCATTGGCCACCGCGAGAAAAATCAGTGCGGAAATTATTCCTCCACAGGCGGAAATTCCGCACTTTGTGCGCTCCCTCATCTTCGAGAGTCTAACTTTCGGCACCGCGCTCCGCAAACCAGCGCGAGATGTCATCCCGAGCAGAGCGAGAGACCTCTCACATGGTGAATGGTCATGCTGCTTACCCGGCATGACCCAACTTCGTAGGCGAGGTCCCTCACTTCGTTCGGGATCACCCCGATTGGGCTTTAACCCGACGTTCGGCGTTGAGCGTTGGACGTTCTCTGGGGCGCCAAACGCTGATGAATTACACCTTGTAACGCAGACGCTTCTTGTGCCGATGCGCCTTCATGCGTTTGCGGCGCTTGTGCTTGGCAATTTTTGCTTTCCGTCTTTTCTTAAGAGAGCCCATTCAGATTTCCAGATTTGCGAATCGCGATTCAACCATCTAATCCGCCGCATTGCAACTTAGTTTCGGTGCGGTCGTAGGCGTCATTGACCAGGTTCTTCTGGCTTCTGCGCCACGATAATCATGCTCTTCCACAGGAAAGGTAATCTACCCGCTCCAATGAAGCGAACGACGCGGAAGCAGCCCTCGTTCAACAGCTGCGAGAGAGTCTTGCGTGACCACAGTTTGATATGCCCGCCGTCCCAGAGGGGCGTGAGATGCGAGTCCCACTTGTTACTGAGCGCAAGAACGAGATTCTTCACGTAGCCATGATACGGAGTGCTGATGAGAAGATGGCCGCCGGGCCGAAGCACCTGCTTCGCGAAGCGCGGCAGATTGCGAGGTCTAACGAGATGCTCGATCACCTCAGTAGCGATAGCCACATCGAAGCTCGCGTTGCCAACCGCGGAGGGATCGTCATCTACTCCGAGTTGATGGAACACCAGCTCGGGCGCCGAATTTTTTGCGAGCCGAACGCCGTCGGCGCTCGGCTCGCAACCAGCCACTTCGTATCCTCGGCTGGCAAGCTCGCGGCATAGGGCGCCATTACCGCATCCAATGTCGACGACGCGACGTGCGCCTAACTCAGCACAAAGACTGATGATGTGCCGCCACAGATACGCTTCCGTATGCGACGCCTCAGCAGAGCCGTACTGATACTCCGCCAAATAGCCCTCAGATGCTGCGTCGCGTTGCACAGACGAGACCAAGCTCAGCCATCCAGCACCTTAGAATCAATAGGGCGTGAATAAAATCGAGGGGCATCATCAAGATGCTCGAGAGCGTCTGGTGCCCAATACTGTCGCACGTCGCCGATCGGCAGATCATTTGTCTCGCTGTCAATGGCTACGAATGTATTTGGATCCGGATCTTGCTTGCCTATCCCAATGTGGCCGCAAAACAAGGCGTGGATTTCCAGCGCGCCGGCGATGATACTGATGCGACCGTCGACAATACCCTGCGCGATCTCCGCCGTCTTCTGCCGATTAGTCTCGAGTAGTGACATACAGCTAACAAGAATTAGACCGAAGAATTCCGTCTAATCCAATCACTTCTTCAGCATTGCATCGCGCTTTGCCTTCCGCGTAAAAGGCTTCAGCTCACGCGGTTCGAAGAGGATGCTTCGCAAAATAATTGCGAAGTTGCGATCGTAAAAGTTTTCCGCCGCCGCTTTTCGAATAACGCTCTCGGCCTACTGCGTCGGTCTCTTCAACGTAAGCCTCATAATAAATCAAGTTCCAGGGGCCACGGTAACCGGTCGCTCGTGACGCGCCGTCTTTATGTTCGCTCAGACGCCGACGTAAGCCCGTTGAGTAACCGATATAAAGTCCCCAGTCTCGAGTGGAATGAAGTACGTAAACGTAAAACATTCTTTGGATCTAATCTCAATGACCGCATGAGGTGGAGCCTTTTACGCGGAACTCGCTGTCGGGCTTCCATTCCGGAAATTTGTCGCCGTTGGCGACCTGATAGCCGACTTCGAAGAGAAGTTGAATATCCTGCACGGCGCCGGAGAGGTCCCAAGTGGGATCAACTTCATCGGACGGCTGATGATAATGTTTCGCGACAAACTCGTCGCGCTTCTGTTTTCCGTATTCTGGCGGCTTGCCGATGATCTCAATGCCGCGGGCTGCGTGCAACACGGGAACACCGGCCTTTGCAAATTCAAAACTATCGACCCGATAGAAGCCGCCTTTTTCCGGCTCGCTGCTCGATTTCATCACGCGGCCCTGTCGCGCAGCCGCCTGGCCTAATAAATCGTCCAAACTAGAATTGCGGTCGGTGAGATCTTCGAGATCGTGCGTTTTCCCCCAAGGGTTGATTCCGTCGATATTGATGTCAGCGAGCGTCTTCTCCAGCGGATAAAGCGGGTGTTCTGCGTAATATTTCGCGCCGAGCAATCCCGCTTCTTCGGCGGTCGTGTCCATGAACAACACCGAGCGTTTTGGCGGCGGATTTAGTTTTTTGAACGAGGTCGCTCAAGCGGACTCGATCGGATGCTGCCGCGATTTCAGACCCTGCGGCAGGGCCAACATCACTGATCGCAAGGAGCGCGATTTTCTTGCCACCAAGCACGGAGAAGAAACTCGGCGCGCAAGCGTTGCCGCTCGATGTTTTAACTCCGACTGGCTCGATTTTTTCACGAGACAAAGACGCTGCACAGTCGTGCAATGCCACCGCCCCAAAATCGAGTGCGTGATTATTTGCCAATCCCATGGCGTGAAATCCGGAGCGGCGGAGCAATTGCGCCGAGCGTGCCGGAGCGCGGAATGCGTAGCGAGAGGCGGAGTCGCCGAGACTGGAAATCGTGCATTCTAGATTTGCAGCGGCGAAAGAGACGCCACGGAGCACAGAGCCGATTCCGGCAAATGGGTCCATCCCGCTTTCGATGTTCGGTGCGCAACTGCGGCCCAGCATCACGTCGCCGCCAAAAACTAAGGTCGCCGCAGCCTTTGCTGGACGCACGCGGAACAAATCGAAGCAATTTTTTTTGCGCTGTCTCAGCAGTTCCCCGAGCGTCACTATTTGCGGAGCGCCTGTGAGTTGGTGCGCAACGAGATCGTTTTCATCAAGAATGCCAACGGGCTGCCGATCCTCCATCACCGCCGCGACGTGCGTGTCGAGATGGACGATTGCGCCACGCTGCAAATCCTCCGCGCTTATTCTTGCCGTACCCGGCGTAACCGACCGCGCGACCAGATCGAGATGGTCGCGCAGTTGCTTCGGGTCCGACCATGGAACGCGATGCCCTTGCCGACGCAACGCGTACACCACGAAGTTCGCACAATCGGCGCCAAGATTGGTTTCCGGTTCCGTGTCTGAGTTTTCGGATAATTGGCCGCTGCCGAAAAGATACGGCAGACCGAATTGCTCGCTGATCGCGGCGCGGAAACCGCTGCCGACAAATCGCCGCAATTCCAGAACGGCCGTTTCGCGAATTTTCCCATCGACAAGAGCGCGGGCTCGCAACCGCACCGAGCCACAGTGGAACTGCCGATCAAACAAATTGTCGATCCTGGCAATCGGCAGCACTGAATCGTGATGATCAATCGGACGTTCGTTCCAGGCGGGGCACGGCGCGGCGTTCGCGACGAATCCAACCTGATCAATCGACAAATTGGTCAGGTTGCAGCGCGAGTATTTCGGCGTCAGCGCAAACCATTCGATCTTCTCCGGTTTGGTTGTCCAGGGCTCGACGACGAGTTCGATCTCGGCCGGCTCGTTCGCCGGGATGCGCCAAACATTGTCTGTCGAAGGCTGGCGATCTTTAATTTGAAGATGCAATTGCGGCGCCTCGCCATCCCAAAGCTGCAACAATTGCTGCCAACGCGCGGCATCGTGGCGCACCGTGATGTGTTTGGATTCGGATAAGATTCGCGCCCGAAGCTCTTGCGGCGCTTGCGCGAGATCGAACACCGGTGATTTCTCTCCTTTCGCCATTAATTTCTTGGCGAGGGTCGAGTGATCGTTGGCAACTGTGAGGAACGGCTCGAACTGGATTTGCACCGTTGGCAACGAGAGCGCGGAAGTCAACGCCACGTTGAGCAACCGATAGGCCTCCTCCTCGCTCTTTAAATACGGACGCGAAATCGCAAATGTGATGGCGCGAAGGTTTGGCCGCTCGATCACAAAGTTCCAGATTCGCGCGAAGGCTGTTTCTTGTTCTGGAGCTGATAGCCCGGCGAAATAATCGAGGTCAATCGTGACAACGAGCGGCTCGGTTGGAGCGAGATGTTTCTCGAGGCTTTCAAAATCGGAGACGACATAGGATTCGCGCAATGATCCCGATTTCCGCGGCGCTGCTTCGAGGTGACCATCGAGTAACGCTATTGCTTCTTGCATGCGCTTGCGAATCTCCGTTTCAGGAAGTTTCTCAGCGGGCACCCAAATTACTTTTGCAATCGGGCCCGGCATGAGCGGCTCGATCCAATTGAAGCATTGAACATAACTTTCGCTGCGCCAGCGATCGAGCAGCACTTGTCGAGCCGGCCCGGACGCGACGTTTCGAAGCGCACCGCGAATTTTATCGGAATCGAAAATGCCGGATGCGTCGCTGTGCGCATCGAAAAGGATGAGCGTGCACGGCTGATCGAGATCGATATTTTGGGCCAGCCAGTAAAACCTTCCGGCGTGATTGTCTTCGATGTAAATGGGCAGAACGCTCGCCCCCGCGGCTGCGGGGCTGGCGGCAACGAGCAGCGCCGCCATCCATAGCCCAAGCGCTCGCGCGTTCATCGCGCCGCGTGAATTGCAGGTTTTTTGGCAAGCGGCGCACGCAACTCAACGAGCGAAATGCATGTATCACGAGATTGCGTGCCGCGATGCACACCTTTGATCACGAGTTTAATCTTGCTGACCGGCTTAGTGTAATCGCGCACGCGAATAAGATACGGATTTTCGAATCGCTCATCGGGAATGCTCGCCGTAAACGTATGCTCATCGTTTAGGGTGATCTCGAGCGCCGCGACGCGGTTGTTCTTCCACCAGACATCTTCCCGGCCGTATTCGTAATATCCGGGACGGATCAAAATGCCGTAGAGGGGGAGCGGGCGTTTAACATCGAGCGTGATGCTCTCGCCGATGCCATCATCCTTGGCGCCTTCGGCCCAGGGAGTTTGCAGCTCGCGCTGCGGATCGGCCTTGATGTTAACGACATCGTAGTTGCGTTTGCCTTGCGGAGCCAGCGTAGAGCTTGCCGTCGCATCATAATCTTTGTGATCGAGAAAGTATTGGTTGTTCCGAATGACGTATGAGGCGTGGCGACTCAGATCCTCCTCCGAATAACCAGTCGGATAAGAATCGTATTTTGAATGCGCGATGATGCGGATGTCGTCCGCCAATGTCGGTTTTAAATTTTCAAACTGCCATTCGTAATGCATGTCGCTCACTTTTCTGGAAATGCTCTTTCGGTTTCGCGATTGAGACGTCTTCAGGCTCCGCGTGCAAAATGTTGATTTCGATTTTTCCTTTGCCAATCGGCCCTTTCCAGGTCGCCGCAGGCGAGAGCGAATATGCAAAAGTCGCGTCACTTATGTGCGAGTCATCTGAAACCGATTCGTCGTTCTCCGCGTACCGCGCGCGGTAATGAACGCGACCTCGCGCGTTTGATCTCGCTCGAAGGGTATCACCGATTTCTTCCATGACTTAATCGTGGAGACGTTTTGCTGCCAGATCTGCCCCGAAGTGGTTTCGCTGCTTTCTTCCTTCGCTCCGGCCACATTAGTCCATTTCAATTCTTTTCCATCAACGCTGATTTGATAGTGATCGATATCGCTCCCCTTTGCATCAGTATCTGCATCCGGATTTTTTCCCCAACGCTCGACCGGAAAGAAGAAATCCTGTTGCACCTTCGATCCTGTGTTGTGCATGCGGTAGCGCACATCCACGGCCGCATACTCCGGGTGCAGATCGATCTTCAGAGCTTCATTTTGGATCGTAACGTTGGTTTGCTTGTCGCTGTTCGAGGCACTGGCGCTACCCGTTCCCGGAACGCCGGTCTGCCACGCGCCGCCATTGGCAAAAAGTGTGCATGTTGCGACGATAAGCGAGGCTATCGCGAGCAATATTTTTGTCATTTCCGCACGTTTTAACCTACCCGTGCGTCGCGTGGCGAAGCGAGAATGTGGGCCCCTCTCATTTTTCAGTTCCAGCGACGTTCTCGACGTGCTCATGCCCGCCATGACCATGCAGTGATGGGCGAATGCGCAGAAAAAACTGAAACGCGTAACCCAAATCGTCCCCATAATAACGATCGAGAGTGTCTGGGCGACCGTTGATAGTGAATTGAGTGCCAAGTCCGATATCGAGACCATTGCCGTGCGAGAGGTCGCGCACGTAACCAACTGTGTAAGCGCTCACCGGAAAGATGCGCGTGTCAGCCGCGGGATTCAGAACCAATTCCTCACCGGATTTTTGGACGCGCTCCCAACGCGCATAAAACGTGTCGCGGCCGCGTTGATAATTTGATTCGAGTAGGAATGACTGCGTTTTGCCTTCACCCGTGTCGTTGTTTTGTCCCCAAACAAAGGCCGTTGACCAATTGCTGTCGTGGCCGAGCGGGAGATTGTAAATGACGGACGCGGTCGTCCGATGCCGTTTCAGGTCTGGCTCGAGCGCCTCGGGACTCTTGATGTAACCATACGAAACTTGCAGCGCGAGATTTTGCGTCGGGTTCCAGGAAATGCGGCCGCTGTATGAATCAAAGCGCGGCCGATCAAAGTCGTAACGATTTTCATCCGGCTCACGGCCAGTGAAAATACTGCCTTCGATTTTCAGATTGCGCCATTGCAAACCTGCAGTGGCGACGCCGAAGGTGACGTGCGTCGAATCTTGCCAGTGATGCCCAAGCGGCGCGTCGGGATCATCCATCGCCGATGGGCGATGCATGAATGTCGGCGGACCGAGCGCCGGTTCACCGGGGTAACCGAAATAGATGTAGGCGCTGAAATCGTGCTCGAACTTTTGCGACAGGCTCATCGACAATTCGTCGAAGAGATCGTGCGGATGTTGTCGGTCGTGTAAGGGCTCATCGTGCCACGATTCGCCGCTTTGAAATAAGAGGGGATAGCCGCGGCCCTGCTCGGTTAACAGATCGAGACTCATCATCAGGCGGGCGCCGAACTGCGCGCTTTCGCCGAGCGCATGCGAATACATCGCCATCATCCAGTTCGGCGCATCGATCCGATCGTCACCGCGTGGCGTGCTCACGTTGGTGTAACGCGGGAAAATTGCGCCGTGCAACATCAGCATGTTCTCATCGAACATGAACATTCTGCCATACATAGGGCTCGAATCTGGTAGCCAACTTGTGCCCGACCCTTCGCGGCTCATTGGATCAGCAATGTCCACCGTAGAGTGCATTTCCATGTGCATCTCGTGGCCGCCGTGCGAAACCGTGCCTGCCACGCCAGAGGTCGCCGCGGCGACCGAAGGCGGGTGCGTTTCATGTGACCGATGTGACAAAAGCGACTGATCATTGGGCGTTGAGCGTTGGACGTTGGGCGTTCGACGTTTCTCTTGTTTCAGCGGCACGAGTTTCATTCCGCATTTGGGACAATTGCCTGGATGATCCATCACGACCTCCGGATGCATGGGGCAGGTGTATTTCTGTTTCCCCACATGCTCGCCTGCCACGCCGTAGCTGTGCGAAAGCGGGTGATCGCCAGTCGGGCGATTGGGGTCAATCGCCCCTACCTGCACACGGGCGACGAGTGTGAATGCGCAAACGAAAACTAAAACGTGTCTTGTCATTTGGACTGCTGAAATGATTCTGTAGTGGCAGCCGCGTCGGCTGCGACAGCATGCGCAATGCAGGCGGCACGCCTGCCGCTACAGCGGGAAATCCGCGATCGCCGATCGCGACTCGTTAGACCGAGAAGGGTGGGGCGTGAGCCAAAAGGCTCCGCTGCAGGATTAGCTCAGCGAATGAGCGGGCGTCGGGCGGCCCTGTATCGAGGGACAACGCCACCTGCGCGTTCCGTTGAAGCGCGATGGGCGCGAACTCGTGAGACCGAACATGGACGTGCAAAAATTTAGCGTCGTCGCGCGCCCAGGCTTTTGTTTGTGCAAGAACAACGGCGCGCAGGGTCTTGCAGCATTGCACCTGCGCGGCCTGCTGTTTTTGCTTCGCCGGCTTGGAATGAAATGGGCAACCCGCTTGCGTCGAATCGTTTTCTGTCGCGATCAGCGCGAACGCGCAGTGATTAGACATCGCGATCCAGGAACTGATCGCAATGACAACCCCTGCGCCCCGAATGGTCGCTTTCATTACAGCCGTAGTTAGTCGAATCACCATCAAGAACTCAAACATTTTCTTCTGCCGGATCGATAGCCGGCGCGACGGGCCCTGCAGCAATTCCTCCCGGCGGTGCGGCTTCGCTTGGTTCAATTGGCTTCTCGCCGGGCTGATCAAATTGCGGTTGTTCTACGCGCGTCGCGAGCAACATCGCAGTGAATAACAACGCTGCTGCCAAATAATACGGAGCGCCGGGAACATGAAAGGGGTGCTTCGGGTTGATGAACCAGGCGAATATTCCTGAGAAGAGGAAGGGTCCAATGACAAACGCGATTGATCGAAGACTCTGGATCGCGCCCTGCAATTCGCCCTGTTCGCGTTCGCTCACGCGGTGCGTCATCATGCCTTGTGCTGCCGGGAAGGAAATATTCCACATCGAAATTATGGGGATCGAAGCGATGTAAACAGCGCTCGTTCTGGCGAGACCAGCGATCAGCATGCCGACCGCACCGAAAAATTGGCCGATGTAAAGTGTGCGTCGCTCACCGAGCCATCCAACGATTCGTCCTGTGAGTCCTCCTGAAATCGCCGCGGTGAAAATGCCGACGATCGCGAGCGAAGCGCCAATCATGCCCGAGCTCCACTCGTAACGGTAAATCGCGTAAAGCGCCCAGATCACGAACACTTCGTGCGAGACGTAGGCAAGAAACTGTAGCGTAGCAAGCTTCCACAGCTCCGAATGCGAGCGAAGCAACACCAGCGAGCCTATCGGATTCGCACGGCGCAATGTGACTTCTTTGCGATGTTCCTGTCGCAGCGATTCGGGGACGAAGAAGTAACCGTAAAGCCAGTTCGCCAGACTAAATCCAGCGGCGACCCAGAACGGCAGCCGAACATCGATATCGCCGAGCGGACCACCAATGCCTGGGCCGAGAATAAAGCCGAGGCCAAACGCCACGCCGATCATGCCGAAAGCGCCTGCACGCTTCTCTTTCGGCGTCACGTCGGCGATGTATGCCATGGCAGTCGGAATGCTGGACGCGGTGATCCCAGAAATGATTCGGCCGAGGAAAAGCCAGCCAATCGTAGGCGAGAGCGCCATGACGATGTAGTCGAGGCCGAGACCAAGATTCGACAGAAGAATGACCGGCCGCCGTCCGAACTTGTCGGACAACACGCCCAGCACTGGCGAGAAGAAAAATTGCATCAGCGCAAAGACGGTGCCGAAGACGCCGTTCCAGTTTGCTGCCGAATTCATATTGCCGCCCAGGAAGTCGAGAATCAATTTTGGCAACACCGGCGCGATCAACCCAAGCGCGAGCATGTCTAGCATGACCGTGACGAAGATGAAGGCGATGGCAGCCGGTCGATTTTTCATGCAGGATCGACAACTGTAGAGGCGGCTGTGTCAGCCGCAAAATGCAAATGTGCAGGCGACACGCCTGCCGCTACAGTTAGGCTCGATCGAGCCAAGGATGGATCGGTCCGTCGCGGCGGGCCGATGGCAGATAGGTCGTCGAAGGCGCAAATATCAGGCGGCGAAGCCGCATATTCTGTCAACGCGTTGAGGACAACGCGTTCCACCTTGGCTAGTTTGCGTGATGTTTCCGCTTTCCTATCGTTCCCCAAAAACTGAGATTCGCGCGAGTCAAATTCATGGACGCGGTCTATTTGCCACGACAGATATCGCAAAAGATGAAATCGTGGCGGTGAAAGGCGGACACATTGTTGATCGCAAAACTTTGCGTCAACAAATCGCGCCCCCGCTTGGCCCGGTGGAGATTCAGATCGACGAAGATTTGTTCATCGCACCCGTGACTGAGGAAGAGCGGGAGTTGTCGATGTTGTATTCAAATCACTCGTGCAATCCGAATCTCGGAATGCGCGGCGAGATCAAGTTCGTTGCCATGCGCGACATCCGCGCGGGCGAAGAACTCACGCACGATTGGGCGATGACCGATGACGACGATTACTCGGTGGAATGCAAATGCGGTGCAGCCAATTGCCGGAAGATTCTCACCGGCAAAGACTGGCAACGCCCGGAATTGCAAAAACGTTATGCCGGTTATTTCTCAGCTTATCTTGCGGACAGAATTGCGCGGCAGGCTATGCTCGCTGGATGAAATTCCTCTTCATCTTTTCTTAGGCCTGCGTCGCAGCGGTCCTTGCCCAGACGCCGACTCGTGAGAACGCCGAGGTCCTACAAGCCGAGCATGACGGCTGTGTTGCGTATTTGCGCGGTGACGCGGACAAGATCGCAAACTTTTTAACCGACGACTACACGCTAACAAACTCAAAAGGTGAAATCACCACGGCCGCCGACGATATCGAAGACGCCAGAAGTGGCAGAGTCCATTACAATGTCTTCGAAAATTACGATATGAAGGTCCGAATTTATGGCGGCCATACTGCGATCGTGACGGGCAAAACGAAAGTAAAAGGTAACGCCCAAGGTAAGCCGATCGACATCATTGTTCAGTTTACCGATACGTTTGTGAAACAGAGCGGCCGCTGGCGTCTCGCCGCCGGTCATGTGTCGCGTTTGAAAGATTAGGTGTTAACCGGCTTGGATATTTTCAGGTTATCTTGCCCACGAAATCTTCTGCTCCGATAGGCGACATTACGCGTTAGCATAATCAGCCTCACATGTACGAGCGCCGACAGCAGCGTCTTCTCAGCCGGATTGAATTTAGCAAACGTGTTGGCCGACACGGGCTGGTGGCGCTTGGAGTTTTGGTCTTTGGACTTGGAGGCGGCGTTCTCGGCTATCATTACGTTGCTGGCTTGAGCTGGATCGATTCCCTTTTAAACGCCTCGATGATCCTCGGTGGGATGGGTCCAGTCGATCCGTTGAAGACCGACTGCGCGAAACTTTTTGCTTCGTTTTACGCTCTGTTTTCGGGCTTGGCGTTCATCGGCATCGTATCAGTACTGCTCGCGCCATTTGTCCATCGCATGCTTCATCGCTTTCATGCGGAGGAGCGTGAATAATGGATTTTCTGAGGATTCGCGAGCAGTTCTGATTCCTTCGGTATGAAAAAGTTCTTATTACATTCGTTTGTCGCAGGGGCCGCTCTGGCCGGAATGGCAGGTTGCGCCCAGGTAAAGAAACCAGCGGCGCAGGTAAAGGCGGCGGCGGTCGGTTCACGTTTCGATCAAGTCGGGTGGGTCAGGCTGTATGCCGGCGAGCCATGCACGTCGCAAGTCATGTTCGATTTTCACGGCGCAGGATCAACGGTCTGGCTGGCGGCGCCGAGGGGTGAAACGGAAATCCTGACCGACGCGGCGAAGAAAGACCGGCGCGTTCATATTTTGGGAAAATGGCGACGTGGCGGACAACCAAACTGTAGCTACGTTGAAGTCACGAGTGCGGAGTTAACGAGATGAAATCAAACGAAATTGAGGAAGCGAGGAGAAAGTTCGGCCCGATTGCAATTCGCGCGCTGGCGGTCGGGGCGCAATCAATCGGCGCACTTGCTGCCGGCGCTATTGCCGTCAGCGCACTGGCGCTCGGTTTTATCGGAATTGGCCGCCTTGTCATCGGCCGCGCAAAAATCAAGCGTCTCGAGATTGGCGAGCTAAGAGTCACTCGTCTGCACGTGACGGAATCGATCGACACTCCCCCGCAATCGCGGCGATGAACCTGAGGGACAAGTTCTGTCACGTCCCAAAATTTGGAACGGCGTGGAGCTCGTCCCCCAAAAACCTAATAACGGTAATGCTCGGACTTGAACGGGCCGTCGATGGGGACGCCGAGGTAATCGGCTTGTTTGTGGGAGAGCTTCGTTAATTTCACGCCGATTTTTGCCAGGTGCAGGCGGGCAACTTCCTCGTCGAGTTTTTTCGGCAAGACGTAAACGCCGCCTTTGTAATTTTCTCGATTTTTCCAGAGATCGAGCTGCGCGAGCACTTGATTCGAAAAGGAATTGGACATGACGAAACTTGGGTGACCAGTTGCGCAACCGAGGTTCACCAGCCGACCTTCAGCGAGCAGGAAAATTTCGTGACCGTCCGGGAACGTGTACTTGTCCACCTGCGGTTTGATGTTGGTTTTCTTCACGCCTTTGGCTGCATTGAGCGCATCGACCTGAATCTCATTGTCGAAGTGGCCGATGTTAGCGACGATCGCCTGATCTTTCATCCGCTGCATGTGTTCGAGCGTGATGACATCGAGGTTGCCGCTGGCAGTGATGTAGATGTCGCCGCGACCCAGTGTCTCTTCGAGAGTCGTGACCTCGTAGCCTTCCATCGCGGCTTGCAGCGCGTTAATCGGATCGATCTCGGTAATGACAACGCGCGCCCCCTGGCCGCGCAGTGATTGCGCGCAACCTTTGCCGACATCGCCGTATCCGCACACCACAGCGACTTTGCCACCGAGCATCACATCCAGCGCGCGATTCAATCCATCGACAAGCGAATGCCGGCAGCCGTACAGGTTGTCGAACTTCGATTTCGTGACCGAGTCGTTTACATTGATAGCGGGAACAAGCAGCCGCTTTTCCTGATGCAATTTGTAGAGGCGGTGCACGCCGGTTGTTGTTTCCTCCGAAAGGCCGCGCCAATCCTTCACGATCTCGTGCCAGCGATATGGATTCTCTCGATGAATTTCGAGCAGCAAACCTTTGATTACCTGTTCTTCTTTGTTTGCCGATTTGGTTTTTGCCCAATCGCTGCCTTCCTCCAACTCGTGGCCTTTATGAATGAGCAACGTGGCGTCTCCGCCATCATCGACTACCAGTTGGGGACCTTTGCCGTCTGGGTGTAAAATCGCCCGATAAGTGCACCACCAGTAATCTTCCAGTGATTCACCTTTCCACGCGAACACCGAGATGCCTCTTTTCGCGATAGCCGCGGCGGCATGATCTTGCGTCGAGAAAATATTGCAGCTCGCCCATCGCACAGTCGCGCCAAGATCGACCAGGGTTTCGATCAATACCGCGGTTTGGATCGTCATGTGCAGCGAGCCCGTGATTCGCACACCGGCGAGCGGTTTCTGCGGCGCATACTTTTCGCGGATCGCCATCAGACCCGGCATTTCCTTTTCAGCGATGGAAATTTCCTTTCGACCGAAATCCGCCAGATTGATGTCCTTTATTTTGTAATCCGTTGTCGTCTTTTCGATTGTTTGCATAACTGAATAGGGTGCAGGTTTCAGGGTTCAGGATTCAGAGCGCACGCGTTTTAGCTTGTTCGGTATTCGCTTCGAGACCGCCCGCGAAAGTCCGTGCAACATGGCTGATATTTCTTTCGATTCGACGGCGAGCCGATTGAAATCGGTCTTGGTCAGAAAATCGAGTTTGCGAGAGATATAGAGTTGAGTGCGCAGCTCCCCACCAGAACCTTTCGCGATGTTCAAGAAGCGAATAAATTCTCTATTGCTGTCGCGTTCGTATCCTTCGGCGATATTGCAGGGAATGGACAACGCTGAGCGCTGCACTTGATCCTGTATGGTGAAATTTCGGCAGTTTGCAAACGTCTTGAAAATGTCCACCGCCAACCGGCATCCGCGCTGCCAAACTTCGAGATCTTTAAATGATTGAAACGCCATGATTGATTTTCTGAAACCTGAACTCTGAAACCTAAAACCTACTTTGCCGCGCGTTTTAATTCGTCCGCTTTACCGGTGCGTTCCCACGTTAGCGCATCAACGTCGTCCACCCGACCGAAGTGGCCGTAGTTGGTTGTCTTCCGATAGATCGGGCGAAGCAGATTTAGTTGTTTAATGATCTCTGCCGGCTTGAAATTAAAAACTTCCCAGATTGCCCGTTCCAATTTTTCCTCGTCCACTTTGCCTGTGCAGAATGTATCCACACTCACGCTCACCGGCTCGGGGTGACCAATGGCATACGCGAACTGGACCTCGCATCGATCCGCCAGGCCGGCTGCGACGACATTCTTTGCGATCCAGCGCCCCATGTACGCCGCGCTGCGGTCCACTTTGCTCGGGTCTTTCCCGGAAAAAGCGCCACCGCCGTGCCGCCCCATTCCGCCATACGTATCGCAAATAATCTTGCGGCCCGTTATCCCTGCATCGCCTTCCGGACCGCCGATGACAAATCGGCCAGTTGGATTGATCAGGTAGGTCGTCTTTTTATCCAGCCATTCTGCCGGCATCACTTTCTTGATGAGAAGTTCCGTCAGCGTCTCGCGGACTTCTTTTTGTTTTACATCGGCTGTATGCTGTGAGGACACGACGACCGTCGTAGCTCGCACCGGTTTGTAGCCATCGTATTCGATTGAAACTTGCGTCTTGCCATCGGGACGCAGCCAGGGAATTTCGCCAGACTTCCGCAAGCGCGTTAGCTCCCGCCCAAGTTTATGGGCAAACGAAATGGGCGCTGGCATGAGCTCCAGCGTTTCATTGCAGGCAAAGCCAAACATCAACCCCTGATCGCCGGCGCCTTGCTCGGCAGTAGCTTTTCCGTCCGCCGCAATGCTATCGACACCCTGTTTGATGTCGCGCGATTGCTCGCTCATCTCCCAAATCACCCGGCAGGTGTCTGCGTGAAAAATGCAATCGCCGTTGACGTATCCGATGTCGCGGATCGCAGCGCGGACGCGCTCTTCAAAATCAAACTTCGCGTTGGCCGTAATTTCGCCGGCCAGGACGACGAGGTTGCCTTTTGCGAGAGTTTCGCAAGCGACGCGACTCAACGGATCCTGTTCGAGACAGGCGTCGAGAATGTAATCGCTGATGGTGTCGCAAACTTTGTCGGGATGGCCTTCGGTGACGGACTCAGAAGAAAAGATGTAACGGCGGGACATAACTGACGTTGAAGGGTTAAAGCGTTAAAACGGTTTAAGATTCTTGATTAGCCAAACAGTTCAAGGTTCAACAGCGTAACTTAGGAACATATTGACCAATCATGATGCGTCGATATATCGTTGGCCGATATCATGGCGTCA
The DNA here is from genome assembly GCA_003218755.1 of Verrucomicrobiota bacterium. Taxonomy (GTDB): domain Bacteria; phylum Verrucomicrobiota; class Verrucomicrobiia; order Chthoniobacterales; family UBA10450; genus Udaeobacter. Next base: position 66,249 of record QHOK01000029.1, read on the forward strand.
ACCATTAATTTGTTGCGGTTGCTGGCAGACCCGACTCGATTGCGTCTACTGCTTCTGCTCGAGCAGGAAGAGCTTTCCGTCGCGGAGTTACAGCAAATTTTGGGTATGGGCCAATCGCGCATCTCCAGTCATCTCGCCCAATTGAAACGCGCCGGCGTCGTTGCGGACCGGCGGGTTGGGAAAAACGTGTATTACGGTGCAGACCATAACGGACGGGATTCACAGCGAGCGCGCGTTGCAGAAATTACCCGGTTGCTCGCGCGTGAACTGCCGGAAACGTCACGCGATCGGACCAGTCTTAAGCTTGTTCTGCACAAACGTCAGGACAAAGCGCGCAAATACTTCGATGAGCTCGCCGGAAAGTTTGGCCGAAGTTACGTGCCGGGCCGGTCGTGGAAAGCGCTGGCGCACACGCTGATTACTTTGCTCCCGCGGCTGACAGTCGCTGACCTCGGGGCAGGCGAGGGGACGCTGTCGCAATTGCTGGCCAAAAATGCTCGCAAAGTCATTGCCGTCGATAATTCGCCAAAGATGGTCGAGTTCGGAGCGCAGCTGGCGAAGAAACACGGAATCAAGAACCTCGAATATCGGCTTGGCGACATTGAAGATCCGCCGATTGCTAAAAACAGTGTCGATCTAGCGATTTTGAGCCAGGCGCTACATCATGCCATTCATCCGGAGCGAGCCATCGCGGCGGCACGTCGCATTTTGAAGCGCGGCGGTCGCCTGGCCGTTCTCGACCTATTGAGCCACCGGTTCGAAAAGGCCCGCGAACTGTACGCCGACCACTGGCTCGGCTTCAGCGAAGTGCAGTTGCACCAATTCCTGGAAAAAGCCGGTTTTCGCGAGATCGAAGTGAGCGTCGTCGCGCGAGAAAAACAGAGCCCGTATTTTCAAACGGTGTTCGCCACAGGAATAAAGTAACGCTTTCGTTACGATGGCGTGACTTCAGTGAACATGTCGATCTTGCCGTTGTCTCATTAATAGCGATCTTGCATTCGTCTACCTTATGCTCGCTGAATCTAAACGCCCTCTCCGGCTCGAGATTGGGCACGTCTTGTTCATCGACATCGTCAGCTACTCCAGCTTGCTGATTAGCGAGCAGAGCGAGCTGCTTGGTGAGCTCAACGATGCCGTCCGCGGGACGGAACATTTCCGTTCGGCGGAAGCGGAAGGTAGATTGATACGTTTACCTACTGGCGACGGAATGGCGTTGGTCTTTCGCAACAGCCCGGAAGAACCGGTGCGTTGCGCTTTGGAGATTAGTGAGGCCCTCAAGAATCATTCGGAACTCCAAGTCCGGATGGGCATTCACAGCGGACCGGTCAACGAGGTCGCTGACGTCAACGAGCGGGCAAATATTGCGGGAGCCGGAATCAACATTGCGCAACGGGTGATGGATTGCGGAGATGCCGGGCACATCCTGCTTTCAAAGCACGTCGCCGAAGACTTACAGCACTATCCGGAATGGCGCCCCTACCTGCACGACGTCGGAGAATGCGAGGTGAAGCACGGTGAAACGATTTCCATCGTCAATCTCTATACAACAGAGCTCGGCAATCCAAGCCCTCCGCGATTGAAGCGAGCCGAAACCGAAGTGCGCAGGCGCCGCCGCCGTAACACCTTATTACTCGCCGGCTCGAGCGTGCTGGTTTTGATCGTAGCAGGATTTTTTCTATTGCCTCGCGCTTCGGCGCACAAGATCGACAAGTCGATTGCCGTCCTCCCCTTTGAGAGTTTGAGCGACGACAAGGAGAACGTTTATTTCGCCGACGGCATTCAGGACGACGTGCTCACCAACTTGTCGAAGATCGGTGACCTCAAAGTAATTTCGCGCACCTCGGTCATGCCTTATCGAGGGAAGGCATCCAATGTTCGTGAAATCGGAAAGGCCCTGGGTGTGGCTACCATTCTTGAAGGCAGCGTTCGCCGCATTGGCAATCGTGTGCGTGTGAACGTGCAATTGATTAACACTGAGAACGACGAGCACCTTTGGGCGGAAGATTACGACCGTGACCTAACAGATGTGTTCGCGATCCAAACTGATCTCGCAAAAAAAATAGCTGGCGAACTCCAGGCCAAATTGTCACCCGCTGAAAAAGCGCAAATGGAGCGCAAGCCTACAGAAAATGGCGAAGCCTATCTCGCATTTGTCCAGGCGCAGAATCTCGCGTGTGCCGTTGAGGACTTCGAGAAACTGAAACAAAGCGAGCAGCTTTACGAGCGAGCCATCCAGCTTGATCCCAATTTTGCGCTCGCCGTTGCGCGCTTGTCGCTGTTGCAGAGTTGGCTCGTGCACACTTTTGACCGCACGCCGGAGCGTCGCGAAAAAGCGCGGACTCTCGCCGAACGCGCTTTGCGATTGCAGCCGGACCTGCCGGAGGCACATCTCGCTGTCGGATTCTCATATTATTACGGTGATAACAACTATGACGCCGCTCTAAGAGAATTCGAAATCGCCCAGCGCGCGTTGCCCAACGAATCGGAAGTTTATCTCGCTCTAGGTGCGATCCAGCGCCGCCAGGGCAAATGGGCAGAATCGACTGCGAACCTTGAAAAGGCCGCCAGTTTGAATCCGAAAGACACGTGGCCGCTGCAAAATCTCGCTGACAATTACCAGGTGCTGCGGAACTTCGATGCGGCCAACAAAACGATCGACCGCGCACTCGCCTTGAATCCGACGGCATTCGGCGTTTTGGAGATCAAATCGAAACTGGCGATCTTTGAGAAAGGCGACTTCAGCGTAGCAGAGAAAGCGCTTGAGGCTCTGAAATCGGCCCAGATGACTAAGGAGGAAAAACTCAACGCCGCCAACGCGCGAGTGAACATTTTTCTCCTGGAACGCAAGTACCAAGAAGGATTGCAAGAAGCGGAGAAGCTGCCGGATGACCAGCTCGCCGCTTTTCCAGGACACTTGTGGAGCAAGTATTATTACATCGGCTTTGCACGAAAAGCGCTCCAAGATGAGCGCGGAGCGCGAGCCGCTTTTCTGAAAGCGAAAAGTGCCCTCGAGCAGGAACTGAAGCGGAGTCCCGACAACCCAGAAATCCAAGTTCAGTTGGCAAAAGTGCTCGCGTACCTTGGCGAAAAGGAATCAGCGCTGGCAGAGGCGCAACGCGCGACTGAACTGCTTCCTGAAGCTAAGGATGCATTTGGGGGCCCGGAAATTAGGACCGGGGTCGCTGAGGTCTGCGCAATTCTGGGGGACAACGATCGCGCGATTGAAATCCTCGATGGATTATTAAGCCGACCCAGCTCCGTTACCGCACAGGCTTTGAAAGTAAATCCGATTTGGGACCCACTGCGCAGCGATCCGCGCTTTCAAGGTTTGATCGACAAATACGGTGCCAAGGCTTAGGACGCTTGTCCTTTTCTTCGCCGTTGCCACCTGCGCGCAGGCAGAGTGGAAAATTCTCTCGACTGAATCGGAGCCCGGTCGCGCAGGAATTGAGCATCGACACATTGTTGTGAAAAACACAGCTGCCGATCAGCGGGCCGACTTCGACGTTGCAATTTTCTCCGCCAAATCATGCGCGTTGCGGGTGATCGATAATCCAGACGGCCAAACACTCGCGAGCGTCATGGCACGCGAAAAATGCCTGTCCGGAGTGAATGGCGGTTATTTCGACGAACAATTCGAGCCGATCGGGTTGCGGATCGTGAATGAGAAAATGATCGCGCCGCTGCGACGCGCCCGCCTCATTACCGGGGTGCTGCTGGCGTGGCCGCGCGGCGTGCAAATCGTGCCCGCCCGTGAATTTTCACGGGCTCAAAAAGTCGCCGCTGCAATTCAGTGCGGTCCATTCCTAGTCGATGCGTCGCACGGCGTTCGTGGTTTGAACGATTCGCAGCAGGCGCGGCGAACGTTTGCCGCGACAGCAACGCACGAGCGCGCGTTGCTCGGCGTTTGCTCGGAAGCTTCGCTGGCGGACCTGGCAATGATTCTTGCTACAACACCAATCGCTGGTGATTTGAGAATCGAACGCGCGATGAACCTCGATGGCGGTTCCTCAAGCGCGTTCTGGTTTGCGCGGGAGGATGGCAGCGCGTTCTCGATTCCGGGGCAAAAACCTGTCCGTGATTTTGTGGGTGTGCTACCAAAATAATTGTGGCGGTGCTTGTGCCAAGCGCCGTCGCTAAAGGGTCGGCGGCTGGCACAGCCGCCGCTACAACATGTTTATGAGAACGTTTGGCGCATTCAGATCAGGCGATCGTTTTTTCTACGGCGAACTGCGTGGCGAGGACGTGCATGCGCTGGCAAAACCGTATTGGATCGACCTTCAACCCACTGGCCAAGTATTTCGGATCGCAGATTTGCAGATCGACCTTCCAGTCGTGCCGTCGAAATTAATCGCAGTCGGATTGAATTATGCCGATCACATCGCGGAGATGAAGCGGACGCCGCTGGGCACACCGCTGATCTGGTTTAAGGCTCCGAGCTCGCTCTTGCCGCACAACGGTGCAATCGGAATTGCGTTTCCCGAGCATCAAACAGATTTCGAAGCGGAGGTGGCCGTCGTGATTGGCAAGACCGCGAAAAATGTGGCTGTGGAACGCGCGCTCGATCTTGTTTTCGGTTACACAATTGCTCTCGATATCAGCGATCGGGATTTACAAAAAAGCGAGAAGCAATTTGGCCGCTGCAAATCATTTGACACTTACACGCCGATTGGGCCGTTCGTTTATGCCGATGCCGATGTTGCCGATGTTTCGCTGGAGCTATGGCAGAATGGTGAACTGCGCCAGAGCACGCGCACGAGCCGAATGATCTATTCGGTTGCGCAGATTGTTTCATTCGCGAGTCAGTCGCTCACGCTTTTGCCCGGCGATGTGATTTTAACTGGAACGCCCTCTGGCGTCGGGCCGATTCATGCCGGAGATCAATTGGAAGCAGCGATCGACAATTGGCCGCACCTGCGGAACCGCGTTGTGATCGCGCAGCGCGTTGGGTCGCAACTCTGAAGAAAACTCGGCAAAGACAATTTGAAAGACTTGCCTACGTCCCCGCGGCAGAGATATTTCGAATCAAAGATGCGACCTTTCGAAAGGAAGCACCGCGGAAAAAAATGAAAAGTTTTGCTCGACTCGCAACCAAGTCGTCTGCGATAAGAGAAAACCTGTATCGAAATCGATCTGGTCAGATCAAACTCCTGCTTCAATTATGAAAACACTACTTGCCACCTGTCTATGCTCATTCGCGTTTGCACTGATTTCGCTCGCGCAATCTCCGCCGCCGGCACAAGCTCCGGCTAAGGCCCCGGCTATGAGTCCAGGGGCCCAGGCACCCGCAAATCCTGCGGCGGTGGCGCAGTCGCCAGCTACGAACGTGCCGCCAGCTACAAACGTGCCACCAGGGCAACCTGCAGCGCAGCAGCCAGCAGCGCCTGGACAACCCGGAGTTGCAGGACAACCTGTGGCGCCGGGCGCGGCGGTTACCGCCACACTGAGCCCTGCACAACCCGGCGCCGAGAGTCCTGCCGCGACGGCCGTTGCGAGTGCCTCGCCTGCTGCTTCGCCCGCTGCCGAAACCGGCTTCCTTGCCGGTAACTGGCTAATCGACAAGTTCCACAAAGGCGGACCGGTCATGTGGCCGATTTTGATTGTATCGATCATCGGGCTCACGGTGGTGATCGAGCGAATTTTTTGGTGGGGTGGCCGCTGGTTCCGGCGTGATCCGAAACGCATCGAGAAGGTGTTCACCGCGATTGAACACGGTGATACGGCTGAAGCTTCCCGGCTTTCCCGCGGATCGCGTGATCCAGTTTTGCGCATGATGTGGAATGGTCTCAATCACCAACACACCTCGTTGCAGGGCGCACTACAGGTCGCTGCGGGCATCGAGATCAAACGCGCCGGTCGATTCCTCGTCGTCATGGACACGCTCGTAACTTTGGCGCCGTTGCTCGGTCTGTTGGGCACGATTACCGGTCTTATTAGGTCGTTCAGCTTTCTCGGCAACGAAGAGCTGGCGGTGCAAGCCGTCACCGGCGGTATCGCCGAGGCGCTCATTGCCACAGCCTGCGGTCTCGGTATTGCCATCTTCGCACTGATTCCGTTTAACTTTTTCACTTCCCGGGTGTCTAACTTGGAGTTCGAATTGCAGACGGCGGCCACAAACCTGGAAGGGATGTTAGGAGCACAAACCGCTGCGCGCGATCTGGATTTCGCGGCGCAAGCCCCAGCTTCTGGGAAAGGCTCGTCGATTTAAAGGTATCCAATGTACGTAAAATCGCCAATTCCACGCAAAAAAGCGCGGATTGAGATTATCCCGTTGATCGACATCATGTTCTTTTTGCTCGCCAGCTTCATGATGGTGAGCTTGAGCCAGGTGCATATGAAAGGGATTAAAGTAAACCTGCCCTCGGGTGTTTCAGGTCAGACACAGACAAAGCGCGAGTACATCAGCGTTTCTGTTGATAAGGACGGCCATTACTTCTTCGACAAGGACGAGGTCGCTGACGAAGAACTGATGAATCGCCTGCGCAAGGTGCATGAATCAGCCCCTGAAGCAAAGGTGTTCGTTCGGGGCGATCGCGATTCGGTTCACCTGAACGTTACCCACGCGCTTGATATAATCCGCTCGGCTGGTTTTTATAAGATCTCGTTTGAAATTAGGAGCGAATCGCTCAAGGGAGTTCCGGGACCACCTCACTGATTGCTTATGGCAACATCGGAAGTAAAACCGCTAATTTACCGGCCACCGCCTCGATGGTATTTCTGGACCGCCCTTGGCGCCGCATTGGCGATCCACCTCACAGCGGTTGCAGTCTCTCAAAGACATGAGGCGCCTGCGGTAGAGCTTCCTCCACAGCCGCCTCAAGTCGTCGAGGCGGTCTTAGCGCCACCTGAGTCCACTCCGCCGCCGGAAGATATTCCGATCCCGGAGCCTCCTCCTCCTCCAGACATTAAGCCCGAGTTTGTTGAAGAAAGAACACCGCCACCGCGGCAGCCGCAGAACACGCAAAAATTCACGCCAATCAAAGCCCCTGGGCCCATGTCGATGTCTCGAGCAAAAGCGCTGGCCCTGTACGCGCCGCATCCCCAGTATCCCTACGAAGCGCGCTCGCGGCACGTCACCGGCAGTGGAGTGATCGTCGCCCAGGTGGATGCAGCTAGCGGCAACGTCACTAGCGTTTCCGTCTCGTCAAGCACCGGGAGTCCGATCCT
>QHOK01000039.1 GCA_003218755.1 Verrucomicrobiota bacterium
TGATCCTGAATGTCCAGCCCGTTATTTCAACTATCGGCGCATTCCTACTTTTTGGTGACCGGCTTGCGCGGCGGTTTTTCTTTTATGCTGGCATCGCAATCATCGCTGGCGTCTTCGTTTCTGTTGCGCATCCATCGCTGATCGGCGTCTCGTTCGAGCGCGCCGGCCTGAATGTCGGCACCGGATATGCGCTCGTCTGTGCGCTGTTCTGGGGACTTTCAACTGTCGCCGGGCGCGGCGTAATGATTGGGATGTCGCTCCGACTTGCCTCCAGCATGCGTATTGTCGTTGGGCTCACCTGCATGACGTTGATTCTTTTGGCTTACGGCAAACTAAACGGCGCATCGCTCTGGCCACTGGCCGCGCAGACGCACCCGGCAAAGGCGATCTTTTTACTGTTTTTCCTGGCATCAATCTCAGGCGGAATTCCGCTCTTGATTTATTTTCAGGGCTTGCGTCTTACTCGCGCATCGACGGCGGGTTATTTCGAGATGATGCAGACTCTCGCTGCGGTTTGCATTACTTGGGGCGTCTTCCACGCGAGCCTTCACTTGCACCAGGTAATCGCAGCCATCGTCCTGATTGTCGCCGTGGCCATGGTGCATCACGTCCAACATCACGCAGCGCAGGCAAGAGAAAGTGGCGCACCACTCTCTGAATAAGGCGATAAAGCGCGCTATGGACGAATTACGGCGGGATCACCCAGTAATTAGTTGGGTTTTTAGTTCCTTTGTATCTTAGCAAATGCCGTTTTGCTGCCGGGTAATCGCCATGGATTAGCCAAAACAAATCTTCCAAGACTGGTCTCTCGAGAAACAGACGATGTTTTCTGAGAAAGTCCTTTTTCGAAAATGAAACATCGACCAAATCGATCTTCCCAGGAATCTGTTTCTCGTAATATAGGAACGTCTGAATCTCGTCCAGATTTGTGTCCGGTGAGAACTGCTCAGGCAGACCGATTGAATCGACATTGTACAAGAGTTTGCCCAGCAGCAGCACGTTATCGTCAGAGGCGACGTAGATCGTGAGCCTGTTTACCGAGGCTTGCAGCCCTGATTTAAAGTTTTGATTAAATTCCTCTCTATCGACGTTCGGAGCTAGCAATATTACGTGATCCAATTTCAGATGCCGGGTGTTCGGATTCTCATACAACTGTTGCAGGGCCAGACAGACCAGCCGGCAACCAAGACTGTGTGCGATGATGATGATTTTTGCCGGCTTAACGTCGTTGTTTATCGTCTCCAGCAGATCCACCAGATGTTTTGTCGACTGAGGTATCTGGAGGAGGTCGCGGCTATAGCCAAGTACGGATTCGTTGCTTGCCCAATCGAATGTAAGAACGTTCGCATCGATATCTAAGTCGCGCGCTATCTCGGCGCAGTATGCTGTGCTAACCGGAAATGAAAGCCGGTAACCGTGGATCCAAATGACCAAAGGTTTTGCAGACTGATCTTGAAGGAACTTGAGAAACTCCGGATACGGAATCGATTCGACTTTCTTGATCGCGCTAGCATCGATCGGCGAGCCTGCTGGATGATGCTGCGGTACTTGTACCGTTATCAACCCGTACGAAGCTCGGTCCGCGTATTGGCCAAGATAAGTGACGTTCCCATCGAGAGTAGGCCCTGCTTTTCTATCGGTGACGTAGCTGATTGTTTCGTTGAAATTTCGTTTGACGACAAACGGTCGAATTTTGCCTTGTAGCAGCTTTGTTAAGACCGCGCCGACGTGCGCGGGAATCGGGAAATAAAAAGCTGTAACCAATCCAAGTATGTAACAGAGGAGCGCAAGAAAAAGGACAAGCGCAGCTTTTTTCCGCACGACTTTGACATTTAGTTTTGTGGCGTGCTCGTGTGAAGCACGAAGTCATTTCCGTGTAACCCCATTCCCGTCAACACGCGCAGCTCTCGCCTGTGCCAAGCTAACTCGTCTGCTTGGATTCGCTGGCTGCTGTCGTTCTCTCCGGAAATTCAAAACTGACTTTACCGTCCTCTACCTTCAAATAGGCGGAGAATGGGCGTCCGCGCTTTGAAATAAAGCCCTCGAGGAGATCGGTTTTGCCGAGTACGAGGAGTTTCTGCGCCTGCTCTTTCGGGATGTCGCGGCCAAGAATTGTTTTGCCTAGCTTGAATTTGCAGGGCTTTCGGTCGGCCTGCGAACGTTCGCAAATGTAGCTGTTTTCAGTTTCAAAAATTTTTCCACCGCACTTTGGACATTTGCCGACTGACTCCTTGCCTGTGAAATCAATTTTAACGACCGGCTCTTTCGGCTTCCGTTCTCTTTTTGTTTTTGACTCGCGTTTTTCGAATTCGAAGCCGACGTCTTTTTTGTCGGTCAACACGAGGTACGCTTTAAAAGGTCTGCCCTTGCGCGAAATAAACCGATCGAGCAAATCGGTCTTGCCGGTCGTGAGCAGTTTGTTCACCTGTTCGCGATCGATCGAACGTTGCAAGATGACTTTGCCCGATCGAAAGTCGCACGTTTTGTTCGGACCAACTGAATTCTCGCAGACATAGCTCATTCCCAATTCGAACACGCGCCCGCCGCACTTGGGACATTTGCCAAGCGGCTCCTGACTTGAAAAATCCACCGGTTGCGCAGCGCCGTTCTCCTGACCATTCGGCCCGAAGTCGAACTCAGTCTTGAAGTCGTCGCTCAGTTTCAGCACGGCATGGAAACGTTTCCCTTTCTTGCTACGAAAACCGCTCAACGGCCCGATGTGTTTATCGCGCACGAGAGTCTCAAATTCGTCACGCGTTAGCAAACGGCCGGCGATGGTTTTCCAAATCGTGAAATCGCACTCGTCATTGGTACAGGTGAAACTCTTGAAACGCTCGATAATCGGTGAGCCGCACTTCGGACATTGTCCGAACGGCTTCGTGTCGGGCATGTGTTCGTCGGGGTGAAAATGTTTAGCCTTCCCGACGATGTCATTCGTAAGCTTGCGAATGTCGCGCATGAAAGCGTCGCGTGTAAGCTTGCGATGCTCGATTTCGCGCAGGCGAAATTCCCAGTCGCCTGTCAGTTCCGGGCTCGTCAACTCCGGTACCGCATTCTTCAACAAGGTAATCGTCTGGATCGCCTTCGGCGTCGGCTGCAACTCCTTCCCCTGTCGCACGAGATAATGCGCTGAAATGAGTGTCTCGATGATGGCTGCGCGTGTTGCCGGTGTGCCGAGTCCTTTCTCCTTCATTGCCTCGCGCAATTCTTCGTCTTCGACGAGTTTGCCAGCCGCTTCCATCGCGCTGAGGATCGTCGCTTCATTGTAGCGCGCTGGCGGCTTCGTCTGTTCGGTTTTGATCTCGATGCGCACCGTTTCGACGCGTTCGCCACTAGCGACCGGCGGTAAATTCTCTTCCGGCTTATCACCAGCAGCTTCGCGTCCATAAACCTCCAGCCATCCGGGCGCGACCAGGATTTTCCCTTCCGTCTTGAACGGTTCGCCCTGGACGCGCGTAATTCGGGTGGTGTGCTCGTATTGCGCAGGCGGAAAGAACACCGCAACAAAGCGCTTTGTCACCATGTCGAACAGCGCGCTCTCGTGATTGTCCAGCGACCGAGGAGCGGTGCCAGTTGGGATAATGGCAAAGTGATCGCCCACCTTTGCATTATTGAAAATGCGCTTGTTTGGCTTGACCCAATTGTTTTCGAGCACTCTTCGCGCGAATGGATTGTCGATCTTTCCCAAGGTCGATCTTACTGTAGCTGGATAATCTTCAGGCAGTGCCCGCGAATCCGTGCGCGGATAGGTGATAACCTTGTGCCTTTCATAAAGCGCCTGCGCGATTTGCAATGTGCGTTTCGCGGAGAACCCGAGCCGATTATTCGCTTCGCGTTGCAAGGCAGTGAGATCATAGAGCTGCGGAGCGACTTGCGTGCTCGGCTTCTTTTCTTCCAACTCGACGACACCCCGCTTGCCACTGCATTTGCGCTGGATCGCCTCGGCGATTTCACGATGCCACAATCGCCACGCGGCACGGTGCTCGTCCCACAACGAGCCGTTTTCAGAGTCCAGCCGCTCGTTCGCACCGGGCAGGTTCAATTGGAGCAGATGGAGAAGTCTCCTGGTTCTGTCATTTTCGTCCTCGTCTTTTTGGAAGGCTTCATCGAACCAGCGACTCGTATATTCGCCAGCAGCGGCTCGGAATGTGCCGATGATCTCGTGCAACTCACGCGGCTTGAACTCCTGAATCTTGCTCTCGCGCTCGACGATAATTGCCAGCGTCGGCGTCTGCACGCGGCCGAGTGAAGTCACGGTGCTCCCACGGCCGCCGCTCAGCCGCAAAGTGAACGCGCGTGTTGCGTTGATCCCGACGAGCCAATCCGCTTCGTTTCGGCTGCGAGCTGCGCTGGCCAGCGGTTGCATCTCAGCGTCCGTGCGCAAATTCGTGAAGGCGTCGCGGATTGCCTCCGATGTCATCGATTGCAGCCAGAGACGCTTAATCGTTTTTTTCGTCCCGGCGTATTGGATGATGTAGCGAAAGATCAGTTCGCCTTCCCGGCCCGCGTCGCACGCATTGATGATGTCGGAAACATTTTTATCTCTTATGAGCTTCCGAAGAATGTTGGCGCGGCCGCTCATTTTGTCGGCCGGCTCAAGCTCGAATTCGGCCGGCATAATGGGCAGCTTCGTCATGTCCCATTTGTCCTGCTGTTTCATGGAAGCAGGCACTGCGAGCTCAAAGAGATGACCGACCGCCCAAGAGATCACATATCTCCCGTTCTCGTAATAGTCTTTGCCTTTTCTGAAGCCGCCGAGCGCCTTGGCGATGTCGCTCGCGACTGAAGGCTTCTCGGTGATTATGAGGGATTTGGACATGGGGCAGGAATCGAACTCAGTTAGAGCGTCTTTGCAAGTCGGAGCAGTTTTTCCTGCGTCGTGGCAGCCGCGTTAAGTCTCTGGCTTAGCCCAGCTTGACGAAATATTTTCCGGGCAACTGTTTAACCAAGCGTTTCAATTCTAACTGCAACAATGTAGATGAAACGACGGCGCTCGGCAATCCGCTCTTTGCCGCGATATCGTCAATGGATGTCTCGGTCGAATCAATCGCGTTATAGATGCGGCGCTCTTCGTCAGAAAGCGGCGGCAATGGGCGCGCAGCCGCTTGCGCGGATGGTTTCGCTTCCGGAAGAAGAATCTGCAGATCATCCAGAATGTCGCTGGCATCCATGACGAGCTTCGCGCCCTGCTGGATGAGACGGTTTGATCCCATTGCGCTCGGCGCGTTGATATGCCCGGGCACAGCGTAAACAGAGCGGCCTTGTTCCAGCGCCTGCGCCGCGGTGATAAGCGCGCCGCTGTTCAAACCGGCTTCCACTACGAGAATGCCGTGACTCCACCCAGCGATGATCCTGTTGCGCATCGGAAAAGTCTGTCGATCGGGTTCAATGTCCATGGAAAACTCCGACACGATTGCGCCGTTTCCGTTCCGAATTTTATCTGCAAGCGCAGCGTTTTCCGGCGGATAGAGTTTGGCCAATCCCGCGCCGTTTACCGCGATCGTCCGTCCTTTTGCGGCGAGCGCCCCTTGATGCGCAGCGGTGTCGATTCCGCGCGCCAGTCCGCTGATTACTGTCAATCCGGCGTAAGCCAGTTGATAGGCCAGCTTCTTCGCCGACTCCATTCCATAATGTGTGGTGCGCCGTGCACCGATGATTCCGATGGCATGATGATCGCGCTCCTGCAGTTCGCCCCACACGTAGAGCACGATTGGTGGTGCATGGATTTCGCGCAGCGACCGGGGATACGATGGTGAGTCCTGCGTGATGACCGTCGCACCAAAATCGCGCACCCGTTTGAGTTCCGCGGCAAGATCGACAGTCGATTCCCAGTTGGAAATCTGGTCTGCGACCTCGTTGCCGATTCCTTCGACCTTGCGAAGCTCGCTGCGTCTCGCAGCGAGGATTTGTTGCGGCTCTCTAAAAACTTTGAGCAATTTCCGCAGCCGCACCGGCCCGACAGTTGGCAGCATGTTGAGCGCGATGCAAACTTCAGTCGCGTTCATTCCAAATTGAGGAACGGGTAGGGGCGATTGACCCCGATCGTCCGTGGGTGGTTCGGTGAACCGCCGCTACCAATCAAAATGGGATCTCGTCCTCGTCTGGGGCGGCTGGTGCTGATGGTTTGGGCGGTGCGCTGGTTTGTCGGTTTTCTCCAGTCATCTCCGCAGCTCCAGCTCCACCGGGACGTCCACCCAGTAACTGCATGCTCTCGCCCACAACGCGCAGCCTTGTTCGTTTCTGCCCGGTCTGCTTGTCGTCCCAGCTGTCCATTTGCAACCGGCCTTCGATGAAAACCGGCCTTCCTTTCTTTAGGTATTCACCAGCGATCTCGGCCAGGCGCGCCCAGAGCACAACATCAACATAAGTGACTTCCTCGCGTCTTTCTCCGCTGTCGGTGGTGTAAACGCGATTGACCGCGATACCGAGATCGCAGACTGCGCTGCCCTTGGGCGTGTAACGCACTTCGGGGTCGCGGGTGAGATTTCCGAGCAGAATGACTTTGTTAAAGCTAGCCATCTACGCCTTATAGCGAAATCATCTTCGTTTCGCCAACTTTTTTGTTCGCTTCTCCTTCTTCTCGGGCAGGCGTTGATAATTCTGGCGATACACCTCCGGATCGAGCTTGAACTTCGCGCGCAACTTCCCAACCAATTGAGGGTCAGCGTTAAAAATAAAGTTCACGTAATAGCCGGAATCGAGCGGACCGGCTACATAGGAAAACTGGCGCTTATCCATTTTTTGTACCTGTTCGATCTGAGCTCCTTCTTTTTGAAACTCCGATTCCAATCGATCAACAATTTCCCTGAGCGTATCCTCTTTGCCCTGTGCGTTCAGCACAAGCAGCGCTTCGTAACGGTGGCTCATATTTCTTCGGTTTTGTTGAAAGTGTTCATCGCGGAAACGAGCCCGTTGTCAATCGCGCATTTCACCGCTTCTAGTGCGCGATTGATTGTCGATCTAACCAAAGGTTTCTCCTCGTCGAAAAAGCGGCTCAATACGTAATCGACCGATCCTTCGCGCGGCGCCTCGCCTATCCCAATGCGCAAGCGCGGGATCTCCTCGGTCCCGAATTGCATGATGATTGATTCAAGGCCGTTGTGGCCGCCTGATCCACCGCCTCCCCGCAATCGCAAACGACCGAGCGGCAGGGCAAGGTCATCGAGCACGACGAGCATTTGCTCCGGCTCGATTTTGTAGAACTGCGCAACCGCGAAAAGTGGGTAGCCGCTCCGATTCATGAAGCTCATAGGTTTGATCAGAAACACAGCACCACATTTTGCTGAGAGCGCGTCCCACTTCGCTGATTTTTCCCACGTCGATCCAAACTGAGCGGCGAGCTGATCAGCTACCATGAACCCGATGTTGTGACGCGTGGCCGCGTATTCGGGGCCGGGATTTCCAAGGCCCGCGACCAGGCGGATTGCTTTTTCTTCCACCGTTGCGCAATCGAAAATCGAAAATGGATTACTTCTTCTGCTCCTTCTCTTTTGGAGCCTTTTCCTTCGCAGCCGGAGCGGGCGCAGCACTTTCACCCTCTTCCTTTTTCTCGGTGATCACTTCCGGTCCGGCAGCCGCCACTTCCGCTTCCGTGACAACCGGCTCTTCTTCAACTACGGGCGCGACCACGGAAAACGCTGTGAGATCAGGCTGCACTTTTGCCGCGACGCCGGAGGGAAGTTGAATATCGCGAACATGAATGGAATCACCAATGTTCAGCTGCGACACATCCACCGTGATCCGATCCGGCAAGTCGCCCGGCAAACATTCAATCGCCAGCGCGCGCAAGCTTTGCTCAAGCAATCCACCAAAAGTTTTGACGCCAACGGCCGTGCCGGTCGGTTCGAGAGGAACTTCGGCTTGAATCATCTGGTCCATGGAGATGGCGTGAAAATCGACATGACGAATCTCGCCACCAACGGGCGAGTGTTGCACCTCCTGCACGAGCGCAGTGCGATTGGATCCTTCGCCGGAAATCTCCAATTCAACTAAAACGTTTTCTCCGGAAGCATGGCTCATCACGGCGTTGATCTCGCGAGCGGTGACTTGCAACGCCTGCGGTTTATTGTTGCCCCCGTAGATGACCGCAGGAATCAATCCACGCGCTCTGAGTTTGCGCACGGCGGAGCGTCCCACATTCGTCCGTGGTTCTGCTTTGAGCTTAACTTGTTTTGCCATTTTTTTCGTTCTCGATGTTGAACAGCGACGACACCGACTCGTCGTTATGTATCCTTTTGATGCCTTCCCCGAGAAGCTCGGAGACGCAGAGCACCGTAATCTTAAATCCCTCCACCGGGCGAACCGGCGTGCTGTTGGTCGTTACTAATTCCGTAATTTTCGATTTTTGCAACCGCGGGATCGCGAGATCGACTAGAACAGCGTGCGAAACGCCCGCATAAATCTTCTGGGCGCCGCGCTTTTTCATGAGCTCAGCCGCAGAGGTCAGCGTGCCCGCCGTTTCAGTAAGATCGTCGATCAGGAGCACGTCGTGGTTCTCCACCTCGCCGATGAGGTACAGCGCCTCGGTCTCGGTAGCGCTGCGGCGTTCCTTTGCCACAATGGCGAGATTAGCGCCGAGCGCCTCCGCGTAGGCCGAAGCCATTTTGAGCCCGCCGAGATCCGGCGAAACGACCACGGTTTTTCCTGTGAGCTGTTGTCGCAGATATTTAATCAATACCGGCAGCGAATAGAGATGGTCCACCGGGATGTCGAAGAAGCCCTGCACCTGTTGGGCATGTAGGTCCATGGTAAGCACGCGACTCACGCCGGCGGCATGAAGCAAATTGGCCACGAGCTTGGCCGTGATCGGGACACGCGGCTGATCTTTGCGGTCCTGGCGCGCGTATCCGAAAAATGGAATGACGGCCGTGATCCGATCGGCGCTGGCTCGGCGCGCCGCATCGACCATAATAAGCAGCTCCATCAAGTGCTGATTGGTCGGCGGGCATGTCGGTTGAATGATAAAAACGTCATGGCCGCGGATGTTCTCCTCGATTTTCACATAAGTCTCGCCATCCGGGAACGAGCTGATGATCGCCTGACCCAGCGGGACACCGATGTATTTGCAAATCCGCTCGGCCAGATCGCGGTTCGCGGAGCCGGAGAAGACTTTTAATTCGGGTTGAAGGGCGAACATTGGGCGCGCCTAACTTAGTCGCGCACAAACGACGTTGGCAATCTTCAAAACTTGCCAAGCGTGATTTCTTTAGCGAATAGTTTCCATTCGAGGTTTCCCCGATGAAAGCTGACGCGATTCGAATAGAACGCCCAACGACAAACTCAAAGCTCTTCGCGCATACGCGCTGGGACGCTGTTCCGGCCGCGGCGGGTGTTTTTCATCTCGCATATTTCCTGGGCCTCTTCTTCCTTTATCCGCGCACCCCGCTATGGGTGATGCTGATCCTCGGGTTTGTTTATTCGCTGATGGTGAATGCGAACATCAACGGGGTAGGGCACAATTTCATTCACAACCCGTTCTTTCGCTCAAAATTGCTGAATCGGCTGTTTGGAGTCACGCAATCGATCGCCTGCTGTTTTTCTCAGACTTATTACGACGCGGTTCACATGCAGCACCACAAGGGCAACGCAGATCGGCCCGACGAAACGGGAGAGACGATCGATTGGATTTCCATTTACAAACACGGGCACGATGGCGAAGCGGAAAATCCGTGGAGCTACGTGTTTCTGAGTTTCTTTCGCGATGATGTCGGCGCGATTCGCAAGGAACTGCGCAAGCGCAATAACGGCGATCTTTTCTGGGGCAACCTCGAA
Source organism: Verrucomicrobiota bacterium (assembly GCA_003218755.1). Classification (GTDB taxonomy): domain Bacteria; phylum Verrucomicrobiota; class Verrucomicrobiia; order Chthoniobacterales; family UBA10450; genus Udaeobacter. The sequence continues at coordinate 9,772 of QHOK01000039.1, forward strand.
TTGGTGGCGTTCGCGACGACGCTGCTGGTGATGGCGATCATTGTCCCGACGAAACCGATTCACTTCATCAACTGGCGATTCATGCTGTTCTTTCTGCCGTTTTGGTATCTCGGCAATTGCCTCAGTTATTTGAACGGTTATTACCGTCATTACGGCGCGAACCCCGACAAGCCGATTGCCTGGGGCGTGAGCAGCTACGGGAAGATCTATAACTGGCTCTTTTTCTATAATGGTTACCACGCCGAGCACCATTTCCGTCCCAAAGTGCACTGGACGAAGATGGAAAAATTTCGTCGAAGTATTAAAGGACTGCAAAAACAGGAAGGCGTGCGCACAATCAAGCGCGCACATATGCTCGGTTTCCTCGATCCCGATCTGCCAAGGCGCGGCGAACACAGCGCCCGCGTGCAAGGCGCCGAGCCATCGGCGTCTGGGTAGCGCATGCGTCTCGCGTGCTGGTTTCGGCCTCGCGCCGAAACAATTTTTCTTAGTACGTTTCACGCGCGGGCGAGGAATAGAAATCTTCAGAGAAAGTCCGCGATCGCGAAGACGCGCTCGCCAACACGCGAGACGCGCGCGCTACCCAGCAAAACTGGCGCGCAGCTTTTCTTTCCTGCCTTCGCAATCCGCCTGCAATCGCCGGACCTCTGAAGCCAGTTGTTTTTCCATTGATTCTACTTCCTCAAGTTTGCCAGCGGCTTGCGCTCTTCGAATCTGGTCTTTGAGGAAAAGCTCTTTCTCAGCGATTTTAGCGCGATAAGTGGAATCGATTTCCGCGAGTTGTTTTTTCTGATCTTCAGTGAGCGCCAATGACGGTGACGCCTTCTCGAGGCGTTCCATTGCCAGTTCGTAAGCCGATTTCATCTTTTTATCTTACTCCTGCCCTTTTTCCCGACGGCGCGCCCTCGCCACGGCGAGCAAGCTGTGGTTCGCGCCCTACCAAAACCGTGGTCAATTGCGTTCGCGAGATCAATTCCTAAATTTGTTTCGGATGCATTCACCAATCAAACTGCTCAGCATCGATTTTGACGGCACGCTCGTGTCGCGCGTTAGCGAACCAGTTCTCGACGCGCAGTGCATGGAATTGATTCGCGAATTGCAGCGCGCCGGCGCGATTTTGGCGATTAATACCGGGCGTTCCGTTGATCTACTCGAATCCGGGCTCGCCGATTTCGCATTGCCGATCCGCCCGGACTTCATCCTCACGACTGAGCGCGATGTTTTTCGTCCCGGACAAAACGGAGACAAATGGGAGCCGTTTGGCGACTGGAACGAACGCTGCGCACGCGATCACGCCGAGTTGTTTTCTTCGGCTAACTCGGTACTCGCCGAAGTGGTGGATTTCGTGACGCGAGAGACGAAGGCGCGTCTTATTTACGACACCGCCGAGCGTCTTGAAGGCCTTGTCGCAGAGAACGACGAAGAAATGGGGCGCATCACCGAGTTTATTGAACAAGCGCGAGCCGAGCACCCGAAACTGGATTACCAGCGCAACACAGTTTATCTGCGTTTTTGTCACGCTGATTACCACAAAGGCGCGGCTCTCGCAGAGTTGGCGCGCCTGCTCGAAGTTCCGCGCGAAAACATTTTCGCAGCGGGCGACCATCATAACGACATCTCAATGCTAGACGGCAGAGTCGCCGCGATGCCGTCCTGCCCGGCCAACGCAATTCAGGAAGTACAAGATGCCGTGCGCAACGCCGGCGGTTACGTCGCGCAAAAGGACCACGGCGCTGGCGTTCATGAAGCGCTTTTGCATTTCGCGCGCGCAAATCCCGATAAAGCGTTAGGGCGCTAAATGGAATTGCAGTGGCGCCAGTTCACCAGTGTACGCTGCCGCCGGCCGGCCCAGGAGCATAGCGTCCTTCGTCGGACATTTTTTCTCCAGGAACCGTCCCTGTAGATTGAGAGGCCGACTCGCTGGTTGTTGCTTCATCACCTGACGAGGCACAAGCGGACAGCAAAGACGAAATCACCAAGACTAGAACACACGATAATGCAGCGCGTTTGGTCACGGTCGACGAACCTAGCCATGGACATCTCAGATGCAACCAGCGGTGCTCGGGAGATTTTGTCGCGAGAAAGCAGAGCCAATAGGAAAAAATTTTGCGCGCACAGCGAAGCTCGCGTTTAGTTCGATATGGCTGATTACGAGGGTGAGCCCGAACGCATCTGGGATGAGTACGAGTGGGAGCGTTTCCTTCAGCAACAGGACGGCAAGACGGAAAAGTATATGCAATTGCTGGAGACCTACCTTGATGATCCTGAGCGCGACGAGATCATCGCGCGCGAAATGGGCTGGACGCAGCTGTTGGATGCCAACGATTGGAGCGCGGAAGTCGATGCGTTGTTGGATGAAGGTGCGGCCGAAGACGACGAGGCCGCGATCGAGAATGCAAGCAGATCGGCGGAGGTGTTCGAAGAGCATGACCTATATCGCGCTGCGTTCGCGCTCACCATCTGGATCGATCAACTATTCGATCAAAATGCTTCACTCCAGAACGAACCAGTAGCGGTGAAATTGGCTACACACGCTGCGCTGGCCAGTGCCAAGCTGGCCGCAGCCTTGAGTGGTGATAATCTCGATGAAATCGGGATGACTATCGCGTATTTAAAACGCGCGTTGAAGGCCATTACGATTTCGATGGATGCAGCGGCGCAATTGCGAAATTCCGCGAAGAAGATTACCCGTTCGCAATATGCAATACTGCAGCAGCGACTCTTTCAAGTGCGGGACGGAATTATTACCCTGATGGGCGAATACCGTGGCGAGTGGCGTCGCCGGTTCGGTTCTGAAGGTTACCGCGGTTGAATGAAATAAGGGCGGGTTCCGTCCAATCATGCAAACGGAAGCGACTCCGGCTCAGGCCGATGTATCGGAATTGGACGTGGTGAGACGATGCCAGGCCGGTGACACCGAAGCATTCGACGAGCTCGTGACCCGCTACCGGACACGCGTGTTCAGCATGATTTACAACATGGTACATAGCGAGCAGGACGCCTGGGATCTGGCTCAAGACAGCTTCCTCAAAGCATGGAAGTCAATTAAGCGCTTTCGCGGCCGCTCGTCTTTTTACACTTGGATTTATCGTATCGTGATGAACGTGACCATTGATTGGCTGCGCAAAAAGCACGTGAAAGGCGCCGGTGCCGAGTTCGATGACGCGATTCAGTTGAGGCAAGTTGAACCAGCGTCCAAAACCGTTCCCAAAACGGAAGCGTTGCCCTACGAGATCATGGAACGAGATGAAATTCGCGCCCGGATCGAGCAAGCAATCGCCCAGCTCTCGTCTGAACAGCGGGCCGTCATCTTGATGAAGGAGCTCGAAGACATGCAATACCACGAGATCGCAGAAGCCCTGGGATGCTCCATTGGCACGGTCATGTCGCGCCTGTTTTATGCACGCAAGAAATTGCAGAATTTACTCAGGGACGTTTATGAAAACATTTGAGAAAAAATGGACCGCATGGCTCGACGGCCAGCTCAGCGGGCGAGAACTAGCGGAATTCGAAGCCTCGCTCCCGGACAAAGCTGCCGCTGAAGCTGAAAAAACCGGCGCAAGAAAACTTCGCCAGCTTCTGAAGGACGAGCTGGGCGTCCGGGCACTAAAGAACGAAGAGTTTTTTAGCCATCAGCTCCGCGAAAGAGTGGCGCAGCAAAGGGACGAGGCCACTCGGACGTCCGCCGGCCGCCGCATGGAAAGCTCCACGTGGTGGACGATTCCTCGCCTGTTGTGGACGGGCACTGTGTCGATCGCAGTCTTTTTAGTTTGTACCGTTCTCGTCATGCACGACAAAAGTCCAAGTGAGGAGTCACAATACCTTACCCAAATTCTAAACGCCCGCGTTGATCCGGTCGTCAGCCCAAATGCGACCGTCTCAATCTTTGAGGTAAAACAGGACCGCGTAACGGTGCTTTGGACAGAGGGATTGCAAAGTTTGCCGGCCGATTACGCGGCCAAATAACGGCTCATGGGTCGCGTGTCGCCGTACTTGATTCCTGTTGTCGCCCTCATCATCAGTGCGACACCCGGACTAAAGGGCGCAGAGACTGTCTGGAGTGGACTTGTCATCGCGGAAAATGTCGCACAACCACAACCGATCCCACCGGAATTAACGCGGATCGAGGGGTCGCTGAAAAAGTTTTTTGGCTACAATCAATTTCAGGTGATCGGCCAATCGCAAAAGACACTCAAGACCGGCCAGGAAGACTGGCTTGCAACCAGCAAATTTTTCGGGCTGCACGTTGATGCTCGAGGCGAGACCGAAGCAGGCTACGTTTTGAACCTGAAACTTTATAAAGAGAAAGAGCTCTTGCTTGAAACGGATACCAAGCTGAGCAAACGCAGCCCCTTGGTCATCAAGGGTCCGCAAGTCGGGAGTGGACAATTACTGTTGGTATTGGTTGTGCAATAGCATTTTCTTCTTGTAGAGACAGGCGTATCGACCTGCGTTCGGAAATTGCAGCCGACACGGCTGCCGCTACAGAAATGAGGTTTGCAAATGCAAAGTCCACCACCCGTTGCTTAGCGCGAGAAATACGGGCTCTGTTTCCGTTTCTGGCCGCGCTGTTTTCCGTTACCTTCCCCGCCGTCATGTCCGCGGAAAAACCATTCAGTTTTAAAGACACGCCAGGAAAATTGCCCAAAGAGGTCCTTCCCACCGATGACTCCGTACACATCGTTCCGAACATCGACAAGCGCACGTTCGCTGGAACAGAAACGGTGAAGCTACAGGTGCGCAGTCTGGTTCATCAGCTCGTGTTGAATGCGCTCGAGCTCGAGATCACAGAGGCCTCTCTCGACGGCAAACCATTGCCCAAATCTGCAATTAGAATCGATAAGGAAACGGAACTGCTCACGCTCACATTGCCGACGGAGCTCGAGCCGGGAGATCACACTCTCGCGCTCAGTTTCTCCGGCAAAATCAATCAGCAAGGGCAAGGTCTTTTCTATATGCGATATCAGGAGCAGGGCAGCGGCGCGACGAAGCTCATGCTGGGAACGCAATTCGAGGCGACAGATGCTCGGCGATTTTTCCCCTGCTGGGATGAACCGGTTTTTCGTGCGCGTTTTCAATTGACCATTGTGGTTCCCGAGAGCTGGCTCGCTGTGTCGAACATGCCGATCGAGAGCGAGAAAAAAATTGCTGGTGGGAAAGAGGTGCGCTTTGCCGCCACTCCACCGATGTCGAGTTATCTAAATCTGTTTGTCGCCGGCGATCTCGATCTCATCGAATCGCGAAGCGGGCCGACGCAGATTCGTGTGATCGCAACGAAAGGCAAAGCAGAACTGGGTCGCTACGCGCTCGAAGTCACGGCGCAGATTTTGAAATACTACAACGACTACTTCGGCGTGGCGTACCCATTGCCGAAACTGGATCAAATCGCGCTGCCGGGCGGTTTCGGCGGCGCAATGGAAAACTGGGGCGGCATTACTTACTACGAGTCTGCGCTTCTGTTTGATCCGAAAAACTCCTCGGCCGAGACGAAACAAAATATTTACGAAGTGCTCGCGCACGAGATGGCGCACATGTGGTTTGGCGATCTCGTGACGATGGCGTGGTGGGACAATCTCTGGCTCAACGAAGGGTTCGCTTCATGGATGGGCACCAAATGCACGGCGCATTTCAATTCACAATGGGAGGTCTGGCTGCGACGCAACCTGCCGCGCGATCCCACCCGGCGCGCCGGTATCACCAAAGAGCAGGCGATGGAAGGCGACGCGAGATCGACCACGCATCCTATCCAGCAACCCATCGCGACGGAAGCGGAAGCTAACAGCGCTTTCGACGATATCACCTACAAAAAAGGCCAATCGTTTCTCCGAATGTTGGAGAGTTTTCTTGGCGAAGACGTTTTCCGCGATGGAATTCGCCGGTACATCGCCGCGCATAAATATTCGAACTCGACCACCGCGGATTTGTGGAATGCGCTCTCGGAAGCATCGCAGAAACCAGTCGCCGAAATCGCAGCTGGCTGGACGGAGCAGCCCGGATTTCCGGTCGTGAAAGTTAAGCGGGAAGCAGACGGAAAGGTTCGGCTCACACAGGAGCGGTTCACTGTGAATTTCAAAAATGCGCCGCCGCTGCAGTGGAAGATCCCGCTGACGTATTCCGCCATCGGACAAGCGCCTGCGACTTTGTTGATGACCAGCAAGACGGACATTCTGGAGAACATTCCCGCGGATCGCGCGGTGAAGTTGAATGTAAAAGGCGCCGGAAATTATCGTGTCGAATATGATGAGCCGTCCTGGACCTTACTACTAGAAGCTCTACCGAAACTGAGCATTGAAGACCGCGTGAATCTTCTCAGCGATGCGTGGGCCCTTGCGCAGGCCAATCGCGCGCCCCTATCGCTGTATTTTGGATTGGTTGAAAAATTGCCCGTTTCCACTGAGATCGCCGAACGCGAACAGATCATCAATGTGCTGGATTTCATCAATGGCCTACTCGTGGGAAATCCTGAACGTGAAAAGTTTCAGCGCTACGCTCGGTCTGTTTTACGTCCAACATTTGAGACATTGGGGTGGGACCCGAAAGAAGACGAGCCGTCCACCAATGGGAATTTGCGCGCCAGCTTGATCGAGGCTCTTGGAGATCTAAATGATCCCGAAATTGTCGCGGGTTGTCGCGAACGTTTCGCAAAATATATCGCAAACCCAGCGTCGCTGGCACCCGATCTGCGTCCCGCAGTTTTTGCGATCGTCGGCCGCTACGCCGACGAGAAAACGTGGACGAAGCTGCACGAACTCGGCCTGAAGACGACGAGCATTGAGGACAAACAAAATTATTACAACGCGCTTGCCTGTGCGACCGATCCCAAGCTTGTGAAGAAGACGCTTGCCATTGCGCTCACCGAGGAGCTGCCAACAAGCCGTGCCACCTTTCTTGTTCCGAGAATCGCGCGCGACAGCGGTCATCCGGATATCGCGTGGGACTTTGCAAAGGCCAATATGAAAGCGCTGCTCGCCAAGACTGATGCGGCAGGTGTGAACCGCTACGCGCCCAGTCTGCTGACGTTTTTCTCCGATGAATCGCGCGCGGATGAATTAAGAAGCTACGCCAAGAATAACTTACCGCCGGCGAGCGCGCCTGACGTCGCCAAAGTTGTTGATGAAATTCACTTTCGCGCGGAGTTCAAAAAACGCCTCGCTTCTCAATTAAACCCCTGGATTAATCGCAAAAACATTGCGGATCGGCACTGATCACTGACCGTCGGGAGCGTAACCTCTCGACCCGCCGTAGCCTTGTGCGAAGGCTGGTCGGCGAATGCGGATCACTCGTCATTATCACTATTCTGTTGCGGCGTGATCCACAGGCGCATCGGAATCATCGAAGATTCAACGAAACCGTGACGTCGGAAAAATTCCTGCGCAACATTTTCAGGCCGGTCAGTCAACAGCGTGATGCGAAGAAAATTCTTCTTCTTCGCAAAATCGATGGCGTGGTTGAGCAGCTTTGATCCGTAGCCCTTCGCCTGGTATTCTTTATGGACGACCAGGTCCTCGAGCAACATGACAAAGCCGCCTTCGGCCGTGCTGATGGTGAAGAGCAAATTGATCATGCCCACGATCGCGCCGTCGCGTCGCAGCACGAAAACGCGCCCGCGGCTGGGTTGTTCGAAAATGAGCCGCAACCCACGAAGCTGTTTCTCCTTGTCCGGCCGAAAATCGCTTTCCTGAGCGAACAATTCGCCCAGCATTGCCGACAACTCATCCAGGTCGGCCTCGGTTGCCGGCTCGATCACGACGTTTTCTTGCTCACTCATCGCCCGCCCCGATTATTCCAAAAATCGTCCGTCCTGGCAATCTTGTAAATTAAGGCCAGCAGTAACAACGAATGGACACGAATAGACGCGAATTTATGAGGTCCGTTGCACACCACTCCAATTTGGCGCTACTGAAGCCCGAAGCGGACAATTTCATAGACCAAATGGCCGAACAGTTCTTCTCATTAGTGTGCATTGGTGTTCATTAGTGGTTAAATCCGAGGGCTTGAGCAGCGTTGACAATGCCACACTCGCCCCTACTGTAACCGCTCCTAAATCGCGCCGGGCTCCTTTTTGGTTGTATGAAACGCACTTACCAGCCATCCAAGCGAACACGGAAACGTCAGCACGGCTTTCGTGCGCGGATGCGGACGAAGGGCGGCCGCGCGATCCTCGCACGCCGCCGGCAACGCGGCCGAAAACGGCTGCTCCCCAAGGGAGTCGAGAGACATTACGTTCGTCATACCCAAGCTTGATTTTCGAAATTCGAAATTACATCCTCGCACCGTTAGCTCAATTCGCAGAGCAGCTGACTCTTAACCAGAGCGTTGCCAAGGTTTCAGCCCGGGCGTTAGCCGATAAGCTACCGATTTAAAGGCCGCATGGTTATTGGCGGAGATGGCGTCGCAAGAGCTTTCGAGTCTCCTCGGTTCGATCAAACTTTCGATAAGGCGCTCGGAGGCGCTCGGCTGATTCTCCGATTGCTGCGCAATGAGAATGGCAGCGACCGATTGATTTGTTTCGCCGAGTCCGGCACGGGGGCGAAATTTGGCCGAAAGGTGATCACGCGGCTGCAAGCTGCTGAGTTCGTACGCCAACGCTTCCAGCGGCAGACGAACCCGCTCTGACGTCAGAGTTTTCTTGCATTAGCCCCGCCAGAAAAACGCCGACGTGCTGATCACGTTGAGCGTTGGCAAGACCCTCGATCGAAAAGATTAGTACCGAGGGTCGTTTGCCTAGTTCAAATTCAAAACCTCCCGGCGTGACTAGGTCTTCCTCTGAAGCCGAGGCTGCCGCTTGCTCGCAAAAGCAATCGAACAACCGAACTGGTTCATCGTGATACCGCCCATTGGTATAGGCGAAGATCTTTGGTCCACGCACATTTGGCAACCAGGTAAGCCGCCCGCCGTCCTCCTCCGAGTCAAAGTGGAAACCGACGTTGCGGTACGAGCGTGGACCGCAACCGGAAAAGAACGGCTTGACTGTGAGCCGCGCTTGTAGGGACGATTGAGTGTGTAGTTGCCAGGAGAATGCAACTGCTGATCCAACACGATGCCGGGAGCGAGTCGGAACTGCGATCGCGGCCAGGAGATCGCACTAAAAAGGCCGCCGCCAAAAGCGGAGCTGAAATCTGCGCCCTCGCCGTTCGAAGAAATCATGTAAGTACCGTGTGGGGTCGTAAGAATGACTTCCAAACCGATTAATGTTGGCTCGGAAGAAGCTGCGGAAGAGCGGATTGTAATCATGGTGTGAAGGTTTTGAAGATGCGTCGCGCACCGGGTGAATTCCTTACAACGGTCGAAGATTCCGGAGCGCTGAGCTAGAAGCGTCGAATTCCGTGTCCATGTCGATCTTGCGCGCCTTCCTTTTGTAAGGTTCCGAACGGTTGCCTCGACATATGACTGTGGAAATGAAAACCGGGCGGGCGAATTACATCCATCGCTGGTTTGATAGGCCGAAGGGAGGGAAAGCGTAATGCCAGACGAACCATACAATCCTTCGCCAATCGGCAATCCATCTGTTCTCGCACGACGGAATTGGTTGCAAACCAAGCTTGTTATTTTCATCGGCAAGCACACGCCCAAATGCCGGGAAATGGTGCGGATCCTGTCGCAATCGATGGACAAGCCGATGCCGCTCATGATGCGAATCAAGAAACGACTTCACTTTTTGATTTGCTGTTGGTGCCAGCGTTACGAAGAGCATCTTCGTTACCTTCGCGAGACAGCACGTCAATTCCCGGAACATGCTGACGCGGCATCTGATGTTCCTTTTCCGCCAGACGCGAGGGAACGGATCAAGCAAAAGCTCGCGAATCAGATCCGGTAAGGCTGCGTGTAGCTAGCGTCGCAGCGAAAGCGGCAGAGCAATGCCGCAGTCCAAATGCAACGCCCATGAGTGTGAGTTGAGGCGGCTCGTTGTAAGGATTCCGGCAGTGCCGCGACGAATCGGGTGAAATGCAGCCGGAGATGAGGCTGCAACGAGCAGCTTTGCCCAGGACAGCCACAAGAGTGGACCGTTCCAAGGCGCAAAAGCAAACAAGGGCTACGTCACGCATACGACTGCAAACGGTAAGGGCACGCTCACGCTCTCCGATGACTTCGTCCCGCCGCAAACGCCCGATCCACATTGGCAGGTCGTGGATTCCAATGGCAAGACCTATCTCCTGGATCGCCTCATGACCAAAGAGCAGAAGGTTAAGAAATCGATCGTCGTCCCGGAGTACGTGCCGGACATCGCCAAGGTGCAGATGTGGTGCGCCTTTGCTGAGACGAACCTCGGTGAAGCTGCCTTCGAACACCCGGTTAAATAACATCGCATGTCGGCTGGCCGCCCCTAACTAGTGGCCGGCCAGCTCGGCAATAACTCCAAAACTTTTATGAAAATCCAAACTGGAACAGCGATCGTAGCGATTCTGGCTCTCGGCGCGACGAGTCATGCGCAAGTCGTGGAAAAAAAATCCCTCAATCTTGACGGCGCAAAGAAAGCCATCGCTGCCGCTGTTGATTACGCGAAGAGAAATAACGCACCCGGAGGGGTAATCGCAGTTGTCGATGAAGGCGCAAATTTGATGGCGCTCGAGCGCCTTGACGGAACATTCGCGATGGGCGCGACCATCTCGATCGGCAAGGCGCGCACTGCCGTTCTTTTCAAGAAACCCACGCGTTTCTTCGAAGAGTTAATCAACAAAGGCCGCACCGCAATGACGGCACTTGATGGATTTACCCCCTTGATTGGTGGAATTCCAATCGTCATTGATGGACAAGTTATCGGCGGGATTGGCGTTAGTGGCGCGGCGAGCGCAAATCAGGATGAAGAGTTGGCGCTTGCAGGAGCGAACGCACTGATGGGCGGAGAGACAAAGATCGGCGCTGCGTCGGCGTCGAGCGGGCGGCCGGGGTCAGTGATGCCCGCTACAACTGCGCAGGCCATATTCA
>QHOK01000040.1 GCA_003218755.1 Verrucomicrobiota bacterium
GAACAGTTCCCGCCAAATGGCGTCTATTTCGCCGAAGCGAAGCTGGACGGAGTTATTTATCAAGGCGTGGTGAACCTCGGTTATCGGCCAACCGTGGACACCGGCAAATCTGAGCGCATTCTGGAGATTCACCTTTTCGATTTCGAGCGCGATATTTACGGAAAGGATCTAGAAGTGCGATTCATCCGCTATCTCCGGCCGGAGAAAAAATTCGAAAATGTCGAGGCGCTCGCCCGCCAGATCGATCTCGATGTTAAGCAGGCGCGCGAGTTATCCGCGGCTTAACCGGGACGTTGTTCAAAACCGCAGCCGAGCGATATCGCGCACTTCTGGCGTTTTGCGAACGGCAACGATGACAGCGAAGGCGCCAACCACAAGACCGCAACCGAACGCGAACACGAGCAACAGCCAAATCGGGAAGTCCGACAACTGGATCATGCCTTCGCGAACGAAACGGCCACCACCGGAAAGCAAATAGGCAATTCCGCTTCCGAGTAATGTCAGGCCGAGCAGGATCATTGCGCGCAGCCATCGCGGTTCGCGTCGCGCTGCAGGCAATCTGGCCATGACGCGCTCGGTGAAGCCTTCGTCGTCAATATACAGCGCCGCTTCGCGGAGTTGTCGGTCCAGCGTTTCGTCATCGATCATTGCGTTCATTATATTAATTTGGTCCCCACGCCGCCAGGGTGCGTTTCAGTTTTTCGCGCCCTCTAAGCACGTTCGTCTTCACGGTTCCGAGCGGAATATCGAGGACCCGCGCAGCTTCATCATGCGATAATCCGTTTTGGCAGCAAAGCACCACAGCCGTGCGCTCGTTCAACGGAAGTCGATTCAGGGCATGCATTAGATCGTGTCTCAAACCAGGATCGATAGTCTGCGGGTCGTGCTCGGCTTGCAATTGCTCCTCATCCACGCCGACAAGCTCTTTGCGTTTGCGCGCATCCTCGCGAAAACAATTGTAAGCGATGCGATAAAGCCAGGTGGAAAATCGCGCTTCACCGCGAAAGCTCCGGATATTCTTGTAGGCGCGAAGAAAAGTTTCCTGCGCGAGATCATCGGCGAGGGCAATATCTGTCCGCGTGAGTTGTCGCAGCACACCACGCACACTGGACTGATGGCGACGCACGAGCTCGCCAAACGCGTGCTGATCGTCATCGACAAGAACTCGCGCGATAAGGTCCGCATCGGTCAGCTCCACGGTCTCAATATTACGGTCCGGGCGGAGGAGGAGGAACGTCCTTTTTGCCTTCCAACTTCCACACCATGAGGTAGCCAAGGCCGATCAGAAACGGAATCAGTCCTAAAGACCATACGCCGCCTTCCCAATCGTTCACGGCGCCAAAGAAGATCATCGCACCGAGCCCAACCATGGCCCAAATAACTCCACGACGCACGTCGGACCGCCGGCGCACCGATCGCGCGGCCGGCGCAAGCAGTTCTGCTGGAATTGGCTGACCTTTCTCAACCATCATTCGGATGGTCCGCTGCCGCATACGGCTTATTAGAAGAGCAAACATCCCTATCATGATCACGATCAGCACAGGCGCGCCGAATATTGACAGAAACACGATCGCCACGATTGGAATCGCCACGAAATCACGCATTTTTCGAAGATCGGCGTCTTCATTCTGATCGCCTGTGTCAATGGTAATACCGTGATGGCCGCGAAGCTTTTTCTCCAGCTTCTGGTGAATTCTGTCGGCGAGATCCGACGGAGAGGCACTGGCGGTTGCTGTTGTTGTTGCTGACGGGCTCGCGACCGGCGATGCGGTGGGGGCCTGCGCAAACAAGCCCGCAGCCAGCGCAATGGAGCAAATGCAGAGGAGGATTAATTTTTTCATATTGGTGCTTTGGTCATAGGATGCACTAAGCGCCCAAATTGGATTCAACGATTTCAAGCCTGCGGGAACAATTAAAAGGTTGCGTGGCGCGGGGGTCTGGACATTATTATTCGCTGTCAAAAACGCGGGTGTAGCTCAGTTGGTAGAGCACCACCTTGCCAAGGTGGACGTCGCGAGTTCGAGCCTCGTCACCCGCTCCAGCCTTCGCTTGGAGCCCAGCGCACAGCTACACTGCAGCGAGTGCGCCGTAGCTTTAGCACAGGCGGACCGCCCACACGGCCCAAGCTACGGCTGGCAGGGCGGCCTTGAAATGAAGTTGCCCGCATTACACGCGCAGTCATAAAGTTTCCCCATGAAGATGAAATTACTCCTGCAGTGCATGCTCGTTGCGGCTCTCCTCTTCCATGTCACGCCTCTGCGAGCCGGGAACGAGCCAAAAGATACTACACCGTGGAAGATTACCGGTCAGCTCGAAGAAGCCTGCTCGTGTGATGCTGCCTGTCCATGTTGGTTTAACTCCAAACCGACCAAAATGACCTGCGGCGGCGGACAAGTTCTCTTCATCGACAAAGGTAATTACGGAAACACAAAACTCGATGGACTCGCTCTCGCAACAATGGGCCAAAGTCCAGAGGGCCAGACGATGATGGAATCGTTTGGAAAGTGGAATTTTGCCTATTACTACATCGACAAGAAGGCCAATCCCGAACAGCGCAAAGCTCTGGAGGCGATCGCTGCAAAAGTATTAACTCCCGGCGCTTCGAAGAAAACGGAGACGCGCTATGCGCTGATCACTCGAACGATTGACGGTAAGGAGCACCAGATCACCATTGGGCAATACGGCACGTTCCATGGCCACCTGGTCGAAGGCGGCATGGGCGGTGCGCCGAAAATTGTCAACCCGCCGGGCGCCGATCCGCTGCATCACCAATACGAACAAGGACGCACGACAAGGATGACTTACAACGATGCAGATCAGAATTGGTCTTGGAGCAACTCCAATTACATGCTCGGCAGCTTTAGTATCGACAACGTCCAATACGAAAAATTCGCGGCCGGTCTCGCGCAGAAGATGGCTGGGATGAAAAACGAGCCATCGCCCGAGAAAAAATAAGATCGACGGTGTAGCGTCGCGAAAAGATCTCGGCGGGCGCAAACTCCAGGGCGCGCGATCGGCAAGCTTTCCCTGCAGTGTTTGGGAGAAGAATTTTGCGACGCTTATAGACCGCCGCTAAGGTAATCGAAATGCAAACTGAAGAGCTTGCCTATGTCATCGTCACGCCGTACTCGATGCGCAAATCGCGCACCGGCGGCATCGTTGGCCGGTTGATTTCCCGCACGGGACTCGATCTCGTCGGGGGACGCATGTTTGCTCCGAGCGCGGAATTGGCGAAGCGCTACGCGGACACGGTCGTGACGGAAACCGATCCGCGTCATCGCGCGACGCAGGAGCTGATCCGCGAATACATCCTGAGAAATTTCACCGGCGAAAGGAACGGTCAGCAGCCGCGTGTGTTATTCCTCATCTTTCGCGGACAGGACGCGGTGGAAAGGATTCATCGCACGGTAGGCCACATCTTGCACGAACGGACCAGCGGCGAAACAATTCGCGATACCTACGGCGATTACATCACGGATGATTCAGGCAAAGTAACCTACTTCGAGCCCGGCGTGCTGGCGTCTTTCGATCCAAAAGCAGTCGAGCGCGATTTGAAGCTCTGGGCGGATTTTTCCGATTCCGACGGCGGCATCCTGGATCGCACCATCCGCTTCCCCGCGGACGCGCAAATCGAAAAGACACTCGTCCTGATCAAGCCCGACAACTTCAAATTCCCAAATCTGCGGCCCGGCGGCGTAATCGAAGTGTTTTCCAGGTCGGGCTTGACCATCATCGGTTTTAAGGTGCACTGCATGAGCGTCGCCCAGGCGGAGGAGTTCTACGGGCCTGTATTGCCAGTCCTTGAGAAAAAACTCGGCCAAAAAAACGGCCGCCAAAACTGGGAAAGCATTATCGAATTCATGGCTGGCCGAAAGCCAAGCGAGTGTCCGCCGGAGGAGCGCGATGCTCCTGGCACGGAAAAATCGATCGCCATTGTGTATCAAGGCGTAGATGCGGTGCGCAAGATCCGCGACGTGCTTGGCCCGACTGATCCGGCCAAAGCCCCACCTGGATCAATTCGCCGAGAATTCGGCCAGACGATCATGATCAACGCGGCGCACGCATCGGATTCTCCTGAGAACGCGAAACACGAAATGGGGATCATCCAAATCGAAGAGAATAATTTCAAACCTCTCATTGAAAACTTCTATCATCGCCAATAGTTTGCGCTCCCATTTTGAATAAGCTTACTGCAATGGAAATTTCCGAACGCGCCGCTCAACTGACTCCTTCGCTCACTCTCTCGATCGATAGCAAAGCCAAAGCCATGAAGGCTGAAGGCATTGACGTGTGCGGCTTCGGCGCGGGCGAACCGGATTTCGATACACCCGAGCACATAAAAAAAGCCGCGATCGACGCATTGGAAGCCGGCTTTACCAAGTACACGCCCAGCGCCGGCATTCCCGAGCTGCGCCAAGCCATCGCTGAAAAATTGGCCACCGACAATGCGCTAAGTTATCGCGCCGCTCAGGTCATCGTAAGCAATGGCGCGAAGCATTCGTGCTACAACGCTATCTTGGCAACATGCCAACCGGGCGACGAAGTCATCATCCCGGCGCCGTACTGGGTCAGTTACCCGGACATGGTGCGCCTGGTCGGTGCTGAACCGGTGATCGTGCCCACGAGCGAGCGCAATGGCTGGAAAATGCGTGCCGAAGATTTTGAAAATGCGATGACGCCGCGCACCAAGATGTTGATCATGAATAGCCCCGGCAATCCGACAGGCTCCGTTTATACAAGTGAAGAATTGCAGGCAATCGTCGAAGTCGCCGCCGAGGAAGACATTTACATTTTGTCCGACGAGATTTACGAGAAACTCGTTTACGACGACGCCAAACATGTGAGCATCGCGTCCCTTTCGAAAGAAGCGTACGACCTCACCATCACCATTAACGGATTCAGTAAATCCTACGCCATGACCGGTTGGCGGCTCGGTTATCTGGCGGCGCCGGAAGCAGTGGCTAAAGCGGTCGATTCGATCCAGAGCCATACCACGTCCAATCCGTCTTCCTTTTCGCAGTATGGCGCGCTTGCCGCGTTAAGAGGTGATCAACAACCGCTCGCCGATATGCGCGACGAATTCGATATACGTCGCAATTACATGTTCGAGCGCGTCTCGAAGATTTCGAATGTCACTGCGGTCAAACCTCAGGGCGCATTTTATGTGCTGGTCAACATCAGTCAGCTTGGGCTGACTTCTCAAAATTTCGCCGACCGTTTGCTGAGCAAAGCCAGCGTCGCTGTGGTCCCGGGAGCTGCCTTCGGCGACGACCGCACCGTCCGGCTCAGCTACGCCACGAGCATGGACGTCATAAAGAAAGGTCTGGACCGCTTCCAGGACTTTTGCCGGACGCTCTGAGATACCGGATTGCAATAGTAGAAACCGGATAGGCAGCTGTCGATTCAGTTATTTTTTACTTTCCGGTTTCCAGTTTCCGGTTTCCGGTTTGGGTGTGGGCTACCTCGCGCTTATTCTTCACGCTCATCTTCCGTTCGTTCGGCATCCTGAGCATGAGCACTTCCTCGAAGAAGACTGGCTCTTCGAGGCGGTCACGGAGAGTTACATCCCCTTGTTGCGCATGATGCAGCGTTTGGTGGACGACTCTGTGCCGTTCAAACTCACGATGTCCCTGACGCCAACGCTGTGCGCGATGCTTCAGGATCTGCTTTTGCGCGAACGTTATGTGCAACATCTGGATGGGTTGATCGACCTCACTGCGCGCGAACAAAAGCGGAACCGTAATCATCCGCAGCTTCGTGAACTCGCAGAGTTTTACTTCGAGCTGTTCTCTGAGAATCGTCGTCTCTTTGTCGATCAATGGAAAGGTGATCTGCTCTCTGTTTTCCGCGAACTGCGAGACACGGGCACACTCGAAATCATCGCCAGCGCGGCCACGCATGGCTTGCTCCCCATTCTTCAACAGCAAGCGCCTCAAGCGGCACGTGCGCAGGTTTTGATCGGCCGCGATGTGTATGTCGATCTTTTCGGTGCGGCGCTCTGCGGTTTTTGGTTGCCAGAATGTGCTTACGCGCCGGGCTTGGAAGCACCTTTACAGGAAGCAAATATTCGCTGGTTCATTCTGGACGCACACGGCTTGTTATTTGGAAAACCGCGCCCATGCCGCTCGATTTATGCGCCCTGCTATACGCCGGCGGGGCCGGCGGCGTTTGCGCGTGACCGCGATTCAAGCCGGCAGGTCTGGAGCGCGCACGAAGGTTACCCGGGTAATCCAGCCTACCGGGACTTCTACCGCGACATCGGTTTCGATCTTCCCATGGAGCATTTGGGGCCGCATGCGCGCGGAAGCAGAAAATTCTCAGGTGTGAAATATCACCGGATCACCGGACGTGATAATGAGAAACAGTTGTATGATCGCCCGGCGGCGGAAAATGCGGCGGCGAAACATGCTAGTCACTTTCTGGAACAGCGCCGGCAGCAAATTCGCGATATCAGCGAATTTGGTTTCGACCCAATTGTTATCGCTCCATTTGATGCAGAATTGTTTGGGCACTGGTGGTTCGAAGGACCACGTTTCCTTGAACAATTTATTCGCCAAGCGGCAAGCGAACCGGATTTTCGACTCACCACACCAAGTGAATATCTGGCGGCATATCCGACACAGCAGATCGTTGAGCCCGCAGCTTCAACTTGGGGCGAGAACGGCCATCTCGGCGTCTGGCTCGATCCGAGCAACGCGTGGTTTTATCCGCATTTGCACAGCACCGCGCAGCGAATGACTGAAGCTGCGCGCAGTCATGCAGAAAGCTGCGGCCCGCTTGCAGATCGCGTTTTGAAGCAACTCGCACGTGAACTTTTGCTGGCGCAATCGAGCGATTGGGCGTTTTTGATGAAGACCGGCACTGCGCGCGAGTATGCGACCAAACGCACCATCGATCATCTTGCTCGCTTCAACCGTTTACACGATCAGTTTGTCGCAAATGACGTCGATCATAACTTCCTGCATGACTGCGAATGCCGCGACAACCTGTTTCCGAATCTGAACTGGCGCTATTATGCTTAGCCTTTGTCATTCCGAGCGAAGTCGAGGAATCTCTCGACATTCTTGAGAAATGTAAAAGATGTCTCGACTTCGCTCGATATGACGGCAAGGGTCAGTTTCGCGTTTCTGATAGCCATTTTGGCGTCCGTCGTCGCCTCGCAAGAGTCGCCAAACCCGAGTTCTCCCCCGATTCCGGAGGAATCTTCTTCTCCTCTGATATCGCCGGAAGAATCTGTCGCGCCTCCGCCCGCTCCAGAGCAAACGCCTTCGGCTTCACCCGCGAGAAGCGCGCGCATCAGCTTCGTTCCGCCGCCATTGGAAGGAACGATCAGCCTCGGCATTTTCGATGCGAACGGCAAACTGGTGCGCGTCCTGCATCAGGAATCGAGTCTGAGCGAATTTACAATCGGCGCCGACGCGCTGGTAACTCAATGGGACGGGAGAAACGACAATGACGAAGATGTGCCCGCCGGAAAATATCGTGCCCGCGGTTACCTTGTTGGTCGTCTTAAAGTCGAAGACCTGGGCCAGGTCGCGGAGTCTCCGCCTCAAACCAACCCAGGTGCCAGCGTGAAGGTGAAGCTTATGCCAAATCCACTGGCCAACGATAAACGGTCAATAATCAATGTGGCCGCCGGGTTTGACAGCGACGGAAGCTACTTGAAAACGAGCGACGACCTGCCGCTCTTCACCGTAAGTGAGTCGCCGAATTTGGCACGGGTATTGGTGACCAAGGCTAGTGACAAGTCTCTCGATTTTTGGCAGG
This sequence comes from Verrucomicrobiota bacterium, assembly GCA_003218755.1. Classification (GTDB taxonomy): domain Bacteria; phylum Verrucomicrobiota; class Verrucomicrobiia; order Chthoniobacterales; family UBA10450; genus Udaeobacter. The sequence goes on from QHOK01000040.1 coordinate 7,768, forward strand.
ATGATGGCACAGGTTTCCATCGATTACGCATCTCAAAAGTTGATCAGATGATGGCGTTCGATTGCGGCGAGTTTCAATTGAAATGAACTGTAGCGGCGATCTACGACCGCCGACATGGAAGAACGGTGCTTGACACAAGCACCGCTACAACGCAAGCGATTGCTGATTACAAATGGCCTCGACGCCTGAGCTTCAACATACCGTAAGCAAGACCGCTAGCTTTAGCGGCACCGCATTGCACACGGGCGAAAAAGTCACCCTCAAACTCCATCCCGCGCCGGCGGATCACGGAATTAAATTCAAACGCAAGGATTTGCAGGACGAGCCGACCATCGACGCGAAGATCGAGAATTTGAAGACCGTCGAGCGCGCCACGACCATCGGCGAAGGTTCTGTCCGCGTGCACACAGTCGAACATGTGCTGGCCGCGCTTTGGGCCATGGGGATAGACAACGCCATTGTGGAAATGGACGCAAACGAACCGCCGATTGGCGACGGCAGCGCCCAAGTCTATGTCGATCTGATCAGGAAAGCTGGCGTCACTGCGCAGGAAGAACCACGCGATTTTTTCCACGTGCGCGAAACGATGCATGTTGGATCAAAGACCGGCGCTCTGCTCGTTTTGTTGCCGGATGAGAAGTTCCGCATTTCGTGCACACAAGCCGGACCAAACAATCAGTTCGCGCAGTTTTTATCGGTGGAAGTTACACCCGCAGTTTTCGAACGCGAGATCGCCCCGGCCCGCACGTTTGTTTATTACGAAGATGTTAAGCCGCTGATGGACAAAAATCTCATCAAAGGCGGCAGCCTTGAAAACGCGATCGTCGTGCGCGGAGAAGCTGTGCTAAGCAAGGAGCCGTTGCGGTTCACTGACGAATTCGTTCGGCACAAAATCCTCGATATCATCGGCGACCTCGCTCTGGTCGGACGGCGTATTCGCGGTCATGTGGTCGCAGTGAAACCTGGTCACGCCGCCAATGCAGATCTGGCGCGCTCGATCACTCGTGAGCAGACGCGAAGAAGCGCTGTGGCTGCGCCGCGAACAATCCCAAGCGGCGATGGAGGGCTCGATACTGATGAGGTGATGCAGATTTTACCCCACCGTTTCCCGTTTCTAATGGTCGATCGCATCCTCAGTTTCGAAACCGAAACGAAATGTGTCGGCGTTAAGACGGTCACAATCAACGAGCCGTTCTTTCAAGGACATTTCCCCGGTCATCCCGTTATGCCCGGCGTGATGCAGGTGGAAGCGATGGCACAAGTCGCCAGCATTCTGTTGTTCAAGCTGGCCAAGACGACCAGCCGCATCGGGTATTTCATGAGCGCGGACGAAGTGAAATTCCGCAAACCGGTATTGCCCGGAGACACCATCTTCATTCACGCCGAGCTTACCAAATCGCGCGGCGAACGCTTGGCAAAAGCCAAATGTCATTGCGTTGTGAACGACGCTATCGTCTCCGAAGCCGAACTAATGTTTACGTTTATGGATAAATGAGCAGAGCGAACCCTCACCCTCCCCTCTCCCTTACAAAGGGCGAGGCGTGCCGATCACGCGGTACGCGCGAACTCTCCGGACAACAGCGCGAAGATTTTCCGCCTCTCCTTACGCCAAGGGGAGAGGATTGAGGTGAGAGGTTGGCCATGATGAGTGATGTGCAGATTCATCCCACCGCGATCGTGGACCCGGGAGCGCAACTCGGTGCTGGAACAATCGTCGGACCCTACTGCGTAATAGGACCCGACGTAGTGCTTGGCCCAAATTGCTGGCTACAACATCATGTCACGCTCTGCGGTCCGATGAAGGCCGGAGCGAAAAACAGGTTCTATGCTTACTGCTCCATCGGCCAGCAAACGCAGGATCTAAAATATCGCGGCGAACCGACTTATCTGGAAGTCGGCGATGAAAATACGTTTCGTGAATTCGTAACCGCACATCGCAGCACGACGAGCGAAGGCAAAACACGAATCGGCAATTGCGGAAATTTTCTCGCTTACAGTCATATCGGACACGACTGCACCGTCGGCAATCACGTTATTTTCTCCAACAACGGCACCTTGGGCGGGCACGTGCAGGTCGGAGATCATGCGATCATGGGCGGACTAACCGCCGTGCATCAATTTTGCCGGATCGGCCGGTTCGCGATCACCGGCGGATGCTCTAAAATTGTGCAGGACGTTCCTCCATTCATGATCGCGGACGGCAATCCGGCCGAAATCCGCGGGATCAATCTGGTCGGTTTGGAACGTAAAAATTTTCCGCCCGAAAGCGTGAAGCTAATAAAAGAAGCGTTTCGCCTGATTTACCGTTCGAAATACAACCGACGGCAGGCAATCGAAGCGATGCGGAAAGAATTACCGGAAACAGAAGAGATCACCGAACTGATCCAATTCATCGAGCAAAGCGAGCGCGGAATCATTCGATGAGATCTTATCTGCAACTCATTGCGGATTCTTGAGGTCGAATTCTTGTTAAGCGACAACCACGCGCATGTCGGATCGTGACCTTGGCAAAAAGATGGTGGAGGAGGAGCATTTGCTTCGGTTCCTCGAGGCGCATGCCAAAGTGACGGGCGTTTCTATGAAGGTCGTGAGTAACGGCGAAAGTCCCGATTTCATTTGCACCAGGCCTTCTGGTGAACGGGTTGGTATCGAGTTGGCTCGGTCGCCACACGATCACAACGACGCACTTTGGGATCGGATCTGGACAGACCGGGCGATGTCTGCGCACGATCTTCTTGCCGCAGTTCATGTGATAGTCGCTGATAAGCAGCGAAAACGGCAGTCCGTCCACTGGCGCACACCAGACAGCACCGTCCTTGTCATCGAGCTTCTAGACTATACATTCGACTCACTCACTTGGATGCAGGATAGATCGTTCTCCAGCGACTACGCTGACACTGGCTTCTTGGAGATTTGGCTTGCGGACTTCTCAACGATGGAGGCGTACGGCGAGGTGAGGCTCATCGGTCTATATCCACCGGAATTTTGGGGCGTCCATCACCAACCTGCACTCGAGGGAAAGCCTCATGGATAGACACTGCGTAGCTCAATGAGTCACTTTTCATCATCGTTTAGCGGCGAACCGGAATGGCATCGGGTGCTGCCATCTCATCTTCAATTCATCAACAGGGCGCTCGTAGCAGACTTGGAGCGTTTTCGGAAAGAGTTAGGATTGGATGACGAAGTATTCAGCATGGTGTTACTGCAGTCAAAAACGGACGTGCGCGCGGCCGCGAAGCTTATCGTGATGCCCAGCAGCAGTTACCTGATCGTCCGCAGCAGGATTACTTCGCGATGGTCATTGGTGACCGGATCACGAAGAAAATAATGACGCACGACGTCAACACATCACCGACTGCCTTATCAAAGCAGGAGCTTGAGGGCATTGTTGATGATCTGGAGGCCAGCGCTTCGCGCTGCTCTACATTCGATGATGTTATTCGGTTCCTTATGGACATCGAAAACCGTGAGCAGAATTTTGACGACCCCTTTGGTTTCATCACACGCGTCGATGCCATCTGTTCGAAATACCACGACGCCTTCGGGCCCGTTAGACGCATGATCTCCGCAGACGAGCTTGTGAGTCGATTCGCGTTAGCGATTCAAATGGCGCTGACCACGCCAATTCCGCCTCCCGAGCCACCGACACCAGGTATATATGTTTCGAGAGAGGATTCCGGGACTTCAAAGTACAATGAACTACAAGGTATCTTTTTCCGATATCGCGATTACATCAGTAGTGAAGGCATCGAGCTGTCGCCTGAAATGCTATCACATTTCTTGCGGATCGCCGCCAGTGGCTTTCGACAGTGTACAAACCAGAACAATTACAAACGAGTGCTCGAGGACGCGCTGGAGTGTTGCCACCAAATGCCGCAACGGGACATCGCGTTGGAGAGGGATATTGAGTCGGAGTTTCGCCGGATGAGCAAAACATCGGCGGAATTGGCCCGTGACATGGACAAATTTATGAAGAGGCTTCGGTCGCCTTCCTCCCCCAGCAAACCATTTTGGAAGTCTTGGTAGCAAATCTTCCGGGCAGTTCGCCTAATCGCCACGTACTGTTTTCAGGGGTTGAAAGTTAATTGTTGAGGGCTTGAAATCTTCGAAAGCCCTGACTCTCAACTCTCAACCAAAAACTCTCGGCTTCCGTAATGCCTGCGATCCTCACCCTGTTGCGAATCAAGAATCTCGCGCTCGTGGAAGAACTCGAGTGGCAGATCGGACCAGGCTTTATCGGCGTTACGGGAGAAACCGGCGCGGGCAAGTCGATCATCATTGGCGCGCTGCAACTTTTGTTGGGCGAGCGCGCGGATAAATCGCTCATCCGCACCGGGGCCGATCTTTGCACGGTGGAAGCCGTCTTCACCGGAAAGGATCTGCAAAAATTAAATCCGCAACTGGTCGAAGCCGGAATCGAACCGTGCGAAGGCGATCTCATCATCAAACGAAGCTTTTCGGGTGGTGGAGGAACACGCCAGTTTATCAACGGTTCTCCAACTACGCTGTCGGTCCTGAAAAATCTCGGAGACGAACTTGTCGATCTACACGGGCCGCACGATCACCAATCTTTGCTCTCGCCGGACACGCAATTAAGCTTGCTGGATTCGTTCGCTCGGGCCGAAGAACAGCTCGACGAATATCGAAAACACTTTCGGCAACTACAGTCGCTGCTGGCAGAACAGGCCGCGCTCAATACCGCGGAAACGGCGCGCGAGCAGGAGCTCGATCTGCTTCGTCATCAGATCAGCGAGATCAAATCGGCGAACCTGGTCGCTGGTGAAGAGGAAGAAATTGAGAACCGCTACAAGCTGGCTAGCAACAGCAAACGGTTGATTGAGCTGGCCAGCGCCATAGCGAACAAACTTTCCGAGGCCGATCGTTCCGTTCTTTCACAGCTTGCGGAAACGCAGCGGTTGTTGCGAGAGTTGGAAAAGATCGACAGCTCGATCGCGCAATTTTCGTCCGCCCACGCTGCCAGTGTGGTCGAGCTTTCCGAGATTGCGCGCGCGCTTTCCGCTTACGCAGAAAAACTCGATCTCGACCCGGAACAACTCGCCGCGCTTGAGCAACGCGTCTCGCTATTCGAAACATTGAAGCGCAAATATGGCAGCTCGATCGCCGAAGTGATTGCGTTCGCCGAGCGCGCGGCGGAAAGGGTGCAGAAAATCGAGGGGCGCGACATAGAGTTGGAGCGTCTCGCAAGAGAGATCGAGAATGTTCGCGCGCAAATGAACCGTGCCGGCGAAGCGCTGCGGAAATTGCGCGCAAAAGCCGCGCCGAAACTATCCGAAAATATCCGGCACCACCTGCGCGATCTCGGGTTTCGCCAATCTGAGTTCGAGGCAAAACTCAGCAGCCTGGATGAGCCCAGCCGAAATGGATTCGATTCGATGGAATTACTTTTCTCTCCGAATCCGGGCGAACCGCTGAAGCCGCTTCGCGCGATCGCGTCGAGTGGCGAAATCTCGCGCTTGATGCTCGCGATCAAATCTGCACTGGCGGCGCAAGATGCGATTCCCCTGCTCGTCTTCGACGAGATCGACACGAACGTTGGCGGCGAGATTGCGCACGCGGTCGGTGCAAAGATGCGGACATTAGGGCAAGATCATCAGGTGATTTGCATCACGCATTTGCCACAAGTCGCCGCGACAGCTTCTTCGCATTTTGTTGTGACCAAGGATGTCACGCGTGGTCGCACATTTTCGAATCTGCGTGAAGTTACTGGCAAAACGCGCGAGGAAGAAATCGCGCGGATGCTCGGCGGCAAAAGCGAATCAGCACTCAAACTCGCAGCCACTCTCTTGAAGGCATGGGTCTAACTACCACGAAGAGCACGAACAATGGAGTTTGATGAATTGTCGCGGGGCGTAATTGGATGCGCGATTGAGGTGCATCGCAGCCTCGGGCCGGGGTTGCTCGAGTCGACTCATCGCCAGTGTCTCGCGTGTGAGCTGTCGCACGCGCAGATCCCGTTTCAAACGGAGGTGCCGCTACCGGTGCGCTACAAAAATGTTCTGCTGGATTGCGGCTATCGAATCGATCTGCTCGTCAGCGCCGACCTCATCGTGGAGGTCAAGTCCGTTGAAACGCTCCTGCCAATCCACCAGGCGCAAATCCTCACTTACGTGCGACTAGTCAAGATTCCAATTGGCCTGCTAATAAATTTCAACGTTATGAAACTACAGAACGGAATTAAGCGGTTCGTCCTGTAAAATCCTTCGTGTGCTTCGTGGTAGAAATTACTTCTGCACTGGCCCGAGTGGCAGGACGACTTTGCCAAAGACTTCGTTGAGCACCTGCGCCAGGCCGGCGTACACGGCCGAAAAACCGCAGAAGATTCCTTCGTAGCCGGTGAAGTGCCTGAAATCGGGTCCCGCATTCACGAAATCGCCGATCGCCAGAAGAAAAAACAGAATGGTGAGCGAACCGAAAACCACCTGCCCTGCGACGTGCATTCGCAACGTGCCAACAAACATGACAGCGGTGAACAAACCCCACATCGCGAGATAAGCAGCCATGGCAGTGTCATTGGAAGGCGTCGCCCATCCCAACTTCGCCAGGATAATGAGCGTCACCAGAGAGAGCCAGAACAAGCCGTATGAAAGAAAGGCAGTTGTAGCAAACGTGTTCCCTTTCCGCCACTCCATGACCCCGGCGACAATTTGCGCGGCGCCACCATAACAAATTCCCATCGCCAAAATCATGCTGTTTAGTTCGTAGAACCCGGCGTTGTGGAGATTGAGCAATACGGTAGTGATGCCAAAGCCAAGCAGCCCAAGCGGCGCCGGATTGCCTGTCGTATCTCTGAGTTGAGTAACGGATTCATTCATGGCGCAGCCAGTCTGCCGAAAGAAAGATCGATAAGGCAACAACAATATCGGAAGCCAATAATTTAGCTTGTCGGCGCGGCAGCGCTGAAATTATCGTGCGAGTTTCGCATATGATTCGGCGCGATTATCTCATCATCGGTGGCGGCATTGCTGGAGCGAGTGCGTGCGAAGGAATTCGCAAATACGACAAGCGCGGCTCCGTTACACTGGTTGGCGCTGAGGTATTTCCGCCTTACAAACGCTGGATACTCTCGAAGAGCTTTTTGCGCGAAAAGGAGCCCAACCTGAAAAAACTGCAGGAACCCGAGGAGCGATGGTTTCAAACTAGTAAGATCGAAACCCGCTTTGCTACTGTGGTAACACAGTTCAACATCGAGCGGCGTCTGGCCGTGCTTGCCAATGGCGAAACCATTGAATTCAACAAAGCATGCCTGGCGATGGGCAGCCGCCCGGTGCGCCCACCGGTAGCCGGAGTCAATCTCGGCAACGTCATTTACCTGCGAACCGTCCGCGACGCACTCGCTTTAAAAGAGATGGCGGGTGTCGAGCGAGGCATCATGGTCGTGGGTGGCGGGTTACTTGCATGCGAGGCGGCATCGAGCTTGCGGATGATGAAACTGAAGGTCGGTCTGATGCATCGTGATCCGTATTTGTTGAACCGCTATCTAGATCCTGAAACCGGGGCGTGGCTCACCGATTACTTTGCAAAACATGGTGTGGTCTTGTCGATGGGCGAAAGTCTCAATGGCTTTGAAGGCAAAACCGTTCTGCGCAACATCCAGACAAAAAGCGGCAACCGATTCCCGGTCGGCCTCGCTGTGGTCGCCTGCGGCGCAGAACCGAATCTCGATCTTGTCCGGAACACGCCATTAGCGGGGCCCCATGGCTCGCCAGTCACTGATTATCTCGAGACAGAAGAAAAAGGAATTTATGCCGTAGGCGACCTGGCATTTTATCCAGATCGAGTCATGGGCGGTGTGCGGCGTCAGACACATTGGGAAAACGCCCGTAGTCAGGGCTTGGTAGCGGGCTCGAACATGACAGGTAAGAAGCGGATCCGGTACGAGCAAGTCCCCTCCTTTTGGACAGAGATGTTCGATTTACGGATGGATTTCGTCGGGGATTTCAGTGTGCTGCCGACTCGTGTCGACCTTCACGGCGCCTACACGAAGAAAAGGTTTACCGCCCGCTATTATCAAGGCGACAGACTCAGGGCCATTCTGCTTTGCCAGCAAGCGCAACGTGACGTGGACGCTGCGAAGACGCAGTTGCGTCAAGCCCTCGGGAAATAACAGCAATGCAAAGACGTATCGCACTCCGCAGAACTTCGTTCGAAATTACCACAGACGCTGTTCCTTTTCGTGGGAGCTTTGGAGTGCGTACTGCCTGCCCGCCGGTGTGTGGGCGTCCTCGCGTCGCTTTCGCGACTGCGGTTGGTCCGAGTGCCGAAAGATCCCACAGTTAATAAATATCGGCTGGAATTTCAAATGCCGAATTGCTCACTCGCGCCAGCTTCCAATCCCATGGCTTTCCTGAGAGACGATGCCACTCCAGCTTGAAAGGCGTCGGCAGTTTATTGAGGCGTTCATCGAGCACTTCCATAACGCCATCGTCGCTGCTATAGAGCGTGATTTTGCCGATCCAGATCGCGCGCCGCGTTTCAACCTGCACGGCAGGGTTTAGTGCAATGATTCTGCATCCGCGCACCCATCGAAAACCTTCCCGCATGCGTTCCAGAACCCGCGCTCGATCGTCACCCCACTGATCCTGATAATCGTTGCCAATAAAATCTGCGACGGCTTCCCAGTTTCTGTGCTCGATCGCGTGAAAAAAATTTTCTGTGTGTCGCTGGACTTGACGCTCAGGCCGCCAGAGCCAGATGAGATACAGTCCAATACAGACGGCCAAGGCCAACCCGCCATAGAATCCTCCACGAAACGAAATCGTCACAGCCGCGGCCTTTTTTCCCGAGGAGCCTGGCCACTTGGCCGGCTGGATCAGCTACGGTTTCTTGAAGGATGGCTCGGCCGGTTCCTTTACCGACTAGTCTCGCTCCCAGCCTTCATTCTCCAGCGTGATGTGCTCGATCGCGATCGCATTGGCATTGGCGTCGAGATCGGGCAGGATTTCATATTCTGAAACCCAACAGCGGTAAATCTTGTAGGCAAGAACCAGTTGTCCGGCCTCATTATAGAGTTCCACAACGATATCTTTCCGGAAATCTTTCAGGGAAACTTCCGCTCCGAGGCTGCCACCTAGGCTCCAGACTTTGTTGGCCCAATTCTCGAATTCCTGGTCGTGGGTAACACCGCGCTCAAGGGTGATCGGTGCGAATTCGGTGAGGCCCGGAGATTTACGGCTCGTGCTGGGATCCCCTCCTTCGCGATGATGAATCACTTCGGTGGTGCGTCGCAGCCCGCTTATTTTGCTAATTCCAGCAACGTATCGGCCATCCCATTTGATGCGAAACTTAAAATTTTTGGGATCAAAACGCTTCGGATTAACTGTGAATTCAGCCATACTCAGTGAGGTCCTTGAGCGCCAATAAACCGGCGCGTAAGCGGCCTGATACAAAAACGAGGCGTCCCTGTCAACTTTGCAGCAGCTCTACACCCTGGCGACGGCTCAATTCGCGTCGCGCGCGTACCAATCCACCTTGCGCGTCACGTACATCACGATTGCCAACACGATGAAGAGCGCGATTGCGCCCATGAGCAGCGCGTAATCCTGCTGCCGTAACGTGATATAAAGAAATGTGTAAATGCCCGTCAGTCCTGCGCCGATCATCAACGTGCGCACACCGCCGCCAAGGAAAAAGCGGCAATACCATGTAATCAACACCGTCGATGCCACCGCCGCGATCAGATACGCCCAACTGAATCCGATAAATTCCGAGATCGACAGCAGCAGCAGATAAAACAAACAAAGCGCTGCGCCGACCATCAGATATTGAAACGGATGAATCTTTTGCCGCGCAGTGACTTCAAAGAGAAAAAACGCTGTGAAAACAAGCACGAGAAAGAGCACGCCGTACTTGATCGAGCGCTCAACGTAACGATACGCATCCAGGATCGATAAGAACTGCGCTCCGAAGAGTGAATTTGAAACAGATTGCGTCGTGAATCGTTCGTTGCCCGTACGGCTCGTCCACGATTGCGGATAATCGCGTCCGTAATACGAAACCTTCCACGTGGCATCGAATCCGTCGGGACGCAACGATCGGTCTGCCGGGAGAAATGCCCCGCGAAATCCCGGGTCGGGCCAATTTGATTTCAGCGTCGCTTCATTTTGGACGCCGAATGGCGCAAAGAATATCCCTTCGCTGCCGTTGAAATCCAGCGGAATCGAAAACTGAATCTCGGCTGCAATTGGCTGCTCGCTGCCGAGCGATGCCGTCGCGCCTGTCGTGTAACCCGGAAGCTGCGAACCGGGTAGCATCGGGTGCTTGGTGCCGCCCCAATCGAGTAGAATCGCCTCACGAGTGCCGCGCAAATCGTTAATCGCGATGGTGACGAACGCGTCTTTCCATTGCACGTCCTTCAGGTCGATCTTGAGCGGACCGAAATCAGGCGGCACAAACTTGCCGGACAGAGTCGTCTGTGCACGATAGACCACCGCATTGTAAATCCCACGGTGCAACATCTGTGTTTGCACATTGCCTGAGACATTGAGCGTTTCGGGCAGAAAATACGCGTTCCCTGTGGCGGTCTCCTCCACTTCACGCCGCTCCATCTTCCCGTCAGCAGCTGGAACTTCCTTCACCGCCTTGAACTTGTATTGGTAGGGAATCCCAAGCACTGGCCCGATCAGGTTTTGTTCCCTGCCCCATGACGAAGTGATATCGGCCACCGCCTCATTGCGCCGGCGCAGTCGCTCGCCTAATACGCCGGTGATCATCGCGAGCGGAATCAGCAACACCAGAACGAGCGCGCCGACTCCAAGCAATTTGATGATGGTGCTATGACGCCGCCCAAACGACGGCTGAGATTTTGGTAATGGTGGCGGCGCTTGAACTTCAGGCATGCCGCGATGTTGAACAATCCAAACCGGTTAGGCAATAGCCTTGATATCAATTTCTGCGTCTTCACCAAGCACGCCAGACATCTCCCTGATGAGAGCCTTGCTAGCGCAACTGTGTCCGCTGTAGCCACGGCCCTGTGGGCCGTCGCTCGCCGGTTGAGAGGAGCAGCCCAGGGGCGAACCGGCCATAGGCCGGTGGCTACAAATTAGCGAAATAACTTTAGGCTCAGCTCCGCCGCTGCCTGCGAATTCGCGCGGCCTCGCACATGAAATGCGGATTCCGGATAATCGTCGTGAATTTCTGTTCGGTTGAATCGCTTCGCTCGAACAACGACAAACAATCAATCAAGCGCCTGCCACGCCAGTTAACGAGTTCCTGAGTGATGCAATGCAGACCGTGTCGTGCGCACAATGCGCGAAATAGATCGGCGGTCATCCGCGGATTTCGGTGATGCGCCCAATCGAGAATCTTCGCCTTGATCAATGGCTTCGCGATCAATTCCGGGAGCCGTTCGCGGGGCGAATTCACGTATTCGCCAAAATTGGAATGATGAATGAAACCTTTGCCGCCGATTTTCAATTTCGTTCCGAGTTCGCGCAGGTACGCTTCCACCACGTCGCGGTTGGTATGCACGAAAGAATCGAAACTGAAGATGAAATCGACCGAATCATCGGGAATCATCGACAACGAGCGGCCGTCATTTAGGTAGCAGCGCACGCGCGACTCAGCAGCGAAACGCCGGAGACACGCTTCGATACATTCAGTGGAGCGATCGACAATCCACAGCTGTTCGCAATAATCTTTGAGGTAGTAAGTCCACCGCCCGAATCCGGGTGCAATTTCCAAAATCGTGCCGACCGGCAAACAATCGCGAATGCGCGGAAAAATTGTGCCGGTCCATTGTGCCGGGGAACTGCCCCACGGCGCCGACCATTCCTCACCCGCCTCTCTCCAATCGTACTTCATTCGCTTGGAACGGGTACAAACCATCTCATACATGTCATTCTGAGCGAAGCGAAGAATCTCTGATCTTAGGCCCGACGCCCCGGAATGCTAGACAGAACGTCTTTCTCGCCTTCGGCGACCGCTCATTGCCGCGGGGCTAGAGGGGAACAGCTCTCCTCATGCCGCCGTTTATCTCCGAACGTTGTAGCCGAGCAAAAAAACAGCGTGACTTCTGCGAGACCAGAACGGGTTCGAGGTTGCTACGCCGGACGGGAGCAAGCAATGTTTTTGATGCAGCCCTTTGCGGGCGCTTCCCGTGGGACGAGGCAGAAAGATAGTTAGGCCGCCCAAAGAGGCGGAGCCACAACACTAGCGACCACCTATATCCCGCGTTACTGTGACACATACAGCGAGGAGGGAACCGGTGACAGACGATGATATCCAATACATGAAGAGGGCAATTGAGGTTGCTGCCAGATCGCGCGCCGAAGACGACCGCACACACCCAAAAGTGGGGGCTGTCCTAGTTTTAAACGGTAAGGTATTGGGAACGGGGTTCCGCGGTGAGAATGGAAAAGGAGATCATGCCGAGTACA
>QHOK01000172.1 GCA_003218755.1 Verrucomicrobiota bacterium
AAACGGCATCTCGATCTTGGCCTCACGAAATTTCTCAACGATGGCAAAATTTAGATCGCTGCGATAGCGGCTCGGACGAGCGCTCATCTCACTGCTCCAGACCACCAGTTTAAAGTCAATCGAGTTATCGCCAAATTTCTCCAGAAAAACACCCGGAGCTGGTTCCTTTAAGGTATGTGGATTTTCCTGGGCAACGGCCAGCAGCGCATCGCGGACTTTCGCCACATCGCTGCCGTATGCAACGCCGACCGGGATGCGGAAGCGCACGCGCCGGTCGCCGTATGTCCAATTGGTTACGGGCGAATCGATGAACTTCGTGTTCGGCACGATCATCATGATGTTGTCATTGGTGCGAATGACTGTGCTGCGCGCGCGAATGTGCTCCACCTGTCCTGCAATGCCCGCCACTTCGACGCGGTCCCCAATAGTGATTGGTCGCTCTGCCAGAATCACCAGGCCACTGATGAAGTTACTGGCGATATTTTGCAGACCGAACCCCACGCCCACGCCAACCGCACCGGCGAAGACAGTCAGCGCAGCCAAACGAATCCCGCTGTTCTCCAGGACAATGAAAATGCCTACTACCAGCACGATGTTGCTAACCACTTGGGCAATCGCGTACTGCAGCGAACGATCGAGTCCGCTTTGGGCAAGCAGCCGGTTAAAAAGAAAACGCTTCGTCCTGGATGAGATCCAAAACACCGCGATCAGAAGCGTAACTAGCAGAAAAATCTGAAGCAGGCTCAGCTTGATCGCAGGAAGAGCCGCGTTCCAGGCCAATGGAATTCCCGCGGCATTGATCGCGGCAACGGTGAAAAAGACGATCGCCGCCAGACTTAAGATAGTTGTAACGATCGCGATGAAATTCGTGTCGATCTTGAAGTGGCTGAAAAGACGGCGTACCACAGCGCTCTGTAAAAATCGCGAAATGATGACGCCGGCCGCGAACAGCGCGGCGAAAGCGATCAATCCCAAAAACGTGACGTAATGTCCGCCCACTTGGAACAATGGTTTTTCCAATAGCGGGAAACTCATCGAAAGTTAGTCTGAGCCTCGTGCCTTGCTTTCGCAACCGATAAGCAAAAACACGGCGTGCAGCCGTGTTTCTTGCTTCTAAGATGTCCGAGCCCCCGAAGGCGTTCGAGAATGGCGCTACTGTTTGGACGATTTGTCTTCGATGTATTTGATGACGTCGCCGACCCTCTGGAGTTTCTCCGCGTCTTCGTCCGGGACTTCGACCCCAAACTCTTCTTCAAAGGCCATCACCAGTTCGACGATATCCAGCGAGTCTGCACCCAAATCCTCAATGAAAGACGCCTGCGGCGTAACCTGCTCCGGGTTCACACCAAGTTGCTCGACGATAATGTCTTTGACCTTCTCTTCGATCGATTTTTCCGCCATAAAATTTGTTCGGTTTGTGTTAGTCGCGCATGGAAAAGCTTACAGCAGTCCGGGCACAGCATGGCAAGTAAATGAATTAAACAGGTTGTCAATCATTTTCAGGCTTTGGTAGGGACATGGCGCTGCAATGTGCCGCGGCGACAGTAGCGCGCCATTCCTACCCAGATTCTTGCCGTTTGCTTCCATTTACCATTCGAGTAGATGAAACCGATGACATCTCCCACTGTCGAGACTGTCGATCTTCTCGATCTGAAGCTGCTGCCTGCATGGGTCAAAGAAGCTGCTGAGCCGAGGAGCTATGCGGGTACCGAAGGCAACCACCATCGCGAGCGTCCAGCGCGGCATGGTCGGGGTACGCCCACGCGCAGCGGAAAACGCTCAATGCTCGACGTCCAACGCCGAACGACGAAACCGAGCAAGCACGAGGTAGGGCGCGACCGCCGGGCACGCCGAGGACGAGATCGCAAAGACGATCGCCCATCAGGAGATAAGCATGCTCCCATAACACGAATACCACTGCAGTTTGCGATCCGTTTCCTGCCATACTCACCCGCATTTGAAAACGTAGTCGCGCAGATTAAGTCCGGCTCAGTTGCGTATTCGCTATTTGCGCTGGCGCGTTTGTTCTTGGAAAAGCCGGTTGGTTACGAGGTTTGCCTCACGACAAAGGGTGAATCGCCGCTTTATCAGCTTGGCGACAACGGCACGGTGTCTGTGAACCGAGAATTCCTTGAGCGAAACGCATTCCGATTCGCTCACAGCGATTTCTACCAGATCGACGTTGTGGAGACCGATCCGATCAAGGGAAATTTCTCGAATGTAGCGCGATGCCGATTGAGCGGAACGCTTCTTGGCCCGACCAACCATCACAATTATCAACCGCAGCTGCGCAGTCTTTACGAGCAACGCTTCAGCCGCCGGATGAGTTTTGCCGATTATCAGCGGCAAATCGAGATTGTAAGCGATGCCGCGTTAATCGAGCGCTGGAAACAAGAAGCCCGAAAAGTGATAAGCTATACGACGTTACACGAAGACACTCCGCTGACATTTTCTTCTGCAATCGAAGCGGAACGGCATTTCCGGTCGAACTGTTTGCCGGGACTGATCCGTAGCTTGGAGGAAGTGACCATCGGCGGGGCGTTCAGCCGGCGTTTGCCGGATCGCATACTAAATCGGGCGATCGAGGAGGCGTGGGCGCGGGAAACCCGCTCGCCTTCAAACATGATGCAGGAGCTCGCTGGCCGGTTTCGAGAAAACGGCCTGCACATTTTCCGCCATCGCCGCGGCATGTTGTTTGTCTCGCCAATGCGGATACGCGCGTTTGTTCATGAACAGACGGGCGTGTCTGCGTCTGTGAATGCGATTCTTCAAGCACTGGCAGGAATGCCAGGAATTAATCGCAAACAACTTTCCGAAAACCTGATTGGCGATATCGTGATCGAAGATGCAGAGCCACGTAGGCTGGCGCTCGCGTCCGACCTGCGGTGGCTGATCAGCGAGGGTTACGTCATCGAGTTCAACGATGGCTCGCTTGATCTGCCTCGGGCGAAAGCCAGCGCACAGGAAACTGTAGCAGCACTGGAGTCTGCCCCGAGCTTGTCGAGTGGGTCAACCGCCGAGCCCGCAGAGCAGCCGCTCGCCACCGCTACTACATCGACGGTTTAATCGCCACCCGCCATCCTAGATGGCACCAGCTTTTTTAAGCGCCTTGTAAGCGCCGTGTTTGTTGATCGTCTTGAGACCGCGCGCCGTGACGCGGACGCGCACAAATTTCTTCAGTTCCGGCACCCAAATCCGCTGCCGACGCAAATTTGGCGCGAAATTTGGATCCTGTGATATCGCAAATTCTTGACATAATCTGAGCCCAATAAGGCCGCGTAAGCTGCCGCGCGGAGGTCAGCGCGTCAAGTGGATGGCGAGTGCGAAGGACATCAACCACCGGCGATTAGTGATTGGTTGAACGCGCCATCGCTCTTCACAGTCAAACCTAGCTTGCACGAGGACCGATCGACCTTGCGGAATTGATATCGCGCGAATGCACAAAAATAATCACAAACTGCGGATCGGCATTGTCGGAGCGGGCAACATTGTTCGGACCCGCCATTTGCCGGCTCTCAAGAAACATCCGGAGGTCGAGATTGTCGCCGTCTCTAATTTGGCCTACGAAAGCGCGGAGAATTTTTGCAGCGAAAATCTGCCGCAAGCGACACCGATAAAGAATTGGCCGGACTTGGTCGCGCTGCCGGACATCGACATAGTCTGGATTGGCACACCGCCTTACATGCATTCGGCAGTGACAATTTCCGCGCTTGAGGCCGGTAAACACGTTTTTTGCCAGGCGCGGATGTCGATGGATTTGGCCGAAGCCGAAGAAATGCTCGCGGTATCAAAACGTTATCCAGAGCTGGTGACCATGCTTTGCCCGCCGCCATTCGGAATGCAGGCGGATTTGATAGTGAAAAAGATTCTGGCCGAAAATTACATTGGCCGACCACATCACGTGCGGCTGCAAAGTTTCACCGGCAATTATTTGGATTCGGACGCCCCGGCGCATTGGCGGCAAAAAATAGAGATCAGCGGGCTCAACACTCTGACCCTGGGAATTTATGTCGAGGTGTTGCAACGCTGGCTCGGCGATATCACCGGTGTGTTCGCGCGCGGGAAAATTATTCATCCGATGCGCGAAGGGTACGACGTGATCATTCCTGATTTGCTCAGCGTTCTGTGCAGTTTCGAAAACGGCGCGGAAGGCGTACTGGAGTTTAGCGGCATCAATGCGTTGGCGTCGGGTGATCGGCTGGAAATTTACGGCAGCGCCGGCGCGCTCACGTGCGATTTCACGTCCGATGTCGTGCAAGCAGGAAAGATCGGCGATCGGGTGCTGCACGTGGTCGATATTCCCCGAGAATTGGAAGGTGAATGGCGTGTGGAAGAAGATTTTCTGGCGGCAGTGAAGTCAAAAGGCCGAGTGCGTCCCGATCCGAATTTCGAAGATGGTCTTCGATACATGCGCGTCGTACAGGCTGTCGCTGATTCCCGCGCGCGAAACGAATGGGTGGCGATTAAAGGCTGAATGCCAGGCCAGCGGCCCGCGAGTGAAGAAGCAGCTCAATCAAGTCGGCGCCTCGTTTCCTACCAAGAATCTTCTCACCACGAGTGCCCACACCAGCAGTGTGACCAGTTGGTACCACGCGAAGAACCGATCGTAACCGCGTCGGCTGATAATTAGACCGCCGCCAGCAAGAAGCGCATATTGCCCGACGAACGGAACGTACCACACCGGATGCAAAAGTTCGCCGTGAACTGCCGTTTGCGCGATGTCAAGCAAGCACATCGCGATAAACGCCGAGTAATAGCCCGCACGGTTCCGTTCGAAGCGGCCCTGGTGTTCTTCCGCTTCCGACAGGTCGGGCGGATAAAGGAAAACTGTGAGCAAGTACAAGACGACCGTCCAGGCAATCAGCACCAGGAATTTGTCAAAAGTCCAGGTGACCTCGGTGTTCCACCTGAAAGTGACCCACCACTGCAAAACCAGCAGCAGCAAGGTCGCGATGGTGAGGACAATGTGGACCTCATCGATCGGGTTTTCTTTGCGCCGGTAAAATGCGCGCCCCGCACCTGCGAGCAGGTTGGTCACACCGAGGCCAATGATTATCGACATCAGAGCCGCAATGAATTCGAAACTGCTCATCAGGTTCTGGTTTTGCATCGCGCGCGACCCTAACGCAGGCCAACTCAGAAAATCGAGCGGCAAATTCAGCGAGCCGCCTCCAGATTGGGTAGCGCACACGTCTCGCGTGCTGGTTGCGGTGTCCCGCCGCAACAGTCTTTCTTGTGCTCTGCGACGAGTTCCGTGCCAGGCTTTAGGAAAAGTTCGCGAGCGCGAGGACGCGCTCGCCAGCACGCGAGACGCGTGCGCTACCCAAGTCATTACATCCCGTGCGGCGAACTAACATTCGGCAACAACCAACTGAGCGCATCATTCAAATCTGCCAGCGACGCGCCTTCGATCGGATCGTTATGAAGGGCGCCGTGCAATTCGATCACGCGTTTTTCTCCTGCGTACGCATCAACCACTAGCCGGTGAAAACGAGGCGCGACCACTTCATCCTTTTCCGCGAGCAAAAAAATTGCCGGCGCACGAATCGTTTTCGCGTTGGCAATGCTGTCGAGTTCTCGCGGAATTTGCAATGCGATTGGACCTGCTAACAGCCACAGGTTCCACCATCCAAACTGACGCAGGATCATTTCGCGCAGCGGCGGTGGATTATGCAAAATCAATCCGGCGACGGGGCGATGTGCCGCGATGTGAAGCGCAGCGGTTGCGCCGATGCTTGTGCCGAAAGGCACGATCGGTCGATCGTCTGCGGAACGTTTTAGTTCATCGAATGCGGCAAGCGCGGCCGGTCCAATCCGCGATAACCGCGCCGGTCCCGTGCTCTCGCCAAATCCCGGATAATTCATTCCCCAGATTTCAACCGCGCGATCGCTCCACATGTCAGCCTCGAGGGCTGCCCAGCGATCAGCGCGATCGGCGTTGCCGTAAAAACGCAAAATGAAAACAGCCGCGCGGCCTTGTTCGTGTGCTCGACGCGATTTTGCCGTCCAAATCTCCAACTCGCCGTTTTGAAACGGAACTGTCTTGCGAACGGCGCTGCCAGGATCGATTGGCGCCTTTGTTGGGAACAAGATCAGATGGTCCGGCAAATGACCTAGGAACATCACGAGCAAATATACGACCCCAATTACGAGCAAGCGCCAAGGCTGGTGAATAATACTTGGCCTCACATTTGTCTAACGTACCAAACGCGCGAATGACACGAAATGAAGGCGACGACATCGGGTAGTCCTGTCGTCGCGGCTCTGGCGAGAATGTGCTGACGCCACACCGAATCATCGCGGCCTTCAATCCTATGGAGCCGATGCAATCGTGGATTTGGTTTCGTTGGTTTTCTCCGCGGCCCCGAGGAATCGCTGATACAGAAACGATGCAAGGATTGCGATAACGGCGACGACGACGAATGCGCTGATGCGATAAAGTTGATCGAGCTGCGAAAGGTCGTGAAAGAAAAGTTTCACGACCGTGACGCCGAGTAAGCCGAGA
This sequence comes from Verrucomicrobiota bacterium, assembly GCA_003218755.1. Lineage (GTDB taxonomy): Bacteria > Verrucomicrobiota > Verrucomicrobiia > Chthoniobacterales > UBA10450 > Udaeobacter. The sequence goes on from QHOK01000172.1 coordinate 6,506, forward strand.
CTCGCGTAGCGGACAGCTGCAATTTGTTTGCGCATGCCGACGATAAGCATCAATAGCGCGAACAACGCCCAGGCGATGCTATAGCTCATGTCGCGCGCGAAATTTCCTGAGAATTGAAATGTCAACGCAGCCGCGCCCGGCGTGCTGAAGTGATCGGCGATCTCAATGTTTACGATTAGAAAGGCGAGCACCGTGCCGAGTGTGTAAAGCAATGGCAGCGCATTGTGCCCAAGCACGCGATGGCGCGGCGGCGCGAGCAATCGCGCGGCGATGAACAAACACACCGTCGCAATGCCGTAGGTATAAAGATACCAGTTAAAAATGGGGAACGCGGCGCGCGAATGATAACTCAGCACTGCTGGATTGAGCGCGAGGCGCACGAACACGACGGCGAGCAAAGCGATGCCTGCCAGTCGTAGTCCGGGATGTGGCACGCGGCGGAAAAGCCAGCAGAGTGCTGCGCCTTCCAAAGCCCAACCAACAGTGATCCATTCTCGCTCGAACTCGATCGGAAAAATCAACGTAATGAAAAACAGCGTCGCACCGCCGAAGAGCGCGAGTTGCGCATTGCGTGCCGGGCTGGTGAGCGGTTTGCGTTCGAGCAGCACGAACAGTCCGAGCAAAGACGGCAGCGCAAATGCGGCCGGCACAAGACCAGGAACCCAGTTCGGATACGCAGTGCGAATCAGCTGATACACCAGATAAAAGTGCAACGGCCCAGCTAGCGCGGCCGTGGCCCACGGAACAGTTTTTCCGACGAACTTCCGATAAAAGACGAACGGAAACGCGGTGAAGAGCGCATAGAATCCGAGATACCAGAGCAACGGCAGGCTCGCCTGCGCCGGATCAAAATGTTCGAAATGCCACGCGTGTTCGAGCACGAGTACGGAAACAAGTGCGACCGCTGGCAGCTCGCCGAGCGAAAAGACCTCGCTCATTCCGAGAAGCAAAATGACTAACAACAAGGCCAGACCGAACACGGGCGACGGGTTTGCGAGCGGCAACCGCAGCGTTGCCATGATTAACAGCAGAAACGGCAGCGCGGCCGACAACGCTGGAAGTTGCACAGAGAAATTTCCCGGATCGGTGATGTCGCCGAAGAGTTTTGGCGCGCGCGTTCCCGCCGTGATTGAACGGCGGCTCGCCCAACTTGCAGCGACCATAAAGAAGATCGCAAACCCAGCGAGGATGAACAGCGCCGTCGGCAAGCCGGTGAGTTCGGTTGGAATCCGAAGCAGCCACCCGCCTATTGCAACCAGCGTGAGCAGTAGCACGGCGAGAATCGGCAGGAGTGTGGCCGTTGCCAGGGCGAGAGCAATCGCGAGAAGATCGACAATCAACACGAAAGGCCAGATAACAATTGAAATCCCGGCAAGTTGAAGAATCGGCATCAACACGAGCAGGAGAGCGAAGGCGGGAAATGCATGACTCCACCATGGAATCTGGACACTTCGCAGACGTTGCAGCGCAAGCGGCGTCGCGGAATGAGACAGCGCGAAGATAAAATAAAATGTCAGCGCGGTATAAAGATGCGCCATGGTGAGATCATGATTTGTCCACGCGGCGAGAAGGATGAATGCCGCCAGCCCCGCGAGCGCATCAACAATAAGCAGCCTGCTTTCGAGCAATGTGAGCGCGAGCATCCCAAGATCGACAACAAACAAATAGCTGAACAAAAGCGTCGGCCGCTGCGCGATCGTTTCGAACGACAACAGATAAAACGTTGAGACGATTGCGACGGCCGCCAGACCCAGCGCTGAGGCAAGAAGCTCATGATTCATTCTCCCGGTGCGCCTTGCCCACCCAACCGCTGCGAGAAACAGCCCCTGAAATCCGGCAAACACCCCCATGACAACAAGCACTTTGTTTCCAGCGAAATACTTTTCGGGAACAAAGAACGTCGTGACCCAGGCGAATTGCATTAGCGCTGTTCCGATTCCACCCAGAATCGGGAGCGCATTCCATCGTTGTCGTTGCGCGACTGCGAGCAGACCGATGTCGAGCAATGCGATATAGCCGAAAAGTCCAAGCGGATGATCCTGGCCCGTCGAAAGTAATACGGGCGTGAGAAAACCGCCCGCGATGCCGAGCACAGCGACCACGATCGCATTCAACCGGACGGCGAGCAGGAACGCGACGGCCGTGATCAGCGTCATCAGCAAAAAGGTTGGAATGAGACCGAAGAATGCGAAGTGGTAATAAGATCGGCAGGCAAACGTCACGGCATAGAGCACAAGGGTTCCAGTCGCGCAGAGCGTCTGCGCAGTGACGGCGTTTTCCTTTCGTTTCAGAAGCAGACCGCCGGTGACAAGGCTGACGCCAATGACGAACCCGATGGCAACCCGCAGCTCCGGTGGGATAAGATTGTGTTCGAACGAATATTTCACGAAGAACGCCACGCCTAGAAAAAGCGCGAGCCCGCCGATCCACGCGAAGAGTTTCGCGCCCATGAATTGCTCCCAATTAATCGGCGGTCTGGCTGGCGCTGCGATTTGGGGCACGGTTGCTTTGACGAATCTTTCCGGGATTGGCGGCGGTACCGATTCTTTCTCTTGCCCAATCAGAGCAGCCGTTGTGGTGGGAACCGGTGGCGGGACGGCTTTCACTGCTACTACAGCGGCCTCCGATTTCGGGGCGGGAGTGGTATGCCGCCCCAAACTGCGCACTTCGTTTTCAAGTGATGAGAATCGCGTAGCTAAATCATCGAGGCCGCGCTTTGCGCTGTTTGCTTTGGCGAGTGCGACAAACGGCAGGACGCAAATCGCGATCAACAGACCGACGACCATGAGGATCAGGAGTTCCATTTGTTTGTGAAATTTGGCCGAATATTCGGCTTTGCTGGAGAGGATAACTGCTTTCCGCGTCGGATGTTAATTGATAAAAATTGGGGATTTCATCGACGCTTTCGATCATGAACATTCATCATCTCGAGTTGTTCTATTTCGTCGCGAAACACGGCGGCATCGCAGCGGCAGTGCGCAACATCCCTTACGGCATTCAGCAACCCGCAGTGAGCGGCCAGATCGCGAAGCTCGAGGAGTCGCTTGGCACCAAGTTGTTTCAGCGACGACCATTCGCGCTTTCGCCTGCAGGCATGGAGCTATTCGAGTTTATCAAACCGTTCTTCGACAATGTCGAGATCGTCGGTGAAAAGCTACGCCAGAACAGGTCGCCGCAATTGCGCATTGCCGCGCCGTCAATCGTGTTGCACGACTATATCCCGGAGCTGCTGCAGAAGCTTCGAACCAAGTTTCCCGAGTTTCGCCTTTACCTGCACGAAGCAGCGCGTGCCGAAGCCGAGAGATTACTCCTGGCCCGAGATATCGATCTTGCGATTACCTTCGCTCGTGCGGAAGAGCTATGGAAGCGCGATAAGATTGAGGAAACACTGATCAGTTTCCCACGGACGGATCCCATTCACGCTTCCTTTCAGCGCGGTCTCGAGCACCTGGGAGTGGAATGGTTTTGCGGAATCGAGGTCAACTCGGCTCGCTTGATCGAGCGTTACGTCGCGAGCGGTTATGGAATCGGTTTAGCAGTGGCGGTTCCAGGCTTTAGGCCAGCCCAAGAGGTCCGCGTTTTGCAGTTGCCGGATTTTCCTCCCGTCGTTGTGGGCGCGTCGTGGTCAGGCAAGCTTTCGAATATTTCCAAGCAATTGCTCACCGAACTGGAAACTGAAGCGCAAGTGCAGGTGCGCCGAATGAAAAGCGGAGCTCGCGGCTAAGCGAAGTGATTTGGTTGCTGCCGCGGCGCGCTAATCGGCCTCGTTTTTGAGCATCGATTTGATCTGCTCGCGCAATTCCGACGTCTCTTCGTGTCCGTGCGCCGAGACGGCATGCTGCACTGCTGCATCGAGCACTTCTTCTTCGGTGCCAGAAATCTTTAGCGAGCAATTTTTCTCACTCGGATAATCTCGGCAATCGATCGACTTTCTATTCGCCATATCAGCCTCCTGTTACTCTTTGGTTTTCCTTCGATTCGCCAGCCAGGAAAATTTTATTGCGCCCTGCGAGATTCGAGTGGGATCTAATCACGTCTCGTGCTTCTGCTACGCTTCAAAAAACGGCTTCAAGCCGTCGCACTCCAAAGCGGCTTCGCCGCGAAAAATTCGTGTCGATTCGTGTTTAGCTTTTCTTTAATTCGGCTAAATCGTTTAGCACTTGCTGGCTGTGCTCGGCCGGTTTCACCCCGGTATACACCTTGGCGATTTCGCCTTTCGGATTAATGATGAACGTGTTCCGGGCGGCAAGTTTGCTTCCTTTGTAATCCATCACGGAACCGTATTCGTTCGAGACCTTCGCGTCCGGATCGGCAAGCAATTTAAAATTGAGTCCTTCCTTTGCGCAAAAATCCTTGTGCGATTGCGCGGTGTCGACGCTCACGCCAAGGATTACTGCGCCCGTCTGCTCATACTTCGCGAGGTCGCGCTGGAAATTGCGCGCTTCCATCGTGCAACCGCTGGTGAAATCTTTCGGATAAAAATAAAGAACGACCCATTTGCCACGATAATCTTTCAGGCTCACCTGTGATCCGTCGCCAGTAGTTAGACTGAAATCCGGCGCGGCCTTGCCGACCTCCGGCTGCTGTTGAGTTTCCGCTGCCATCAAGGCGAACGTGCCGAGACCAACGAATGCTGGCAAGAAGATGTTTTTGATGTTCATGCCCCCAGTTTTCGAGCGCAGACGCAGCTAGTCAAGCAACGAGGTTGGATCAAGGAAGGACGGCTTGGGCAGCCCTGAAAGCATTCGGGGCTGGGAAGCCGTCATTCCTTGAATTGAAAGCTTGCGCTCGGCGACACGTTTGAGTCAATAGAGGGCCAATCTATGCCAAGGCCGATGGTTGCCGAAAGTCTTCCAATCAAACCGGTGCGCCTGGTTGTGGGCGTCATCGCCTGCATCGGGATCGCGGGCACATTTTTCACGCTGCTGTTCGGGTTCACATCGATTCCTGCAAATTCCGTCGGCGTGAAGACCCGTTTCGGCGCATTCCACGACAGCGTTAATCCCGGTCTGGCTTATGCCATTCCGTATGTCGATGAAATTCAGATCGTCCCGACGCAGCGCCTGCTAAAGCTCGAGTTCGGCTTTTCCACACCGGGCGCGACAAACATTTACCAGGGCGATCCTGAACCGCAGGAAACCGAGACGATGATCACAGGTGACCTCAACACCGCTCTCGTTCCGTGGGTGGTGCAGTACCGCGTCACCGATCCGAAGATGTATTTGTTCGGCGCGCGTGAGCCGGAGAAGACATTACGCGATCTTTCCGAAAGCGTGATGCGCGAAGTGATCGGTGACCGCACCGTGGACGAAGTGCTCACCATCGGGCGACACGACATCGAGACATCAGCCTTGAAACGTCTGGCCGATCTGAGTTCGCAGTACGGTTTGGGAATCCAGATTCAACAGGTCCAGCTCACGAGTGTGCGGCCGCCGCCGGCGGTGCAGGCGGCGTTCAATGATGTCAACCAGGCGCAACAGGAAAAGCAAACAGCGATCAATCAAGCCTGGGCCGTGTATAACGACGCCGTGCCGAACGCGCGTGGCCAGGCGAAGGAGCGCGAGAAACAAGCCGAAGCGTACGCTTTTCGCCGGGTGAATCAAGCCAAAGGCGAAGCGCAAAAATTTTCATTGTTGCTCGCCGAATACCGGAAAGCACCTGAGATAACGCGGCGGCGCCTTTATCTCGAGGCGATGCAAGCGATCCTGCCCAATTTGCAAAAGAAAATCATCGTGGACGACAGCTTGAAGAACATTCTTCAGACATTGCCGCTGGTGCCGGCAGAGCAAACCCGCACCTCGCCATGAACGTGATCGATGTGACTCCCCGGCCCGCCGCCGTATCAGCCGTTGTGCGTTTTTTGCAGAGCCGAGTGATGACGATCCTCGGCATTGTTTTTATTCTGACGGCATTCAAATGGGGAACGCTGCTGTTTATCGTTCATCAATACGAAACCGTGATCATCACGCGTTTTGGCAAAATCGTTCGTACCGTCACCAATCCCGGATTGAAGATGAAACTGCCAGTCATCGACAAACTGCAGCGTTTCGACAAGCGCATCCTCGCGTGGGAGGGGCCGCCGACCGAATGTCCCACCAAGGACAAGCTCTACATCATTGTCGATTGTTTTGCCCGGTGGCGTATCAGCGATCCATTCCTTTACTACAACCGCTTGAATGACGAGCGCAGCGCGCTTTCACGCCTTGATGACATCCTCGGCAGCGAAACGCGCACCGCCGTCGCCACGCACGATCTCGTCGAAATCATTCGGGTGACTAAGGGGCGAAAACCGTCGCGCGACGAAGAGCTGGAGAAAACCGGCACGGTTCTGCCCAGCACGATTCCCGATATTGAGTTCGGGCGCGGCGAAATTGAGAAACAGATTACGGAACGCACCCGGCAAAAGATTGCCGATTTCGGAATCGAATTGCTCGATGAGCGTTTCAAGCGCAGCAAGTACAATCCAGCGGTTGCGGAGAAGATCATTGAGCGCATGTCGAGCGAGCGACATCAAATCGCCGCGCGGTTCCGTTCCGAAGGACGCGGCGAAGCGGCGAACATCAGCGGTCAAAAAGAAAGCGACGTCGCCTCGATTAGTTCCACCGCGACGAAGAACGCGCTCGAGATTGAGGGCAAAGCCGACGCCGAAGCCGCCGCGATTTACGCAGCGGCGTTCGGTGCGCCGGATGCACAGGAACTCTATTCGTTTTTGCGCAGCCTCGACGTGATGCGGGCCGCCTTTGAAAAAGACACAACCGCAGTCATTTCCACCAACAGCGATCTGGGTCGAATGTTGAAGTCCATGGCCGAAGCCGTCGCTCCACCGAAAACGGCACACTAAACGATTTCGGACGAAGTCCTTTTGAGTGCGATGCCTCCTCGCATCGCTTTTGTGATTATCAGCCGTTCTGAAAGCGACGCGAGGACGCGCGCGCACTCCGAAAGCTGCGCGAAATGGTAACGCTGTTGCGCAGTGAGACATTGTCACGGGCAAAATTTGCTCTTCGTTCTTTTGTTATGCGAATCTGGACGGTTGGCCATTCCACGCGCAACATCGACGACTTCATTTCATTGTTGGAAGAGAACGGAATCAAGTTGCTGGCGGATGTGCGATCGTGGCCCGGGTCAAAGCGTTATCCGCAATTCAACAGGGAAGCACTGGCGGAGTCACTGAACGCGCGCGGAATACGCTACGAACATTTCTCTCAGCTGGGCGGAAGGCGAAAACCGAAGCCGGACTCGCGCAATACGGCGTGGCGCAACGCTTCATTCCGCGGCTACGCGGATTACATGGAGACAGAGCAATTCCACAAGGGAGTCGAGCGCCTTTTCGATCTCACTCGTGAAGCCGGGCCACTCGCGATCATGTGCGCAGAAGCGGTTTGGTGGCGTTGTCATCGCGCGCTCATCTCGGATTATCTGAAATCGCGCGGCATCGAAGTGATGCACA
>QHOK01000041.1 GCA_003218755.1 Verrucomicrobiota bacterium
GGCCTTGTGGTTGGCGCCTTCGCTGTCATCGTTGCCGTTCGCAAAACGCCAGAAGTGCGCGATGTCGCTCGGCTGCGGTTTTGAACAACGTCCCGGTTAGGCCGCGGATAACTCGCGCGCCTGCTTAACGTCGAGATCGATTTGGCGAGCGAGCGCCTCGACACTTTCAAATTTTTTCTCCGGCCGGAGATAGCGGATGAATCGCACTTCTAGATCCTTTCCGTAAATATCGCGCTCGAAATCGAAAAGGTGAATCTCCAGAATGCGCTCAGATTTGCCGGTGTCCACGGTTGGCCGATAACCGAGGTTCACCACGCCTTGATAAATAACCCCGTCCAGCTTCGCTTCGGCGAAATAGACGCCGTTTGGCGGGAACTGTTCGTTGTGGGCGCTCAGATTTGCCGTTGGGAATCCAATCTTTTTGCCTCGATTGTCGCCGCTCACAACGGTTCCAAGAATTGTGTATTCGCGGCCAAGCAGCCGCGCGGCCTTTGGCAGATCGCCTGCTTCTACGGCTTGACGAATCGTCGTGCTGCTTACCAGCTCGCCGTTGACGGTCACCGGCGGAATTCCCACGACACCGAAATCGAAGCGTGCGCCGAACTGGTTGAGCAGTTTGAGATTACCGCGCCGATTTTTTCCAAACGACCATTCATGGCCCACACAAATCTCGCGTAGCGGCTTCGAATGCTTCACTAATTGCTGCACGAAGTCTTCGGGCTCGGTTGCGGCAAATTCTTTATCAAACGTAATGATCAGAAGATGGTCCACACCGAGATCGCGAACTAAAGCGATCTTGTGCCGGGTAGCGGTAAGCAAATGAGGCGCCGCTTCCGGCCGCAATACCTTTTCCGGGTGCGGATCGAATGTGAGCACGACAGGCGTTCCGTTGGCCGCCTGGGCGTGTTCGGCGGAAGTCGAGATGACTGCCTGATGGCCGAGATGCACGCCATCGAACACGCCGATGGCCAGAAAAAGCGGACCGGACAATCGCGAGAGATCCGAGATGGATTGAAGAATTTCCATTAGGTGAAATTATGCTCCGCGCATCCTCGAAACTTCCGGAAGGCTGAGCAGCTGGCTGAGAATTTGTTCGCGTGTCGCATTTTTGATTTGATCAACTGTGATCGCGTTCGTGACATCGAATCGGCCGGATTTTATCCGGCGCAGCGATTTCAAATGCGCGCCACAACCGAGGGCCTCGCCAATGTCATGAACATAAGTTCGAACATAAAAACCTTTACTGCACAGAACACTAAAGTCGATTTCGGGCAACGCGATCCGATCGATTGTGTAGCGATAGACGTGCACCAGGCGCGGCTCGCGCTCGACTACTTTTCCCTTCCGAGCGAGCTTGTAGAGCGGCACGCCACCGTGCTTTTTCGCAGAGACCATTGGCGGCAGCTGATAAAAATCGCCCCGGAACTTTTCAAATGCTGCGCGAATTTGATTTTCATCCAGCGCGGGGACTGGCCGCTGCTGAATCACTTCGCCTTGTCGATCCTGCGTGTCGGTCGTCACGCCGAGCACAAACGTACCGACGTACTCCTTGTCTTCGCTCATCAGCAAATCCTGGACTTTTGTGCCACGCCCAACCGTGAGCAGCAATAGGCCCGTGGCGATCGGATCGAGTGTGCCGCAATGACCGATTTTCCTCGTCCCGAGCTGTCGCCGCGTCAGCGCAACAACGTCGTGCGAGGTCATGCCTTCGGCTTTATCGACCAGCAGGATGCCGTCAGGATCCGCGCTTAAGGACGTCACGAATTTCCTCCAGAACCTTTTCTTCGACTTCGGCGAGGCTCCCGCGAACGCGCGCGCCGGCAGCCAGGGTATGTCCGCCGCCGCCGAATTTCTGGCAAATCGCACAGACATCGACGGCTTCGTCTTTTGAACGCATGCTCACGCGCACTTTGCCATCGACAAGTTCCTCGAAAAAGACGGCGACGATCACGCCGCGAACTGCTCGGAGATGATCGATCAAACCTTCGTTGTCTTCGGGAAGAACACTCAGATCTGCTGCGGTTTTCAAGCTGAGGCTAAAACTTGCGACTCGATCGTGCGCGCTAAAACGCATGGTCCGCAGAAGCTCTCGCAACAGCTCCAGCCGGCGCCGGGGGTAGTTCTCGTATAATTGCCGGCTTATTTTTCCAACGTCGAGACCGCCAGCGCGCACGAGTTCCGCAGCGATCTCGAACGTGCGCGCGCTGGTGTTTGGATATTGGAACGAACCTGTGTCAGTGGAGATCGCGGCGTAAAGATTCTCTGCGATGTCATGATTGAAAGGGAGGCCCTGGCTCGTGATCAGATTGAAAATGATTTCTCCAGTGGCCGGCGCGCTTACATCAACGATCACCAAATCGCCGTAGCCTGGATTGCTGAGGTGGTGGTCGATGTTGATCCAGATCTTGGCCGAACCAACCGCAGCAAGCGCGGTTCCGAGCCGATTTTGAATTGCCGTGTCGAGCGCGATGGCGACATCGACGTGGTGGGCCCTCGCGGGCGACTTGGTCAACAACTCGGCGCGCGGCAGGAAGGAATATTTTTCGAGCATGCCGTCTTCATTCCAGACGCGAACGTCCTTGCCGAGCTGCTCGAGCGACAGTGCGAGTGCCAGCTGGCTACCGAGCGCGTCGCCGTCCGGCCGAACATGACCCAAGATAGCGAAATGCTGATGCTCGCGCAGGACCTTGCCGATTTGCTCGAACGTGCTGTTGCTCACTCGTCCTCGCCGCTGCGTTTTTCAAGATCCTGCAAAATCTCAAGGACGCGTGCGCCACGTTGGATGGAATCGTCGAGATGAAAAACGAGATGTGGTGTGTATTTCAAAACAACGTGGCGGGAGAGTTCAGCTTGCAGCGCGGCACGATGCGCTTCCAATTTATTAATTACGCTCGTGCCGGTTTCCGGTCCGAGAATGCTTACGAACACATGCGCGCTCTTCAGGTCGGGCGTAACATCAACAGCGTTAACGCTGACGAGGACGCCTTCGAAGTTTATTTCGCGCGCAATGATTGTACTCAGCTCACGTTTTACGAGTTCATTTACCCGTACTTGTCGATGTTTCATGGCGAAGCCGAGTTAAGAAAGTTAAAAGAGCTACAATGTTACAACGGGAGCCCCGATTTAACTTTTGTAACTTTGTAACGATCTAACGGTTAAAGTTTCTGCGCAATCTGTTCCAGTTGATAACACTCAATCACGTCACCGACCTGGTATTCGCTGAAGTCGCCCAGCTTGATTCCGCACTCCAATCCGGAACGCACTTCTTTCACGTCATCCTGGAACCGCCGCAGCGTCGAGATGCCGCCGTCGTAAACCGGCTGGCGCTTTCGCAGGACACGAGCGCGCGCAGTGCGGGCGATGCGGCCATTGGTGACCAGACAACCAGCAACAATGCCTTTGCTTAGCTGGAAAATCTGTTTCACCTCTGCGTGCCCGATCACTGTTTCACGAAGCTCGGGTTCAAGTAGCCCGGCCATGGCGTCTTTCATTTGGTCGAGTAATTCGTAAATGATGCTGTAAAGCTTGATCTGTACGCCTTCGCGTTTCGCAGCAGAGACTGCCATCGACTCGACCTTAACGTTGAAACCGACCACGACCGCGTCCGATGCGCTTGCCAGCAAAATGTCCGATTCCGAAATTGGTCCCACGGCGGAATGGATAATTTCAAGATTGACCTTCTTGGTCTCGATCTGTCTCAACGCTCCGACGAGCGCCTCGAGCGAGCCTTGAGTGTCGCATTTCAGGACCATGCGCAGGACCTTTTGGCCTGCCGCCGTTTCAAGCAGGGTTTCCAAGGTTGCGCGTTGCGGAACGAATAGCTTGTTCGCGCGTTTTGCCTCCAATCGTTCATCGCTCAATTGTTTCGCAGCACGCTCCGATTCCATGACAAGGAATTCGTCACCGGCATTCGGCAGTCCGGTGAAGCCAAGCACTTTCACTGGCGTAGAAGGTCCGGCTTCCTTGATCGGTTGGCCGCGATCGTTCAGCAATGATTTTACCTTGCCGCTGTAATCGCCGCAGATGAACGGGTCACCGACTTTCAACGTGCCCATCTGCACGATCACAGTGGCCGTTGGGCCGCGTCCCGCTTCTACTTGCGCTTCAATGACGGTGCCGCGCGGTCGGGCCGTGGGCGATGCCTTGAGTTCCATCACCTCAGCCTGCAGCGTCATCATCTCAAGCAGGTGATCAATTCCAGTGCCCTTCGTCGCCGAGACGGCGCAAACAATCGTTTCGCCTCCCCAGTCTTCCGGCGTAAGCCCGTATTCCTGGAGTTGTTTCTTCACTCTATCGAGGTTGGCTGAAGGCAGATCGATCTTGTTGATTGCGACCATGATTTTCACATGCGGCGCTGCTTTGGCGTGATTGATCGCTTCGATTGTCTGGGGCATGATGCCATCATCGGCCGCGACAACGAGCACAACGATATCGGTTACATTAGCGCCGCGCGCGCGCATCGCGGTGAAAGCGGCGTGGCCGGGCGTATCGATGAAGGTAAGTGTCGCGCCATTGTGATCTACAGTGTAGGCGCCGATGTGTTGCGTTATTCCACCCGCTTCACCCGCCGCCACGCGAGTCTTGCGGATAGCATCCATCAACGTTGTCTTACCATGATCTACGTGGCCCATGAATGTGATGATGGGACCGCGCGGCTTGAGTTCCTCTTCCTTCTCAATAACGGGCGGAGGCGGCGCGACGACTACCTGTTCTACCTTGTGAACGCCGGCGCCTTTTTCGCGGCGCTCTTTTTCAAGAATAAACCCGTGATTCTCCGCGATCTTCGACGCGATATCGGGTTCGATTGTCTGGTTAATGTTGGCGAAGATGTTGTAAGTCATCAACTCAGCGATGAGTTGATGCGGTTTCAGCCCAAGCTCAGTTGCTAACTGCTTAACAATAATCGGAGGCTTGATAAGAATGACCTTCTGCGGCGGGGCTTCCGCTTCAGCAGAAGGTGGCAAGGCCTCGGCCAACGTTTGAGTTGGAGGCGTTTGCGCAGGTGCAGCTTCCACCGGCTCGGCAGGTTTTGGCGGAGTGGCAGTAACCTCCAGCGAGGCGCGGATGCGCGAAATTGGGGGTAAAACGGCGCGTCTTGTTTTTGGCTTGCCGTCTTCGGTTTTCTTGCCCGGCTTTTTTCTATCGATGAGTGAGAGGCTCTCTGCTTCGTGGGCGGGCGCCGGAGCAGATCGCGGCTCAGATTCTTGCGGCGGAATTACACGCGATTTAGCCGCTGCAGTCGCGTGGCCACTCCCTCGCGGGACATCGCTCTTTAATTCTTTCTTCGGGACCTTTGATTTCGGTGCGACGGCAGGCTTGTGAGGAGCAGTAGTTTTGCGCGCCGCCGCGTGCGCGGCTGGCTTGCGGCCTGCAGTTTTACTGCTCGTCTTTGTTGCCATAGTTGTTCCTTCAAAATTTCGCTCATGGCTCAAGCATCCCTAAACCAGAGCCATGTTACTGTACGAGTTCCTGCCGGTGTACTGCCTCGTAGATCTCGCGCGCCTTTGTTTCATCGACTGCGAGAATATCCACTAGATCCTGCACGTCGGCATCGCGCAATCCTTCCAGGTTCGTAAAACCGGATTTTACCAAGGTGAGCGCCTGCTCTTCAGTCACCGGCAGCGCGCTGGCAAGTGTCTGTGCAGCTTGTGCTACCTTCTGTTCCACTACCGTTGTTGCCGACGTGTCCTTGCCGATATTGATTTCCCAACCGGTCAACCGCGAAGTCAACCGCGCGTTCTGTCCCTTTTTGCCGATCGCGAGCGAAAGCTGGTCTTCATCGACGGAAATCTGAACGCTCTTTTTCTCGGTATCGAAAACCAGATTCTTCACTTTCGCGGGCTTGAGCGCTTCCAGGATGTATTCTTTTGGGTCGGAGCTCCACCGGATGATATCGACCTTTTCGTTATTGAGCTCGCGCACGATGTTTTTGACGCGCGAGCCGCGCATGCCCACACACGCTCCCACCGGGTCCACTTTTTCGTTTGCGCTCCACACTGCGATCTTGGTGCGATAACCGGCTTCTCGTGCGATGCCGCGAATCTCCACCGTGCCGTCGGCGATTTCGCTCACTTCCAGCTCGAAAAGCCGGCGCACGAAGTTGGGATGACTGCGCGAGACGATGATCTCGGGGCCGCGGATACCGTTTTCGACCGCGACCACGTACGCGCGGAGACGGTCGCCCACGTTGTAATCTTCTACGACAACGCGCTCGCGCTGCGGCATGATGGCTTCAAATTTTCCAAGATCGAGAATGACGTCGGACCGGTCGAAGCGCCGCACAGTTCCACTCACGATCTCGCCCGCGCGGTCCTTGAATTCCTCGTAAATCATTTCTTTCTCGGCCTGGCGAATCCGCTGCATCATGGCTTGTTTCGCCGTCTGCGCTGCGATGCGCCCAAAATTTTTAGGTGTGACTTCCACTTCCACAGTGTCACCGATGTTCGCGTCCGGTTTAATCTTGCGCGCTTTCGAAATCTCGATCTCATCTTGCGAATTGGTGACTTGGTCGACCACCACCAGGTTGGCCAGCGCCCGGATTTCGCCACTCTTCGAATTAATATCGATGCGCAACTCCCGCGACGCGCCGACGCTCTTCTTCGAGGCGGAGAGCAGTGCGTTCGAAACAGCCTCGAGCAGGATTTCGCGTTTGATCCCGCGCTCCCGCTCCAGGTAATCGAGCATGGCAATAAATTCCGCGTTCATAAAACATGCAGCCCGCAGACTAAAAAGAGTGGGACGCCAGTTTCCACTCCGATCAGCGCGCGGACTAGGCACTAAGAATAATTGCGCGAAGACTTCTCGTCAAACTGCGCTGCAGTTTGATTTGACGTTCAAAGCTCGATGTCCAACATCCAGCATTCGATGAATTCGCGCTTCCGGGCCGTCGCTGTTGTTGTTCTGGTCTGGGCCGTGATCTATTTACCCGCGCTGGGTTCTATTGCGATCAAAGGAGAGGAGGGACGACGGATCTTGCCGGCCGTTCGAATGCTGGAGACCGGTAACTACATCGTCCCGCAAATCGGAAGTAATCCGTATTTCCGCAAGCCTCCCCTGGTGAACTGGCTCGTAGCCGCCTCCTTCAAAGTTTTTGGGGTGCGCAACGAATGGACAGCGCGTCTGCCCTCGGCGCTTGCCGTGCTTGCTGTGGCCATTGCATTTGTCACAGTGGCGCGCGCCAGTCTCGGCGCGAGAGGATCGATAATCGCCGCTCTCATCTGGATGACGAACATTGGAATGATAGAAAAAGGCCGATTAATCGAAATCGAAGCGCTCTATGTTTCTCTTTGTGGTCTGGCGATTATCTTTTGGCTGAGCTTTTGGGTGCAAAAGAAATCTCCCTGGCTCATTTGGCTCCCAACATCCGTTTTTCTTGGGTTTGGTCTGCTGGCAAAGGGCCCGACGCACCTAGTATTTTTCTACGCGATTGTGCTGGCAGCCCTTTGGCATGCGAAAGATTGGCGGCTCCTTCTTCACCCTGCGCATTTCGGCGCGATCGCCATGATGCTTGGGATCGGGGCAGCGTGGGCCATTCCGTTTCTGCACAGCACGACGACGCAGGTAGCGATGGATAAGTGGTCAGCTCAATTCACGGGACGCTTGAAAGGCGTTGATTTCAAGTTCTTGAGTTGGATTCGAAATATTCCGGGCGGTCTTATTTATTTTCTGCCATGGGTTCTCCTGTTTCCATTCGTGCGGTTTTCAAAATTTGATGACGAAGCGCAGCAACGGCTCGCGCGCGCTCTGGCCTGGGCGATTGCGGTACCATTTGTGGCGGTCAATCTGGTTCCCAGCGCGGTCGCCAGATATAGCATGCCCGTAATAGTCCCAGCGTCGTGGTTGCTGGCCATGGCATATGTGGGGAATGCATTGCAGTGGCCCGGAACGTGGACGAGGAGCGATCGGGATTGGGGCAGGGTCGTCGCTGTTTTCGTTGGGCTAGGGATTGCGATTGGCGCGATTGGCTATCCGCTTGCCGCAGTCGTCCTGAGAAACCGGCAGCAGGTCAAAAAGGCCGCTGCGGAAATCAACACGCTGGTGCCCGCGAATGAGACGCTTTACGCGGTCAATCCAGACTATCAGCCCGTATTTTTTTATGTAACAGCCCCCTTGGGATATGTCAGCTCCGTCAAGAATCTGCCGGTTGATACGCGCTATTTTCTCGTCCGAACCAAAGATGAAGCCGAGGCATCAACCACGCGAAAATGGGCGCCACTTCGCGCGTATCCACTCGCTCGCGTGCGGGATTACAGCAAACGCGAGTTAGTTCTCTTCAAGGTCGCGCCATAAACGGGCATTGACAGGCTGGCAGATTGGAATTGGTTAGCATACTAACCAATTTGATCAGGCGTTATGTCCGATGGCGAAACATTTGGCCAATTGCTCCACGGTACCGGCCGTGCATGGCGGCAAAAGCTGGATGAGCGTCTCAAGCCCATGGGTTTGAGCCAGGCAAAGTGGCGCACGTTGATGCATCTCTCTCTTGCTCAGGACGCGCTTACCCAAGCGGAAATCGCAGCGCGTCTGGGCGTGGAAGAGCCCACGATGGTGACATTGTTACATCGACTGGAGAAAGAAGGCTGGATCAACCGGAAGAGTTCGCCGCGCGATCGCCGTTGCAAAATGGTGCTGCTCGGACAACGCGCCCAGCGGGTGATTACACGGATCAAACGGGCAGCCGACGATCTTCGGCACGAATTGCTAGCGGAGATTCCGAACGCCGACCTGCAGACTTGCATCAAAGTACTCACTCGGATTCGTGAGAGAGCTGAAAAGAACGGTAAGCTTCGGAGCATGGGGTCGCCAGTTTATGCCGGCCATGCCGGCCATACGAGACATCGGCATTCGATTTCAAGAAAAAGGGCATTCTGTACCGGTGGGAAAGAATTCAAATGAGACGCGCTCGTGCTAAAGCCCATGCTATTCCTCGATGGGCGTATCTGCTTTTCATCGTGCTCGCTGCCTTTGTACTCTATCGAATCTACCAACACAGGGTTACCGAGGTTAAAGCCTCCAAACCACCACCGCGACCGGTTCTTGTTGCCCAAGTCCTCACAAAGGATGTGCCGCTTTACCTTGACGAAATTGGCACCTGCGCAGCGTACGAAACCGTGCAGGTACAGGCACAGGTTAATGGGCAGATTATGGCGCGCCATTTTCAAGATGGTGCCGATGTAAAAAATGGCGATCTGCTTTTTACGATTGATCCGCGACCGTTCCAAGCAGCGCTCGACCAGGCGAAAGCGCAGGCCGCATTAGATCAGGTGACGTTGAAGCGGCAGAGGGACTTGCGCGCGCGAAACGTCATATCACCGCAAGACTTCGACATAGCGCAGGCCAACGCGCAAAAATCGGAAGCAGCGGCCGAGGCGGCTCAGGTGAATCTCGATTTTTGCTATATCAAGTCGCCCATCAATGGACGCATCGGCCTGCGCAACGTCGATGTTGGCAATCTGGTTGGTCCGGCCAGTGCACCGCTCGTTATGATTCAGGGACTCGATCCAATCTATACGGATTTCACGGTTTCTGAAACCATGGGAGACCTTTATTTCATTGATACAGCCGTTCAGCCGGGCGCAGGCACGGTGAAAGCCCGCGCGGTCACCCCGAATCCAGACCGCGCGCTCTGGCCATCCGAATTTGTTCGGGTTCGTTTCATCCTCGACACGATCAAAGATGCAACCTTGGTTCCCTCGCAGGCGGTGCAAATCAGCCAAAGCGGACCATTCGTTTTTGTGGTGAACCCCGACAGCACAGTCGATTTGCGGCAGGTTAAACCGGGTCAGCGTCAAGACGGCGACATGCAGGTGATCGAAGATGGTCTCAAGGCAGGGGAAACAGTGGTCGTCACGGGGCAATTGGCTTTGGCGCCCGGGACTAAAGTGGAACCAAAACCATACAATCCTCCCCCTCCTTCCCAATACGGTCAGGTTGCGGCAAAGGCGTCGATGTAAATCGCTTTCGAATATGACTGGAGGGGAGCAACACGACGGAGAAGGGGAAAAGGAAGCTGCCAAGGACCGACAGCACATGCGCAGGGAAGTAACTCCCGCTGCTGTGTCGGCCGTTCCGCCTGAGTCTAAGTTAGTTCAAGTTAAAGGCTCAGGGCTTTCAGGACCGTTCATTCGCCGGCCGGTTATGACGGTATTACTAACCTTGTCGGTTATTGTTGCTGGAATGGCCACTTATAACAAGCTCGCCGTTAACGATCTTCCAGCCATTGATTATCCTGTTATCCAAGTCACGTGCTCCTATCCCGGCGCCAATCCAACCACAATGGCGAATAACATCGCCACGCCGCTCGAGAAACAATTTCTACAAATTCCTGGGCTCGATATTATCACTAGCACCAGCACACAGGGGAACACCTCGTTCACGCTCCAGTTCGTTCTCAGCAAGAGCATCATCGACGCGGCTACGGATGTTCAGGCGGCAATCCAGCGCGCCACCGGAAAGTTGCCGCTCGATCTACCTAGTCCGCCAACCTTCACAAAAACAAACCCGAACGATCAGGCTGTTTACCTGATGGGTTTGCTTTCTGACACGCTGACGGATGGCGATCTTTACAAATATGCGTCGACGGCCGTGGCGCAGCGCATCGCTATCCTTCCCGGAGTGTCGCAGGTGAACATCTACGGGGTGCAAGGCGCGATTCGAATCAAAGCTGATCCGGCCGGGCTGGCTTCGCGCGGCCTGACGATGGACGATCTCGCCAGCGCCATTAAAGCAGGGACTGTGTACGCGGGGGCCGGGCAATTCGACGGGGTGCACCGGACATTTGTTCTTCAGCCAAACGGCCAGATCGATGAGGCAGAAGGGTACCGAAATCTGATCGTCGCACGTAACCAGGATGGCTCGCCCGTTTACCTGCGAGACGTCGCTGACGTCCGGCAAAGCGTACAGGACGAGCGGCTCTCACGAACATTTTGGATGCGGGGTTTTAATCCGCCTGGCTCCGTCGTTGTGTTAGCCGTGTCGCGACAGGCCGGAGCTAACGCGGTGGAAGTTGCGAACTCTGTCAAGGCGCTCTTTCCCGAATTGCGTGCGAGTCTGCCCGGATCGATCACACTGGTTCCAGTGTTCGATAGATCGCAGAGCATCGTCGATTCGGTTCAAGACGTGAAATTTACTCTGATAATCGCATTCATTCTGGTCGTGATGGTGATTTACGTTTTCCTCGGCCGCGCCACGGACACGCTTATTCCAGTAGTGGCGCTGCCGCTTTCCGTGCTGCTCACTTTCGCAGTGATGAGCGCACTGAATTTTTCCATCAACAATTTAACCTTGATGGCGCTGACACTCGCTATCGGGTTCCTTGTCGATGACGCGATCGTGTTTCTGGAAAACGTGGTGCGGCGAGCGGAGCACGGCGAATCCATCTTAAAGGCGGCTTATAACAGCGCGGGCGAGATTTCATTCACTATCCTGTCAATGACTCTGTCACTCGCTGCCGTTTTTATTCCGCTGGTGTTTTTGCCGGGGTTGCTTGGACGTATTTTTCGGGAATTTTCGGTCACGATTATTGTGGCGATCCTGGCCTCAGGTCTTGTTTCGTTGACGCTTACTCCTTTGATGTGTGCGCGCATTCTTGGCGAACGCCGCGCTGGACACAAACGCCCATGGATGGAACGACACACTGGAGAATTTATCCAGCGTGTTATTGCCGCCTATGGAAGAATCCTAGATAAATTTCTGGATCGCGCCTGGCTAACCGTGCCGATTCTCCTCGGATGCATTCTGGGGCTTTGGTTCTTCTTCACTCATTTGCCTTTTACATTGCTCCCTCCAGGGGACAGCGGGTTCGTCAGAGGAGTTTTCATCGCACAGGAAGGTTCTTCGCCCGCCCAGATGCATGCGTATCAGCAGCAGGTCAACCAGAAACTCAAGGACGACCCGAACATCGGACAATTTTTCACGCTCGCAGGCTTCGCAGCTCGGACAGCGTCGTCACAAGGGCTGATTTTTGGTTTCCTTAAACCCAGAAATCAGCGTCCGCCCATTGAGCAGTGCATTCCGCAGTTGCAGAAATCGATCAGTTCTATTCCGGGCATCACTGCCATTTTGCAGCCAAACCCGGTGCTGCAAATTAATGTCGGTGTAACCAATCAAACCCAGGGGCAGTATGCCTACACGCTTAGCGGTATTGTGCCCGATGACGTTTATGCCGCTGCCGATCAATTGATGACAAAGCTGCGTGGCTTCAAAGGCTTTGCTTCGGTTCGTTCCGATTTTTATAACAACACGCCTAATCTAACCGTCGATATTGACCGTCAACGTGCTGCGACCTACGGCGTTTCCACATCGGCGGTCCAGAGTCTGTTGCGGACCGCTTACTCACAAAACTACGTTTATCTGATCAAACAACCGGAGGACCAGTATCAGGTCATTCTCGAAGTTAAAGACAGCGCGCGCGCGCGTCCGTCCGATCTGAACGATCTTTACGTGCGTAAGAATACAGGTGGCAGCTTCAGCGCGAGCGGCGCTGGTGGTGGAACAATTGCAACTACAACGGGAACTGCATCCAATCTCGTCCCCATGCGCGCCGTCACGACGACAAAGCAGATCGTCGGTCCGCAGGCAGTTAATCACTTCAACCAATTCACCAGCGTGACCATCAACTTCAATTTGCTGCCGGACGTTGCGATTGGGGATGCCACGAAATTCATTGAAAACAGTTTCGCGCAGGTGCACCAGCAGCTGCCAGGGGTCCAAGCAACGTTTCAAGGCGAGGCGCTCGTGTTTCGCCAGCTATTTCAATCACTGCCAATGCTGCTTCTTGCCGCCATCTTTGTAATGTATGTGATTTTGGGAATTCTCTACGAAAGCTACGTTCATCCCATCACAGTGCTTTTCCCGGCCATCGTGCCAGCAGTCGTTGGTGGGTTATTCACGCTATGGGCTTTTGGATCGACCCTGTCTCTTTACAGCGTGATCGGCCTTTTCCTCTTGCTCGGCATCGTGAAAAAGAACGGAATCCTCGTAGTCGATTTCGCGCTCAAGCGAATTGATGAAGGACTGGGTTTACGCGAAGCCATTCACGAAGCCAGTCTTGAGCGCTTCCGCCCGATCATGATGACGACGCTCGCCGCTCTCATGGGCGCTGTGCCTCTCGCGCTCGGGTTCGGTCACGACGCCTCGGCGCGCCGTCCACTTGGGCTCGTCATAGTGGGTGGCCTCATTTTCTCACAGCTGGTGACACTGTTTGTGACGCCGGTGATCTATTTGTGGCTTGAATGGTTCCAAGAGCACGTACTCGACAAGGTGCCCTTTTTGCGCAGCGCGCATACGCATCATGAAGGCGAACCGGCACAAGAAGACGAGGAAATTCAGCCGGAGCCAGCTGCGGTCCATTGATTTCCTTGTTCTCCTTAGTGCTGTAGCGTGCGCTGTCCTCCAGCGCAAGAATTCCACGCACTTAAAATCCGCTGAGGACAGCGGACACTACAGCCGCATGTCATTCGGATTCGTTATACATTCGACCTTCGCCATTCGTCACTCGTGATTTATGCTAGAGCATGCGCGCGATGGTTCTGGATAAACCGACACAGCCGCTGCAATTGCGCGATGTGCCAAAGCCAAAGCCGGTGAGCGGACAATTGCTCGTGCGCATTAGTGCGTGCGCTGTTTGCCGCACTGATCTTCACGTGGTCGATGGCGAATTGCCGAATCCGAAATTGCCGCTGATTCCGGGCCATCAAATTGTTGGGGGCGTGGAACAAATTGGTGAGGAAGTGAACTCGAAATTCCACATCGGTGACCGTGTTGGAATTCCGTGGCTGGGCTGGACGGATAGCGAATGTGTTTATTGCCGATCCCACCGGGAGAATCTCTGCGATCGCGCTCGTTTCACCGGCTACACCATCGACGGCGGCTACGCCGAATTCACTGTCGCCGATGCGCGATTCTGTTTTCATCTGCCCGATCGCTACAATGATATTGAAGTTGCGCCGCTGCTTTGCGCCGGGCTAATTGGTTATCGTTCCTATCGCAAAACGGGCAACGCGCGACGGCTTGGCATTTATGGTTTTGGCAACGCCGCCCACTTGATCGCACAGATTGCGCTTTACGAAGGGCGCGACCTCTTCGTGTTTACGCGGCCAGGTGACATTGCAACGCAGCAGGCCGCACAGAAACTGGGCGCGGTATGGTCTGGCGGTTCCGATGAGATGCCGCCGGAAAAACTCGATGCGGCAATTATCTTTGCCTCGGTCGGCCCGCTTGTGCCAATGGCGCTGCGCTCGCTGGCCAAGGGCGGCGTTGTCGTTTGCGGAGGAATTCACATGAGCGACATCCCTTCATTTCCTTATGTCGATCTTTGGGGAGAACGCGTCATCACCTCGGTAGCAAATCTGACCCGACGGGACGGCGAAGAATTTTTCGACCTCGCACCGCGTGTTCCGGTGCAAACGAAGACAGAAACATTCCCCTTGGACCAAGCTAACGTTGCGCTTGAGCGATTTCGCGCCGGCGAACTCAGTGGCACCGCCGTCCTTCTAATCTCCAACGCTGGTCATCCCGAGCGGAGCGAAGTAACCCAGCCTCGGAGCCAGCACAACGCAAACTAATCAGCGTGATCAATTCCTTTGTGCGAGATCTTCAAGCTATAGACTTGTTCGCCCCCTAAACACGCGAAGAGACGCGAAAATCTGAGAGCAGACATCTGTTCGTCTTGTGTAGTTGGCGTGTTTGGTGGGGATTCTTCTCTCTATCCCGGACATCCGTGTTATCCGTGGTTAGTTCTTAGCTATATTGTGTGTCGGCAGTCATAGGCTAGGAGGTAGAATACTGCAGGGACAGCTCTCTTTACCGCGGCCTCAATCCAGATTCTTTTATCTTGGCGCCGAATGTGGAAGAACTGCTGCCCTTGGATGGTTCTGATCTTTAACCTCTAGATTATGCCCGTCGCGCCGCAGCTTCAGCGAAAGCGGACAGCTAACGTCAGTTTTTCAGCGTGTTCCCACTCGCGCGCGGGTGGCGAATGCTTTGACAAAGTTGCCCGGAAGGCGCTTTTCGTCGTCCGGCACGGAGCCAGCGGCGTTGGCGAGCGCTTCTTCCTCTGGTGATAGGAACGGTTTGAACCGGTTTTTATCAATGGCTTTCATGAAGGCTTCATGCGGTGAGACGATGCCTTTTTCGAGCAGCGCCAAGATCGCGTCATCCATGAATTGCATACCTTGCGCTCTTCCGGAAACGATGACGTCCTGGAGCTTTTGTGTTGCGCCTTCGCGAATGATAGCGGCTACGGCTGCGTTGGCGATCAGAA
Source organism: Verrucomicrobiota bacterium (assembly GCA_003218755.1). GTDB lineage: Bacteria > Verrucomicrobiota > Verrucomicrobiia > Chthoniobacterales > UBA10450 > Udaeobacter. Next base: position 15,263 of record QHOK01000041.1, read on the forward strand.
TCTCATTGACGGCAATGCGCCCTGGCCGGTCCGACCTTTTCAAAAGCAATTGAGCTACAACACCGCGAAGTGAGTTCGCCAGCATGGCGCGTGCCTGGGCCTGCCGATCGGCCGAGAAAGCGTCTATCATACGATCCACCGTCTTACGGGCATTGTTGGTGTGAAGCGTGCCGATCACGAGAAGGCCGGTCTCGGCCGCGGTGAGGGCGAGCGAAATCGTTTCCAAGTCGCGCATCTCGCCTATGAGCACAATATCGGTGTCCTCTCGCAGTGAGGCCTTAAGCCCAGCGGCAAACGAGATTGAGTCGCCCGGCACTTCCCGCTGCGTGATGATGCTGCGCTTACTATCGTGCACGAACTCGATCGGTTCCTCGATTGTCACAACGTGCTTTGAAAAGTTTTGATTAATGAAATCGATGAGCGCCGCCTGTGTCGTTGTTTTGCCGGAACCCGTTGGGCCAGTGACGAGAACAAGCCCGCCGCGCAAATAAGCAAATTCCTTGATCACCACTGGAACACCCAGCTGCTCGAGACTCAAAATCTTGGTAGGAATCAATCGAAAAGCCGCGGCATAACCATCGGACTGCTTAAAGTAGTTGGTGCGGAATCGAGAGTCCGCATCCATCTGGTAAGCAAAATCGAGATCGCCGCGTTGCTGGAAAATTTCCCAATTCTGCGGGCCGCAAACTTCACTGAGCATTTGCGCGGCTTCCTCCCGTAAAATCGCCTCGTCTCGGATGGGCATGATATCGCCATGCGTGCGTATTTTTGGCGGTTGCCCTTCTCCGATATGTAAATCGGATGCGCCCTGCCGGACGACGATCTGAAGAAATTGATCGATGGAAGCCATGGTTAATGCCGAATGCCGAATGCCGAATGCCGAATGAATGACAAATTACTAACGGCACACGCCATTCGAGCTTCCTGATTCGGAGATGCCTGGGTTTTCGTCATTCGCGCTTTGTCATTTTCCCACATGCTGGCGCATAAGTAGTTTTTGGTCGGCGCGCTCGTAGGCTTCCTCAGCGCTGATCAGGCCGCGGTCATAAAGATCGATCAGCGCGTCGTCCATCAAACGCATGCCTTGTTTTTTTCCGGTCTGAATGATGCCCGGCAACATGTACGTTTTCGCTTCGCGAATCACATTGGCCACCGCGGGCGTATTGGTGAGAATTTCCAGCGCGAGCACCCGACCGGTTCCGTCTTTTTTTGGTATCAACTGGTGGCTGATGACTCCGCGCAACGATTCCGCTACCATCACCCGGACGTGTTCCTGTTGCTCGGTGGGAAAAACGTCCAGCAGGCGATCAAGTGTGCGCGAAGCATTACTGGTGTGCAATGTTGCCAGGACAAGGTGCCCGGTTTCGGCCGCAGTAATGGCGAGTGAAATCGTTTCCAAGTCGCGCATTTCTCCCACCATGATCACATCTGGGTCTTCCCGGAGAGCGGCGCGCAACGCCGTGGCGAACGACTCAGTGTGCGTGAAAACTTCGCGTTGGCTGACATGGCAATTTCTCGATGTGATGACGTATTCGATCGGATCCTCGAGCGTGATGATATGATCGCGCCGTTCCGTGTTTATGTACTCGATCATCGCCGCGAGCGTGGTTGATTTACCAGTGCCAACCGAACCTGTGGCGAGAATCAGGCCATTCTGGTATCGAGTGAGCAGCTTGAGATGCTCCGGCAAGCCCAATTCGTCCATGGTTCGGACATGGGTATTGATCACGCGAAAAACAATTTCAATTCCGAGGCGTTGCCGAACCACGCTTGTGCGATAACGAGCGAACTCGTTTGCATAGGCAAAGTCGGAATCGCCGCGTGAATTGAGCTCCTCCTTGTACACGTCGGGCATGAAAGCCTCTGCCAAGGTTGCCGTTTGTTCTCGGGTTAGAAGCGGGGCGTCCTGCCACATCGGCTCCAAACTTCCATTTATCCGCCAGATTGGCGGCGCGGCCACGCCCAGATGAACGTCCGAGGCGCCGGCCTTTTGGCCGATCTCTAGATAATCATCGACGCTCGGCAGCGGATGCGACGCGACTGGAGGAGCTGAAATCTTTGGGGCCATTGCAAACTGCCGGAATGATTACCCGGCCCAGCTGCGCGCGTAAATGCTAAAAAGAGCAGCGCGCCATGCAAGACGTTCGACGCATGGGAATCATGTTTTACGGCGCGACTGCCCCGCAAAACCCGTGAGGCGATTTTTCAGAAACTCGACAATCACTGGTCGAACCATGTTTGCAGCGATTTTGAGCACTGCCAGCGCAAACCCGGTTTCGACCAGCTTTTTCTGTGATTTACGGCCGCCTTTTGAATCGACGTAAATTTTTTTCTTTCGCATCGGCGCCAGTGCGATTAGCGCGCCGACAGCAGCTGCGGTCGTAAGCCAGGAAAGGGTCTGTTCCCTAAATGATCTCCGGAATTTCGCGGGGAAATCCAACTCGTAGTGCAGGCCGCGTAAATCACGCCTTACACGCTCGCGCGACTGCGCGATTTCCGCCGTCAGCTCGTCGATTGATTTGTTGCGTCCAGATTTTTCAGCCATTCGCGATCTTTCTTTAATTCAGCTAGCGTCGCGCGAAAAATGGGTTTGGTGATGCGGCTGCGGGCGACCAGAAGCAAAACCATCGCAATAATGAAATGCACTGCGGCTGCGGCCAGCGCTATCCATGGCCATGAAATCCCAACCAGATGGGCCAGCCCCACAACCACGCCGGTGATGAGAAAAACGTAACCCAGCACGCAGAGGAGCAGCGCAAAAACCAGGCAACCGGCCAATATGAGCAGTTGCACCGCGGCCACTTTCGATTCCTGGGCAAAAAGCGCGAAGCGGCTCTCAAAAAACTCCGCAAGCGCGCTCATGAGCGCCAGCAAGTTCTCGAGCAAACCGGCATGCCCCGCGGGATTGCGGGACCGAGGGCTCTTGCTGATCATCTCCGAAGCGTCTCGGAGTTAGCGCCGGAAGATCAAACCCAAGACGAACCCAATTCCGAGCGCAGTGAAAATCGCCTTTGTCGGATTTTCGCGCACGTATTGCTCTGCGTCTTCCTGAAACGTCCGGACGCGCTCTCTTGCATCCCCCAATGCTTGCTCGGCTTTGCCGCGTGCCTCGCCCCAAGCCTGCTCTGCCTTACCGCGGTACTCTTCGGCCAAAGCGCCTGCGGCTGACTTCAAATCTTCCGCTGCTCTGCGGGCATGCTCCTTGCTGCTTTGCAATTTATCTTGCGCGTCCTTGGTGACGGACGTCTTCTGTTCTGCCTTGTTTTCTTCTGCCATTGGTAATCTCCAGTTGATTTTCGCCTTAACTATCCGCGTGCTTTGCTAAATCAGCAAACACCGAGTTATCGCGTTACGAACGCACTTTGCGTTTATTGTTCGCGAAAAATGATGCGAGCTTTCGTCAAATCGTAGGGCGAAAGCTCCACAGAAACTTTATCGCCAGGGACAATGCGGATGAAATGCTTACGCATTTTACCCGAGATATGTGCAAGTACATTGCGCTGGCCGGGAAGATCGACTCGAAACATCGTTCCGGGCAATACTTGAGTTACTGTGCCCTCGGTCACGATTGGTCCTTCCTTCGCCGTCGCGGCGAACTATTCGGCGCGAATCCCATTCCTCAAGGGTTGCGCAGCTGATCCAGCGAGACCGTTGGCAGATATTCGCGAAGCTCCTGACGTTTCCACCACGCGCCGGTTTGCCGAAGTTCGCTCACGGTGGTGAATCGATAACGATAAAACATCGCGCGAATGTAGCGGGGTGGCCTGTCTGGGAACGGGTTATATGCGAGCAACCGGTTCACGTCCTGTGAGCCCTGCAGCAGTCTTACGATTAGCCCGACCAACCACGGATTTTCCTGCGGCCGCTCCAAAGCGGCAAACCACATCTGCCAATCGAGCCTTGGTTGGTGCGGCGCGCACCAGCCCGGTGCGCGTTTCACGTCACCGGGTTTCCATTTGAATTCGTAGGGCAGCCATTCAACACCTTCTGCGCTGCCTTCCAGCACGATCTCGCAGCGGTCCTTTGTCATCACCCGAAACAGCCCATAGCCATTCACGATCCGGAATGCTTCGAGTTGTTCGTAAACAGTTGCCAGGGCGTGGGGTGGCCGGGTCCGCGGTTTGAACGCACTGAAAATAAGCCACGCATTGATTGGCAGCGTAACAATAACGACAACGATTGCGCAGTACATTAACAATCGATCAATTATCGATTTCGTACTTGGGGGGCGGAACTCCTGCGACGCCGGGCTTGCTCGCCGCTCCATCCGGAATACGGCCGCGTCATCGATCAATAACAAACACAACGCAATCGTCAGGAGATTGAAAAAGCAATAGTTGCCGGTGACGGCGATCGCGAGTTGAAGAAAAATGATCAATCCAGCGGCGATGAGACGTGGACGTCGCGGCGCCCAAATAAAAAACGGCACGATGATTTCTACGCCCAGACAAAATGCGACTGAAAAATGCTTGAACCATTCCGGACTTTTGTCCGCCCACCAACTGAACATTGTGGGCAGCGGTTGCGACCAGTAGTGATAATCAAGTGCCGTGAGCGCGCTCCAATGAAACGAGTGATTCAACCACCCCCACGAGTCGTCGCCGCTGGTCAGCTTCACCACGCCTGACATCAGCATGAGCTTGAACAGCAGAAATTTGAGCAAAAACAAACCCGCGCGTGAAACCGGAGACGCTATGCCCGGGGTCGGTGACCGCGGCCACCATATCAATTCCCTTGGCCAAAGTCGCCACGGCGCGAGAAAGATTGATAAAAAGCCGGTCTCGAGCAGGAGAACGTCCCATTGAAAACTAAGGAAGGTTTGTCCAGCAATGGTCAGCGACAGGTAAAAGGCAAAAAGCGCCGCGAGCGAAAGCCCCGGGGCGATCCCGAAAATCAAAAGCAGTGAAAGAACAACGCCGCCGCCGCAAAGCAAATGAAGAAACGCGTTGCTCGAGTTGAACCAGCAAAGTGTTGGCAAGAGAGCGTAAGCGTCTCGTCCAAGTTGTGCGCGAACTGCCGGCAGGAACTGATTTAGGGGCGATACTCCATCGCTGCCGATCAGCCCATCCACTTGCACCCAGAGCGACACGAATGCGATAAGATAGATCATGCCAAGGGCGCGCAGAAACCAGCGTCGCGCGCAAAAGTAAGTCGGCGGCCGCACGTCTTTTCCCCAGAGCAATCGAGTAACAGTCGAGCCGAGACCGCGATGACGAGCGATGAACTTGTAAGCTGTTTCGGAAACCGCCGCGAATCCCGGAATGTGATCGTAACTCCACGTCAGCCATTTTCTCGAAGATCGATATCGCAACGAGCGATAGACGGCTTCAGCGGCAAAAAAAGTTTTGCCGTCTGGCTCAATCAAAGTGACTGCGCGCTTGAATTGTTCGATCGGAATTTCGGGGAACTGATGCGCCGCCTCCTGATATGTCGCGTAATCGACCTCGCCGGCGGTGATTTCCCGCCAGCGCTCGACCCACCTCTTGCAAAAATGACATTCGCCGTCCCAGATCATGAGCGGTTTCGGCGGCGGATTGGAAACGCGCAGGTGCAGTTGGTTGGTCATTAAACGCCCAACGTTCAACGCCCGACCCGCCTCCGCAAGGCTACGGCGCAGCAGGAACTTATCGGGTAACGATAAACTCGTTGCTCGCTGGATCCGATGTAACCTTTTAACGAATCACGATTCGTTAAACTCCGCCCATACCGGCGCGTGATCGGAAGGTTCTTTGCCTTTGCGCATTTTGCGATCAATCCCTGCCGCAGTGCATTTTTTCGCCAGCTCCTCGCTCGCCAGAATTGCGTCGATGCGCAGGCCGCGATTTTTTTCAAACGCGCGCATCTGATAATCCCACCAGGTGAACAGTTGGCCTTCCTGGTGATAGATTCTCAGTGTGTCCAGCAAGCCTATCTTGCATAATTCTCGAAACGCGCCGCGTTCCCCCTCCGAGCACATGATTGCGCCGCGCCACAGGTCTGGATCGTAAACATCGACATCCCCGGGGGCGACGTTGAAATCGCCGCACACGACCACATCGGTTGATTTCTCTTTGGCAATGCAATCCCGAAGCCGCTGATACCAATGCAGTTTGTATTCGTAGGCTGGCGACCCGATCGCTTGGCCATTGGGCGCATAAATCGAGAACAGACGCAGATGGCCGATGGTCGCTGCAATTACCCGTGCCTGCGGATCGACTACTTCATCACAAAGCGATGGACGGACATCGCGCATCTCACTCTTCGCGAGAATCGCGACACCGTTGTACGATTTCTCGCCCTGATACGCTGAGCGATAACCGGCTGCTTCCAAAGCAAGCGCCGGAAAAAGCTCGTCTGGACATTTCGTCTCTTGCAAACAGACGATGTCGGGCTTTGTCCCCTCCAACCAGGCAAACAAGCGATCCTGTCGTTTGCGCAGCGAGTTGATGTTCCATGAGACGATCTTCATCCGGCGCGGAAAGGTAGGGGCGGTTCACCTGAACCGCCCGGTCGATTGAGGTCAATCGCCCCTACCTTTTTGGCTATGTTATTCAGTTCTTACAACTCCAACTCCACACCGGGCGTTGGCACAACCACCTCGGAGCCCGGAACCCCTGCGGACAAAGTAGCGCGGATCCACTCCACAGCTGGTGGATCGCCGTGCACAAGAACAACTTTGCGCGGTGAAAGTTTTCGGGCGTACTCGATCAACGCTTCACGCGTTGCGTGTGCGCTGAACTGGAACTGTTCAATGTTGCAATGGACGCGTTGCGGCGGTTTGTCAGGATCAAGGGCGACTTCCCCGGCCGTGCCCGCATCCCTCAGAAGACCGGCGGGCGATTCGGGATTCGCGTAGCCGACAAAGAAGATCGAGTGCTGCGGGTTTTCGATTAGTCGGCGCGCAAAAACATTGGAGAGCGTTTTGGGTATCATCATCCCGCTGGAGAGGACGTACACCCGTCCCCCACGCAGCGGCGCGTCACGTACCGTTTCATCATTCAAAATGAACGGCGCTGCTTCCCTCATGAGTTGCACGCGCGGCAATTGCCGGCGCGTCATATGCGCGCGGCGATCGTAGATGTCGGTCATCTTCGAGCTGAGACCGCCAATATAAATTGGAAAGTCCGGTCCCGAATACATTCGGGATTCACGGCGGAACTTATAAAGCATCGCCAGGACCTCCTGCGTTTTGCCCAGCGCGAAGACTGGTATGAGCACGCATGCTCCGCGCTCGAAAGCGCGCCCGAGTGCCTCCGCCAGCCGTCGCTCTTCACCGGCCCGGGTCCAGCCCGCCAGCTTCGCGTGGTCTCCTCGGGTGCATTCCATGATCAGGACGTCAATCTTCTCTTCTGGGAAAACCGCCGCTTGCATGATGGTTTGATCGTCGAAATTGACGTCGCCGGTGTAAAACACGGTTTGTCCTTCGGCGCGCAGCAGAATTCCGGCCGAGCCGAGCACGTGTCCCGCCTCAAAAAACTCGAACGTCAGTGCATCTCTTTCGCGTTGGGGCGCCCGTTCGCCGGCAGTGGAGATACGTTGGCGCAACGGACACCAGCGCCAGCGTTCCGACGCTCTCTCCGTTTCCCGATGCGTGAAAAGCGGATACGACATTTCTCCGATCTCCTCGCGTTGCCGCGTCATCACGTTCACTGAGTTGTGCAAAAGCACATTGCCGATCTCGGCGGTGGCCTCCGTCATGAAAACGCGCGCGCGTGGAAAGCGCCGCATTGCCACCGGCAACGTGCCGATGTGATCTTGATGGGCATGCGAAATCAGGATTGCTTCGATCTCGCGATCGGCGATTGCCTTCAAATGAGGCAGCGCATCTTCGCCGGTGTTCTTTGGATGCATTCCGCAATCGAGCACCAGCTGGTGACGACCAATCTTAAGATAGTACGAGTTGGCGCCGATTTCGGTCCGGCGCGTAAGGTTAATGAATTTCAAATGCGGTTGTCGTTAGCACAATCTTTGAATTTTTATCAGGCCGGCATTTCTCTGAACAGTCGCTTTTGCGAGCAGTCTAAATACTGGTCGCATGAAAGGAGAAACGCAGTCGCAGCGCGCCCCAAACAGTCATCTCGAGCAGGATATTTGCATCCACATCTTCACTGTCTCCTCCGCAATGGTCGGGGTTTGTCTGACCGTTATTGGATTGATTCGCGTTGTCATCACACTCGGATCCGCGGACACGCTAGCGGATGATTTCCTCGCCGCGGACGCGCTGCTGTTTCTGATCTCTTGTCTGCTTTCTTATTGGGCGCTTCGCTCGCGGGGTCTGCGCAGAATGCATCGTCTTGAAAAAATCGCGGACTCGATATTTATCATCGCGATGATCGGGATGGTGGTGGTTTGTGCGTTGATCACTTATACGATTTCTATGCCAGCCCGGTAGATTGCGGGCTAAAGCACCTCTTTGAAAATCCGCATCCAGTTTTCCCGCAAAATTTTTTCGATCTGCTCGTGGCTGAATCCGCGCTCGATCAACCTGCGGGTGAGATTGCGCGCGTGAGAATGGTTCCTGAGCTCGGGAATGAAATGCGGACTGGTGAATTTTGCGGCAAGCTCTTTTTGCCTCGACTCAGGCCACTGGCGATAGATGAATTCAAAGAAATCGAAACCGATCCCGACGCAATCGATTCCGATCAGATCGGCGACATGCTCAATGTGATCGATGTAACGATCGAGAGTGCTTTCCTCTTTCGTTGGACTGACAAGCACGGAATTGATCCCGATTATGCCGCGCCGGGCGCCGATCATCTTGATCTGTGCATCACTGATGTTGCGCTCAATATCGTAATACCGGCGGGCATTTGTGTGCGACACAATCGGTGGCTTGCTCGTGATGGATAAAATCTCGTCGAAGCCCGCCGGGTTGATGTGGGCAAGATCGACGATTACGCCAAGCGCCTCGCACTCGCGCACCACGTCGCGCCCAAAGCTAGTTAGACCGTCCGGTGACGAACCGGTCGCCGCAAAGGTTCCGCCATGTCCGGCGGCATTGCTTCGCGCGTGGGTAAGCCCGATTGAGCGCACACCCAGCTCGTAAAAGACGCGCAACAAATCCAGGTCTGTCCCGAGCGGTTCCGCTCCTTCCATTGTGAGCAGAAGCGCGATCTTGCCTTCTTCGCGCGTCCTCTGGATTTCGCGGTAATTTTTGCAAATCGCGAAGCGCTTGCATGCCTGCGTCTCGGCATACAGCCGCGCAATTTGATCGAGCGCGACCCGAAGACCTCTTTCGGGCAGGTAGCGGTCCTCAATGTAAAGCGCCACGCCTAGAACGCCGATGTTTCCAGTCTCAAGCTCTGGCAAAAATTCTGTTTCCAGAACGTTCTTGCGCTCACGTTTTTCGTACAAATCCATCGGCAAATCGAAATGCAGATCGACAATCCCACCGGCCTGCAGCCGGTCGATTCTTTCTTCGATGGATTCGTCTGTCGCGGTCATGCTTTGGCAGTCATTCAGGCATCATGGCTGATTGTATTGCAGGCTTCCAGCCTGCCGCTGCGGGCAAGATGCGCCCCCGACAGAGATTCAGCAGGATGCGTGAGCTACGTCAGGCGTGAGACGCGCATTTCATCATTTACTCAATTCGAGCATGCGCAAGATGGGTATTTCTGCGCGCTTGCGCACTGATTCGCTCAAATTGATTTCCGGTTCCATGTTCCAGAGCGCGTCGTACGCCTTCTCCAGCGTGTTCATCTTCATGAACCGGCATTCACCGCAAAAGCAATTGTCGGTCGGACCGGGAATGAATGTCTTAGCAGGAATCTCCTTGCTCAGCCGGTGCAACAAGCCAGCCTCGGTTACGACAATGATCTCCCGCGCTGGCGATTCTTTGCAAAACGTCACCATCTTTTCGGTGGAACAAACCTCATCGGCCAGCATACGTACCGCGTACGTGCACTCGGGATGAGCGACGACGGGGGCACCTGGATAGCGTTCGCGGATTTTGTTTATGCTACGAGCCGTGAACTCAACGTGCACGTAACAGGTACCCTGCCATAAATCCATTTTGCGTCCGGTGCGTTCCATCACCCATGCGCCTAGATTTTGGTCTGGGACAAAGAGAATGTTTCGATCAGCGGGCGCGGCTCGCACGATCTTGTCGGCATTGCCGCTGGTGCAAATCACGTCAGCCAGCGCTTTCACCCCGGCGCCGCAATTAATGTAAGCGATCACGTAGTAGTTTTTGTCGGCGTGCTTTCTCAGAAACTCCGCCAGCTTTTCCGGCGGACACGATTCGGAGAGCGAACAGCCGGCATCGAGGTCCGGCAAAATCACGCGCTTGGTCGGATTGATGATCTTGGCTGTTTCTGCCATGAAATGGACGCCGCAAAACAAGATCACGTCGGCGTCTGTTTTCGCGGCTTGATAACTCAGGCCCAACGAGTCGCCGACGAAATCGGCGACGTCCTGTAACTCCGGCACCTGATAGTTATGCGCGAGAATAATGGCATTACGCTCGCGCTTAAGTTCTAACAGCTCTTCTGCGAGATCGACACCTGTGCGCCGCGAACTGCCAAAGTTAATGCCGGCACTTACCATCGGCTAATATGGCGGTTTTCCGGCCGTTTACAAATTGTAGCCGTCGCTCTACGAGCGACGCGCCCGCCTCGCACAGCGAGGCGGCTACAGCGCTGCACGCATTGCTTCTATCGGCGCCTCACGATTGAACCAGATGGAAAATGAGAGCGCACCTTGGTAAAGCAACATCGATAGGCCATTGGCGCCGCGCGCACCCGTTTCTTCTGCCGCGCGAATCAATGCCGTTTTGGATGGCCCGTAAACGCAATCGAAAACAATCTGATGCGGCGCAAGCAAGCGCGCTGGAACCGGCGAGGGATCGCTCGGATTCATTCCGAGCGGCGTGGCATTAACGATCAGATCGATATCGGCAAGTTGCATGCGCATCGCCGACTCATCCAATGCTGCAGCCTCTAGCCGCGCCGACGGACCTAAGACCCGTGGTCCGGAAAAAAAGGGCCGCAATTGCTGTGCGAGTGCGTTTGCTTTTTCCAGAGTGCGATTTATCAACACGAGCCGCTCACAATTTTCCAGCGCGCATTGCCATGCTATGGCCCGCCCCGTTCCGCCGCCTGCGCCGAGAATCATCACTCGAAGATCGCGCACATCCACGGAGAATTCGCTGCGAATGGCTCGCAGGAATCCTTCGCCGTCGGTGTTGAACCCGATCAGTTTTTTGTCCGCCCGCACTGTAGCCGCGGGGCTCTGCGCCGTTTCGACCTTGATCGTATTCACGGCGGCACAGCGTGTCGCGCTTTCATCCAGTAAATCGACTTGCGCGACAGCGGCGATTTTGTGCGGAACGGTCAGATTGATTCCAACGAAATCGAGTTTGGGCAAAAACAGCAACGCCGAGCGCAATTCACTGGGGCGAATGTGAAATCGCGCATACTGCGCATCAATGCCGCAGGCGTGCAGGGCGGCATTTTGAGTTTGCGGCGAACGCGAGTGCGCGACCGGATCGCCAAAAACGCCGAGGCGAATCGGCGGATTGATATCGCGGATTACGTCACTCCACTTCTCGAGGTCGGCGAGTGTGTAACGCTCCGTGGTTTGCTGCGTCATGTTCGCTTCGATACTACAATTGCGGATGTCTATCTGCGAGCATGTAACAGGCGAGCGTGCAGGCGAAACGCCCGGACGCCCACAGGCAAGATGCCTATGCTACATTAATGCTCGTTACAATGACTACTGAAGCGGACAGACCTTCCGATTTCATTCGCGACATCGTCGCGGAGGATCTTCGGACGGGAAAATACAAACAAATCCGGACGCGCTTTCCTCCGGAGCCGAACGGCTACCTTCACATCGGCCACGCGAAATCGATTTGTCTCAACTTTGGTATTGCGCGCGAGTTTGGCGGCACCTGCAACATTCGCATGGACGATACCAACCCAACTAAGGAGGAAGCGGAATATGTCAGGTCAATCATGACTGACGTGCGTTGGTTGGTTGATGGCTGGGCGGATAATCATCTCGGCGGCGCGCCGTTCTACGCGTCGGATTATTTCCCGAAGTTTTACGAATACGCAGTGGATCTCGTGCGCACAGGCAAAGCGTACGTGTGCGACATGACTCCAGAGGAGACGGATGCATATCGCCGACTCGGAAAAGCGAGCGGCTTTCGCGACCGCTCAATCGAGGAAAATCTGGATCTGTTTGTGCGAATGAAAGCGGGCGAGTTTCCGGATGGCGCGCGCACGTTGCGCGCAAAGATCGACGTGAACGCCGCGAATATCTGGCTGCGCGATCCGGTGCTTTATCGGATCCGGCACGCGTCGCATCATCGCACCGGCGACAAATGGTGCATTTATCCGATGTACGATTGGGCGCACACGCTCAGCGATTACATCGAAGGGATCACGCACTCGATTTGTACACTGGAATTTGAAGTGCACCGCCCGCTCTACGATTGGATTCTCGACGCGCTTGAGTTGCCGGAGCCGCGACCGCATCAGTACGAGTTTGCCCGGCTCAATCTTACCTACTCGGTCATTAGCAAGCGCAAACTCATCCAGCTTGTGAACGAAAAGCTCGTCAATGGCTGGGACGACCCGCGCATGCTCACCATCTCCGGTCTGCGCCGGCGCGGTGTCACCGCGAGCGCTCTGCGCGCGCTCGCCTACAACATCGGCATCACGAAATATCCGAGCATGACCGATATGGCGCTGCTCGAACACACCGTGCGCGATGAATTGAATCGCACCGCGACGCGCCGGCTCGTCGTCCTGCGGCCGATCAAAGTTGTGCTGACGAATTATCCCGAAGGCAAAACCGAGGAGCTCGATGCGATCAACAATCCCGAAGATCCAAGTGCCGGAACGAGAAAAATTCCATTTGGTCGCGAGCTTTACATCGAGCGCGACGATTTCATGGAAACGCCGCCACCAAAATTCTTTCGGTTGCGTCCGGGTGGCGAGGTTCGGCTCAAATACGCGTACATCATCAAGTGCGACAAGGTTGTGAAAGACGAGGCCGGCGACGTGATCGAACTCCGATGCACTGTCGATCTGGAGAGCAAATCAGGCGGTCCGACTGCGGGTCGCAAAGTGAAAGGGACGATGCACTGGGTGAGCGCCGCGCACGGGATCGACGCAGAAGTTCGACTGTATGATCGTCTGTTCACCGTTCCTGAACCTGATCCCAGCGGCGATTTCAAATCATTCATTAACCCGAATTCGCTGGAAGTGCTGACCGCGAAATGCGAACCCGCGCTTGCAGACGCGTGTCCAAAAGAGCGCTATCAGTTCGAACGGCTTGGATATTTCGCGCTTGATCTCGATTCAACCCGTGAGAAACAAGTCTGGAATCGCACGGTCACGTTGAGGGATACTTGGGCGAAAGAGGCGAAGAAATAGGGGAGCGCGAGCATTCTGCTCGCATCATCCGGCATTATGCCGGATGACCAACGGCGTGCGTGCGTTCCCGGGAGCGCCGGTTTTTCGTTAAGAGTTGTGCACGTCGAAGCTGGCTGGCAACATGCCAGCCATAACGAGCAACATGCTCGCGCTCCCCAGCAGATCCGCACGCTAGAACATCGTCAGCGCGCGATCGATGCGGGCCAACACCTTCTCCTTGCCGAGAACCTCCAGCAAATGATACAGACTCGGTCCCACGTTGCTGCCAGTCACAGCAAGACGAATGGGATGAATGATCGCGCCGACTTTGACGCCGAGCTTTGACGCCGTGCCTTTAAGTGTCGTTTCGATGTTGTCAGCATCGAATTTCTCAAGCGCGCTTAACGCCTCGCGAACCGCTTTGAGTCGTGGCTTGTTTCCAGTGCTGAAATGTTTTGCTACGCCTTCGGGATCAAAATCAAAATCGTCGGTAAAATAGAACGCGCAATAAGCCGGCAGCTCGTCAAACGTGTTGATCTTGCCTTTGCAGGTTTGCAACGCAGCGCGGACGTATTTCTCTGGAAATTTGTCGAGCTTTACACCGTTCGATTCCAACCTCGTGGCGGCAAGATCGAAAAATTCCGAATCGCTGAGCTCGCGCGCATACTCACCATTCAACCAGTGCAGTTTGTCGGGATCGAATGTTGCCGAGCTGCGCCCAACGTTTTTCAGA
>QHOK01000173.1 GCA_003218755.1 Verrucomicrobiota bacterium
CGTGGTTAGTAGCGATCAACGCATTAATGTCATCCGCGGTCAGCTCGATCTCGGCAGGTTGACCTGCGCGCGTTTGCTGCTCGAAATCCTGCCACCGTTCGCGGACGCTTTGAATTTGGTTGTCCGAAGCGGTGAATTCAGGCACGGGCACGGGGGCTTCCGCGATCGAATGCGTTTTCGCCAACCAATAAATGCCATGCACTATTGCCGAGTGCCGTTGAAACCCCCAATACATGCCAGCAACACAAGCGATCGCGAGCACGATCGCAAACACCAAAAGAATAAGACAACCTCGGGCGAAACAGCTCAATCCCTTTCTTCGCGGCGGCGCCTCAACCCAGCCATTCATGTGTTTCGGCGCTGTTGTGCCTCGATCCTCGACTGCGCATCCAGTAATTTGTCATAAAGCGCTCGCAAGCCTTCCGAGAGCGTGCGCGTGCCCGCAATAATTGGCATGAAATTAGTGTCACCGCTCCAGCGTGGGACGATGTGAATGTGCAAATGGTCAGGAACACCTGCGCCCGCGCTTTCGCCAATATTCAAGCCAATGTTGAACCCTTGCGCCTTTGTCGCGGCGCGCAAAAGCGCCTGCGCATGCACCACCAAATTCCAAAGCTCGACGACTTCGTTCTCGCCGAGCGCCGAAAGCTCGCCTGTCTTGCGATACGGGACCGCCATCAAATGGCCGACCGCGTACGGATAACGGTTCATCATTAGGAAAGCATTCTTTCGCCGTGTGATGACAAAATGTGCGGCGTCATCGCTCGCTCGAGCCGCCGCTTCGAGAAAATTCCGGTCGGGCGGCTCCTTTTCGAAATACTCCACCCGCCACGGAGCCCAGAGCGTCTCCAATTCTTTCTTTGGAAATTCTTCCATCGATATCTACGATTCCGTTTTCCTGCGGGGAAGCTGCTTGCCGTGCCGTAGCCTCTTGGCGAAGGCTGGTCAGTTTCTCGCTTTAGCGAGGGTAGTTTTATCCGTCGCAAAGTCGAGCCAGCATTTCTGTATCTTCCTGTGTCTCTCCGAGCAGCGTCGAGAATGGAGCGGCTGGGGAAGCCGCGACATAGACGGGAAGACTGGAGGTTGAGCGAACGGGCAGTGAGCGAATCAAACATCGCCCGTTATGTCATCAATCAGTGTGAGCTTGCCCGGCGCTGCACGAGATCGCAAAATACAGCGGAAATGTAGTTAGCCCGCTGAAACACCATATGGAGGTAGCGTTATGCGAAGCGTTGTTATCATAGTTCTGACTGCCCACATATTCCTTCTGAGCGGCCGCCTCCTCGCCGGCGACCAGCCGGTCGCCGAAGATGAACTAACCAAACTCAAACGCGAGTATGCTGACGTTCTCGCACTTCAGGGCACATCGAAAGGCGAGATTCTGGCAATCGCCAGGATTCTGCACGCGAATCCCGAGGTCGCGATCGATCAGACAGCGGCGAGTGGCGAATATTGTTTCAACAGCGGCCACGGCACCATGGTTCACTTCGCCACCCAGCCGGGGGGCACGCCGGAAGACGTTGTGTATGAGTTCGACGCGTCCGGGCTTATCGCGGCAGGCCTGGACCCGTCGCGCCTGCAACAGCTACCCGGACGAGGCCGAATGACGCCTGGCGTGTGGTATTTCCTCCCAAAGGGACAGCAAGATCCGCATCACGGACATGCAATGGCCGGGCCGACAATAGCAATCGCTATTAACGTGAAGTGAGTCGAAGAGCGGCGCTGACAGGCGGCATTTGTTTAGCGCCGATGGCGCGGGACACTTAACTGAGCCTGGGGCAGCGCCCCAGGATTCGTAGCCCAAAAAAGGCCAGCGCTGAAGGCGCGATTCACCGCCTGCACCTTCGCTCGAACCCCCCGATTGAAACGCGCTTTCAGCGCTTGTTTGCATCGCAACTGAATTCCTGGGGCGCTGCCCCAGGGCTAGCATGAAATGGCGCCTTTGGCGCTAAACGCATACAAACGGCTGCCGTCTCAGGTCAATGTGAGCACGGCTTAAGCTGTGCTTCAGTCGCTATCCGGGTCCGCTTCGCCTTCGCTCGATGGCTCTGATTGATCTTGCGCCAGCGCGTGCAAGATTTGCCGCCCAATCCCAGTGGCGTGTTGTTTGCCGCGGTTAACGAGAATAACGACGCCTAGCTTCGGCTGCGGCGCGAACCCGATATAGGTCGAGGTGTTGTTCAGTCCCCCGTTTTTGTCGAGGATCCTGAGGTTGCCGCCGCTGACGTTCTGCCAAGCGAGGCCTAGCTTCAGGTGCGCGTTCACAGTGAACACGGGCTGCTGGGCGAGCGCCATGGCATTTTCCATCGGACGATGATCGGGAAGCTCGCCCATATTCGCCGCCAGGAACGTGGCCATGTCGCGCGACGACGAATAAATCTGGCCGGCGCCGGGCCACTCGAAAACTCCCGACTCCTCACCGGGCCGGCCGATTGGCCGACCCATCGGGTTGTAACCCTGCACGGCGCGGCCAAGTAAGTCGCGCGGCAAAGGCAGTGCAGTCGAACTCATCCCGAGTGGGCCAGTTATCCGATCGTGCATCAAGGCCGCGAACCGCGTGTTAAAGCGGCGTTCGAGTGCGACGCGCAATAGGACCATGGCAGCATTGGAATAAAGATATTGTTGCCCAGGCTCATGGTTCGGCCCCGCCTTCCAGGAATTGAGGAAGCGGACAAAATCGGGCCACGTGTAGTTACCTCGATGCCAGTGCTCATATTGCTGCGGCACACGCGGCAATCCGGAGGTGTGACTGGCAAGCTGCCCCAGTGTCACCCGGCGGATATCCCCGCCTCGCTGTAACTCAGTGACGTACTTGGCGACGGGGTCGTCGAGGCTTAGTTGGCCCTGCTTAACGGCTTCCGCAAGCGATGTGGTCGCGAACACCTTGCCGACCGAGCCGAGATTGAAAATTGAGTCGGCCGTCACTCGTTCGTTCCGAGCGAGGTTAGCAAAGCCGTAGTTGAAAAACTCGGCCTTGCCATTCATTCGGACCGCGACGGCCAGCCATTAGAACGCCGATCACAGTCGCAATGACGATGTTTTTTACAATCATGAGCGCGACTCTTCACCGCTCAAGCAGTTTCCGCAACATCGAGCAACGGCTCGATCTCCTCGAGCCGTTTTCGGCTTGCTCAGTTCGGCCCCGCCCGGATAATGAAGAACTCATGCTTTCTTTTTATCGGGTTCCGCTCCTGAATAACAGCCGAAATAGGCGAAACAAACTTTCGTCGAATCGTAGTTAGGCCTATGCGTCGCACTTCGATCCTCCTAGCTGTTGCAAGTGTCATCGTTCCGTCTGCATGGGGGTACTTCGTAACGATGGCTCTCTACCGTCAGGCAGCCAGCAAGCATGTTTACGTCTGCGGCTTACCCGCCCTCGCGAATTTTATTCTGGCGTCGCTCGCCTGCGTCATTATGTCGGCTGCTGCTTTTATCCTCGGTCTTATTTCATACCGGCGTCTTGCTAGGCCGCGGCCATGGTCTCGACTTGTAGAGATCGCGGTTCTCGCGCTACCGTTTCTGGTTGTCGGCAGCTATGCCGCCAGTTTTTTCATCGCACCGTGAGCATTCAACCCAAAACGCCTAACCCATCGCTGGAGCCAACCACTGGCCGTTGTACTGAAAGGCTAAAGGATGAATTATGAAGGATGAGGTGAAAGCAAACCTCGCCGCCGCCAGCGGTGGCTCAGCTTTGTCTCGTTAGATCTAGTGCGGGCATATGAACCCCGAAGTTCACAAGATTATTGAGCACATGCAGAAGCTTGCGCCACCGGCACAAGTTCAAGTCTCCGATTATGACACAGTTCACACTTATCAAATGCTCAATATGGCTCGCCTGATGGTTCTGCTGGCTGAAGAGCAGAAAAGACGTCTGCGAAATTGGAGCAGCTTACGACTCGGCTCATTTCTCAGACCGACAGGCTGATCAATTTCACAAAAGGACTTTACTGGCTCACGGCTACACTTTTAGTTCTTGGCGTTGCCCAGTTCATCGTCGCCTTTGCATTCCACCGATAGATTGAAACAACTAGATCTAACCAATCGCTCCAGCTAACCGCTGGCCGCTCTGCGGAAGGACTGAAGGCTGAATTATGAAGGATAAGTGAAAGCAAAGCTCGCTCGCGCCCCGCGTGACTCCGGTGGCTGAGCCTCGATCTGGTTAGGAGTTTGGTGTGGCCCTAGCAAATACGATGGAAGAAGAACTGTTAAAGTTGGAAGACGAATTCGCGCGAGCAGTCGCCGGCAATGACGCGGACGCACTCGATGGACTGCTTGCCAACGACTGGATTATCGTTGAGCCCGATGGAAGCATCATCGATAAGGCGCGGTTTCTAGGGGTCATCAGATCTGGCGCGTTGTCCCACGAATCGATGGAGTCCACAGATCTAAGAGTCCGTCTCTATGGAAACACCGCTGTCGTGACGGCACTGACGACCACTAAAGGGAAGTTTATGGGACAGGATTTTGCCTCCTGCGAACGGGCTACAGACATTTTTGTCAAACAAACTGACCGCTGGCAGTGCGTATTTACGCAGCTAACTCGATTCACAAAAAAGTGAAGCCGCGCCATCGGACTTTGTTTACGCTCCTGAAACAGTTGTCGATGTTGCGAAATCCCGGTTTTTCAACTGGTACGTGAGCACCTTCTCGTTAGACCTAGGCGCCACACCGCTACAAAGTGACTAACAACTCCCTCAATCCTCGGAGATTGTTCGAACAACCTCGCCAGGCACCGCCTGTGGGGCGCGCGCTCCGCATCTTGCTCGGCCTGGTGCTGACGGTTTACGTGGCGCCTGTTTTCTTCCGAGTCCCGGTGGGAGTTGCCGTGGGGTCGTTGCTGCTGGTGCTCGGGCTGGTTGGCGTTTATAGCCTAATCCACATTGTCCTAGCGCGACGAATTCTCCCCATGGGCCCACGCTTTGGGGCGGTCGTGGCAAACGGGTTGCTGGTTGCGCTGTATATTTCCGGTGCCTCCGGTTTGCCGATTGTTGGCCATGGGAAAGGTCAGCTAGCAGCAGTCACGTTCTTCGGTATCTCACTGGTAGTTGCTGGGGTGCGCGCCGCTCCCGGTTGCGAGGTGATGGCGATTCCCGGTCTCCTGTTTGGAAAACACACCCAACTAGCGTGTCTCATCTTTTCCCCGCTCGACAGGCTTGAGCGCAAGCTGCGAGGCGAACGCGATGTCTAATCAATCGACGGACCTGAGCCCGATGCGTTCCGGTGGCGATGTTGATTGATGTCACTTGTTTCGCAATGGTTTCGTGCTCGTTAAGCGCTGTGTAATCATGACGCGAGTTGTCCTCATGGTCTACGCGGCCGCGCTCCTGCCGTGTCTGGCCTCTGCCAAGCGCACCGCACCCGCGATAGTAGCGCCAGTGATTCACGAAGGCATTCGATACGTCGCGCCGAATGACGATGGTCGCCGCGCACTTATCGAGGCATGGGATGTTCAGACCAACAAGAAGCTGTGGGAATTGACAGTATTTACAAACCGCATCGATCCAACGCTGGAGGAAGATGTTCAGTGGGTTTTCATTAAGGCACTGAGCGTTGAAGACGGCGTGCTGCTGGTTACGTCCGAAAACGCCAGGAAATACCAGATTGATTTAAAGACGAAAGCTATCAAGGAGTCGGAACCTCGTCTGTCGCAAGCGTCGCAGGCGGTTGGACAACACCATGACATCCCTGAGGCTCTCAAGAGAGCCATCGCGAACGGGTTCCTCGCGAAGGACTATGATGTCTCCTTTCATGTGAATCCATTCTATCTGCATGGAGACTTCAATGGCGACGGCAAGATTGACATAGCTGTTCTAGTGAGGCAACACTCGACCGGAAAAATCGGGATTGCGATCGTTCGTGGCGCGACCAACAAGGTAACAATTCTCGGCGCAGGGACTGCCATCGGCAACGGTGGCGATGACTTCGAGTGGATGGATTCCTGGCACGTTTATTCAAAAGAGCGTGCCCGCCACGCGGCGGGTGAAACAGGCATCCCACATCTTCGCGGAGACGCGCTTCTCGTGAGTAAGAGCGAGGCAGCCAGCGCGCTGATCTACTGGAACGGCAAACGCTACGTCTGGTTCCAACAAGGCGACTAGCATGGGCGGCAAACAGGCCTGTAAGGCGAATTCAAAATTAGAAAGGGAAATTTGAGTCCGAGAGAAGCAACCGCTTTCGTGGAGCGGCACGGAGTAGTGCTCCAGGCCGGACGTGGTCCAGTGCCCAGCCTCGCAGAGGCGATTACCGGAGAACCGATTCCAGGCAGTTGGTGGGGACACGCTAAAGGCCGCGTAATTTTTCGAGCAGCGCGGGCCGTTTGCGAAAGTTCCGAGGTTTTGGTCTGCAAGTTGATTGACGGCAAAGTCACTTATGTTCATCGGCGGGTTTGGCCGGCTCTCGTTAAGCTGGCACCACGCTTTGCGAAGGAGCGGCTAGCGAAAGTTTGGGATGAACATACAAAGCGCGGTGCGCACGTATCACGACGGGTTCCCTTTCCGAAATGGGTGCCAAGTGACGTGATGAAGGAGGCGGAGACGCTGTCGACATTAGAAGCAGAGCGACTTCTATCCACAGTGTTAGCGTGGAAGGCGGATAGGAGAGGACAATTGGGTCCTAGAAAGATCATGGAACCGAGCGTTGCAACCAGTGCCGCTTTCGCCGCTACGCGCCGAGTAGCGCGACCCTCGGCGCGCAAAATGTGCGAGCCCCGACGCACCTGAACGCCGATCTCGTTAGACTTAGCGGGTAATCAAAACGTAACTTGTCCTCTGCTCTTTCTTTCTCTCGCTTGATTTCAATTGAGAAAGAGTACCGCCTCGAACTTGGGAGATCAGGCCTGGCGTTTTCTCCGTTGATGCAACCAGCGCGTCGAGATTTCCCTTGTTCCATTCGACGACCGCCCGGTCCCGCTCAATGAAGCGCGTTTTCTGCAAATACAGCAGTAGCCCTTCATCTTTCGCGGAAACGATTTCGTAACGCCAGTGGTGCGCCGCCGCCTCGCGACGAACTTTTCTCCCAAAAACGGCGAGCGCATCGCGATCGTGTCGATAACCGGAGATTACTTTGGCAATCGTGTAGCCGCCGGTGACCAAGATTGCGAGGATGAGCACGACAGCGCTCCATTTATGAACGCTGGCGCGCGTTTTTTCGTTCGTTGTAGCCACCAGCCTGCTTGCCTCGCCGTAGCTTGGCGAAGGGGGGTGGCCGGTCAGATCAAAATTGTCGCTGGTCGGGGGACGGCTCACAGAGCCGTGGCTACAGGAATCGCGGCTTGCAATCTGAGCCGCGAGTAGCAAACAGAGCGGCGGAATAATCGGAAAAACTCGATCGACACGTTTTGACGGAATTAGGGACATCACGATTAATCCACCCAGGCTCCAGCACAGCAGCCAGAGGATTTCAGGCGAAATCTCACGAAACGCTGAGCGCAGCCGCCATTTTCGCGAGTGGAGATCGACGAGCGCGACGGCGATCATCAGCACGCTCCACGGAGCAAATTTGTGCAGCAGATGCGGCAAGTAAAAATAGAGCGGTTGCGGCCGATGAATCGTTTCGCCAAAACGTCCAACAAATTCACGCATCACAACCTCATCGAAAAAGCCAGACTGAAAGAAAATTCCGCCGATCACCCAGACAAGAAAGACAGCTAGCGAGGCGATCCAGGGCCACCAGCCAGGCCACGCGCTTTGTGCCGGCGCGCCCGGCGGTCGCGCCCTACCGTAGCGCCATTGAAACAGCGCGATTCCAGGTAGCAGAAACGCATAAACAATCGGGCCTTTTATCAGCATTGCGACTGTGAGCAATGCAAAGACGTAAACTTGGTCTCGCAGTCTCCACTCAGTTTCGTCTCGGATTTTTTGCCAGATCAGCACGCCGATCAGAAAAATTACGAGTGCGAGCGGCATATCTGTGCGCACGAGCGTCGCCAGGCGCGGACTCAGTAGATTCAATCCAAATGCACCCAGCGCGATTACGCCGGCGGTTAATCCATACGCGGACTCGGCAGTGCGAAACAACAGCAACGCCAAAGCAACCGCAGCGAGAAACGACGGCAGTCGCCACGCTACATCCCATGATCGGCTCAATCCATAAAGCGCGGCTGAAATCAATCCTATGAGCGGCGGCTTGGTTGCCACGTGTTCATGTGGCGTTTGCTGGTAGAACCAGCGGCCTTCCTTGATCATCTGGAAGGAAGTAAACGCCTGCTTCGCCTGGTCGTAGTCGTCGAGCTGCCACGGCAAATTGCCGATGAGAAACAAAAGAAAGCTTACGGCAGCCAGCATCCAAACGGTGCGACGGTCTTCGAGCAGGATGCTTGTCATGTCGAGCGGAGTCGAGACATCTCTCATTATTAACAGCGAGAGATTCCTCGACTAGGCTGCGTTTGGCTCGGAATGACAATAACGGCGTTGCATTCTCGCGATCGGTCAGTCGCGCCAGAGCACGGCGCGCATGGGCGCTCCATCGCTGTCGGCGATTTTCAGAGGCAGCGCCGCGAAATTATAAATACCAGGAGCAACCTCCCCCAGATCGAGCGATTCAACGATGGCGATCCCGACCCGGGCAAGCGCGTGATGATTCTGCAGCGATTTCGAATCGATCTCATCCATCGACGGCAGGTCCAATCCCAGGAGCTTGACGCCATTTTTCTGCAGCCACGCCGGGACATCGGCTGCGATCACGGGAATTTGATTCGGAAAAACCGTGGACTCGCTCCATCGACCGGTCTTTACGAGAAGCCGCGACGTGGCCGCGATATCTTCGGCCTGCGGCTGGAGATCTTCGGTGGTGATCAGCTGTTTTTCTTTCGATTGCAAAAAACTTTGCGCTAGATCGACCACCGTTGCGCGACCGAGATAAATATCGAGCGGCGCTTTGTCGATTGATCCACCCTTTGGGTCAAAATGGAACCGCGCATCGGCATGCGTGCCATTATGCACACTCATCATGATGGCGCCCAGATTCACGGTCTGACCTTTCGCGATCTCTTTCGTCAATCGATAATGAAACGGCTCGTCGCCGGGCCATTCTGCCAGATTGTTAGAAAGCGTTCGTGAAATATCCCAAATCTTCATGGCGCTATCAGTTAAGTCGTTTCATTCGATCTTCCAATCTCTTCAATAATTGCTCGCGCCGCTCTCTCGCTCGCTCCGCCTTCGCCCATTTTGCCGACAAGCGCATCAAATTCAGAAATCATTCGCGCGCGCCCGTCAGCATCCTCCATCAACGACCGCAGGGCATTAACGATGGCATTCGGTTTTGCTCGGTACTGGATGAATTCGGGAACGACTTCTTTGTCTGCAAGCAAATTAGGCATTCCAAGATATTTCACGTTCACCACGAGTCGCGCTGCCAGGTAAGTCGGCCATGCCACCTTATAAATCAGCACAAACGGCAGCCGAAAATAAGCAGCCTCCAGCGTGGCGCTCCCTGAGGCGACGATCCCAGCCCACGCGCGCTGCATAATTGCCGCTGTCTCATCAAGTTTAATCTGAATCGCCTGCCGATGTTGCGATTTTTCCAGCATGACCGGAAAAATTTTTCGCACTTCGCGCGAACGACTGCCGGGAAAAAGCCCGATTAAATTCGGATCGCGCTCTGTGTCGATCTTCCGGACCCGCAATCTTTCGATCATGGGATGACCGACAAATACGGCACGCAAGCCCACTTGATTGTAGAGGTCGGCTTCAAACGGAAAAATGCAGAGCACTAGATCGACAAAGCGCGCCATTCTTTTGATACGGCCGCGATTCCAAGCCCACACCTGCGGACTGATGTAATAGATTATCTTTTGTCGTCGCGATTGTCTCCGCAATGCGCGGGCAAGCCGCAAATTGAAGCCAGGGTAATCGATCAATACGACTGTATCCGGCTTGTTCTCGAGAATTTCTTTGAGTGTTTCGCGAAATTGCTCTCGAAAATAACCATACTTCCTGAGCACTTCCCATAAACCGAGCACTGACGCGTCCCCGATCCAATTTTTGAATTGCTTGCCAGCGATCTCGTGCATTTGCGGACCACCGCGACCGATGAACGTAAGCCCGGGGTCCAACTTGCGCAGGGAGCGCATCAATGCCGCGCCATGGTTATCTGCGCTCACTTCGCCGGCGACGAAGTAGATGGTCATTCTTCTGTAGTGGCAGCCGTGCCGGCTGCAAACTCGGGCGTCATGCAGGCGAGACGCCTGCCTCTACAGTAGAATTTGCCAAATGAGATTGTCCTATCCACCCGCTGCGATTTGCTTCGTGATTTTAACCGCCAGCTCCAATGCTGCTGTCGCTTGAGAACCGGAAACGCGCGGCTGGCGTCCCGTGCTCGCACATTCGATGAACGAAGTGAGTTGAAGTTTAAGTGGTTCTTCGTGTTCAACACTTGCTCTGTCACGCCAAATCTGTCTTCCAACGCGCCGATAGATTTCGCCGCTTTGATTTTGATAATCGAGCGAGAGATACGCGTCTTCCTGAAAAATGCGAATCTTGCGCATCCGCTCGGGACTGATGCGACTCGCGGTCACATTTGCTACGCATCCATCTTCGAAATGCAGTCGCACGTTGGCGATGTCTTCACTCCGGCTAAGCACGGGCACGCCCACGGCATCA
Source organism: Verrucomicrobiota bacterium (assembly GCA_003218755.1). GTDB lineage: Bacteria > Verrucomicrobiota > Verrucomicrobiia > Chthoniobacterales > UBA10450 > Udaeobacter. The sequence goes on from QHOK01000173.1 coordinate 10,599, forward strand.
ATGCTCCACAGAGGTGAACGCACGAAGTGCAAGATGACTTCCAAATCATGAATCATTAAATCGAGAACGACACCGATGTCGGTACCGCGTTCAGAGTAGGGTCTGAGCCTATGCGCTTCGATGAACCGCGGATGCGTCAGATGTTTTTCAAGAGCGCCCAAGATCGGGTTGAAACGTTCCACGTGCCCCACCTGCAAGATCAGGCTGTTGCGCGCGGCCAAATCCGCCAGTTCGGCAGCATGCGCGGTGTTGTTAGTAATCGGCTTTTCAACCAGCACATGTTTGTCCTTCATAAGGAGAGACCGCGCAACCGCGTAGTGCGTGTTGGTGGGCGTTGCCACGGAAGCGGCATCAACCATCCCAATGAACTCATCTAGCGACCCGGCAGGCGTCGCACGAAACTTGGTCGCGATTGTGCGGTTCGTGATAGGATCCACATCATACACTGCGGTGAACTCAGCGGAGGGAATCTCCGCATATAGCCGCGCATGATTGCTTCCGATATGACCAACCCCGACAACGCCAACGCGCAAATTTTTCATCCGTTAAAGAGCAGTCAACGCCGGAAAGATTCGTGGTCAAACCGCAGATGAGTCTCATGGGTCGCACGAGTCGTGTCAGTCCTCTTGCGATCGATCAGTATCACTTCACGCAATTAGCGCGGAACCATTCATATGTCGAAGCAACG
>QHOK01000191.1 GCA_003218755.1 Verrucomicrobiota bacterium
TCGCTCGCGCGTAGTTTCCGCTCCCGCCGCCGCCAAATCCCCCGCCGTGAGAAGCAGAAGGCCGCGACGATGCGCTGCGGTTACCGACCTGGTTCTTAGCGCTACCGCCACCTGGACGAGCACCAGCTCCAGCGCCACCGCTTGGGCGAGCACCTGCTCCACCACCTGGGCGAGCGGCTGGCTTGGCACCGGCACCGCCTCCGCCACCACCGGGCCGAGCGCCAGCACCACCACCACCGGGACGGGTTCCCGCTCCGCCGCCACCTGGACGAGCTCCGGCTCCGGCGCCGCCACCTGGGCGAGCTCCGGCTCCCGCGCCGCCACCGGGCCGAGCTCCAGCTCCCGCGCCGCCACCGGGCCGAGCTCCAGCTCCCGCGCCGCCACCGGGCCGAGCTCCAGCTCCCGCACCCGCCTGTCTGCCACCCTGGCCTCGAGCTGTGCCCCCATATTTATTTGCAGTCGCCCTATTCCCATACGGAGCGTTTCCGCGATGTTGCGGATTGTGCTGCCAGTTGTTGCCCTGGCCAGCTTGACCCCGGTTGACGGTCTTGTTGTAATTCCTATTGAAATTATTGTTGTTGTTGATGTTGACGTTGCCACCGTTCCAATCACAATTGCCCCAGTGGCCCCCCCAAGCGCCCCAAGCAGCGGCACCCAGCGCAATTCCCGCACCCCACGCCAAAGCCGTTCCCGGCACGTAGCCTGGATAGGTATAAGGGTAATAGGGATAGGCAGGAGGAGCAGCCCCATAAACGACCTGCGGATCGTATGACGGGACATAGACAACGTCGGGATTCGCTTGCTCAATCGTGATCACCTGCTTGCCGCTAGAGACTGTTTCGGTCTCCACTTTCTGTTGGGCGCTGGTCTTAAGAGTTCCTGTGCCCTGAGCCTTTGCACGCATGGTTTGGACTGCGTCCATCACGTCAGATTGCTGCGCGAGGAATGCGTTTCCCAAGTCCGTCGTCCATTGGATGTTGCCTGCCATCCGCTGCACCACGTCTGGAAACTCTACAAGTGACTGGACGCTTGGGTCCCACGGTTGCTTTGCCACCGCGTCCGCCAGCGCTTTGCCTTGCAAATTCTTGTTCCGATCCATCCACTGCTGAAGTTGGATAATTTCCAGTGGATAAGTGGAAGCGGCGAGCGTTTGAGCCAGAAGCGGGTCCGGATATAACGCAATTGGCGCGACCAAAGAATCCAGTTCACCACTCGCCAGCTTGGGCGCCTCTTCCGTAGTTGGAGTTGTGGTCGTCATCACCTGTGATTGCGCCTGCTGTGACTGCGCTTGCTGTGCCAATGCGCCAGGACCCGACGAGAGCAACGCGAGCCCTACGATGGCAATCACGCAATGGAATAGTTTACGCTTTTGTGCCTTCATAATTTTCTACTTTCCAACCGTTGACCGTTACGTATTACATCAATTTTGTCGATCGGCACCGAGGACTTTCGTCCAATGGAAGCCGTCGGACAGAAACCTTATTTGGAGCAAACAAATCGAAGGATACACTATGAATAATGTTAAGAAAATCGTAATTCTGCTGCTTGTCCTCAACGCGATGACGGGATTCGCGTGGGCGGCTGGCCAGCAAGGAAAGCCAGACGCAACCTTGCAACTGAGCGGGGGATCGTTCGCAGCCGGAATTGGTCTAAGTTGGGCGAAGGGGACGCTCACTTATCAGGGCAAAGACTATCCGGTCTCCGTGAACGGACTATCGTTAGCTAAAGTCGGGATTAGCTCGACGTCCGCTTCGGGGGAGGTTTACAATCTGAAGAAGCTTCAAGATTTCGACGGTCATTATGTCGCGAGTGGCCCGGGTGGCCGGGGCGTGACAGTTGCCGGCGGGCATACGGCCGTCACCATCAAAAATCAGAACGGTGTGCGCGTGCTTGTTACGTCCACGACGCGGGGCGTTGACGTCACGGCCTCTCGCGGCGGGGTGGACATGCGCATCAAAAGGTAAGCAGGCAAAGTCACACCTGGCGCGGCGGCGCAAACCGGAATTCGTTGCCGTTACAATGTCACTGGCTGTATAAGCTGGAACTGCATCTTGGTTCCGGGCGTAACGATCAATGTGCCGGCGGTATGTCCATACTGCGCCTGTCGCGCTGTCCTCGGCGAACTTCCCGGCTGCACGCTGTTCGTCTTCACAGTGACATTGCGTCCGTTCACAGAAATCGATGTGAGTTCCAGCGTGAGTGGCTCGGACTTGCGCGGGTTAGCGCGAGACGACTTGATCTTTCCGAACGTCTTTGTTCCAGCTCTCAAGAAAACCGTTCCTTTAATCGCGACGTCCCGGTCGATCTGGGCCGCGAAGGTTCTACCCACTGGGTCTTGTGAAGAGATAGAGCTGACGGTGCTTACGGCCAGCGCTGTTCCAGCCGGAATCGTAACCGCATTCAAGGATGAAGCCACAAAACAGGCGCAGCATGTGGTGATAAATACAATGAATTTGTTTCGTACCATATTGGTTTGAAGAGTTGATTGTTGAACCGCGCATGGGAAAGAAGCTGTTTCAAAGCTGAGCACCGAACGATTAGAAGCAGCGTGGCATTGATGAGTCAAGGCCAATACGTGCCTATTCAATTTGAATTGTTCGCCTCTCGCCGCTTTCCGACTCGGTAAATACGAGTTTTCATCGCATTCACTTTGCCAGTTGGCTCAAGACATTAAGCATCGGCTCGTTGGAAATCCGAAGCACACCGCTAAAGGGCCGGTCTAGTTCCAGGATCAAAAAGATGGCCGCCGCAGCCGAGAGCGCCGATATCATCAAGGCTGTCGTCGCTGTCGCGTTGCGAGGGGCAATCACGGCAAAACTCAGAAAAATCACCACAAGCCAGCATCCCACTACAATCAGCAGAGGCTTCGAAATGGAAGAGATTGATTCTGCGACGAGCAAGGTGCGAAGTTGGCCCAGCTCCACCGCGAGTGTCGTCGCTTGGGCCTTGAGGCTCCGCTGCATCTCATCCTGCGGCATAAGATGTTGGATGGAGAGATAGATCGCATTGCCCGCTTGTGTGTTGGGAGCCAGATTGAAAAGCGTATTTACTCTTGGGGGTTGCATGCTGCGGTGAGCCAGTTCTTCGACCGCCTCGCGAAGCAGGGCGCGCGTCTCTGCAGTTTCTGGCCCGTATCCGGCCAGAACCCGGTCCAGGAACACGACCTTCGCGGCCATTTGGATAACATCGTTTCGTGCGTTGTCGTAGGAGCCCTTGGCCGAAGCCACAAGTAACCCGAGCAGGAGGGCCGACATCGTTGCGAGCAGACCCATGGCCAGTTTCACAGTCTCCTTAGTATCGGCGCTCAAATGCTCGCTGGGCAGAAAGCGAGCCAGCGTTCTTCCAATGAGCACAGCCCCCACGACGCATCCGAATATAATGAGCGAGATGACTTCAGTGTTCATCGCTGGAGTTTCACAAGTCGTTCATGTGCTTAGATGTTTGAACCAGACTCCGATAAAGAGAATTGCCAGCACGGCGTGGACTGCAAACGCCGGTAGCAAAAGTTTTCCGACCGATTCACTGCCAAAGCGTAGGTATCCAAGGTAAACCGTCGCCAATACATTGTAGATGAGCATCGCCAAGAGGCGCAGGAGGTTTGCCTCAACGCGCGGCCAGCAAGCAACGCCAATTAATAATAAACCACAGCCAGTCATCCGAGCTATGACGAGTGCCGCACCGGAAACATTTGTCCCTAACACAGATCTAATCATGCTTGGAGCAATGATTAACACGAGTCCTGTAAAGGCTTCGAGTGTTGAGGCTACCGCGAGTAGCACCTTATTCGCCATGCCGAGTCAGGAACCAGTGCCGCGGCTTGCCGAGGGCGGTGGCATAGCTAAACCTAGCCAACCGGTTTGGACTGGAGTTCTCGTGCTCGCTCGGAAGCCGCCAAATCAGGCTCAAGAAAGCCGAGAGCGTGTGGCACCTTTATCACCCGCACCCCGGCCGCGCGTTGCTGCTCGATAATCTGATCGCGCAGGGTCTGCGTCTGCGTCCAATGCACCTTCGGCCGGAAATGATGCTCAGCATGATATCCGTTATAGAACCAAGTCCAGTTATATAGCTTGCAGTAAGTGCTCACGCCCCAAGCAATCGGCTCGTCGGGATTGCCGCCATAATGCCGATAGTAGCGGTTCAAATAAGACAGGGAGTGGCCAAAGTACCAGAATAGCAAAAGGAAACAGATGTAACGCCAGTTGAGAATACCGAGAATAACAAAGGTCGTCACGAACGACGCGAGTTCGAAGATTCCCCCAAAACGCTTCGCGCGGATCTTTGCGCTTCAATTCCTTAAAAACGGTCTTGGGATCTTCGCGAAAGAAGCTCAAGAAAGTGTACTTAAGCGGATGTTCGGCTTCACCGTCGTGGCCATGCTTATAGATCGAAATCCAATCGACAGTTTCACCAGCCTCATCTGGTCGGTCGGCATTGCCTTTGTGATGCTGCATGTGAATATATTCGTAGAAAATTTGGCTAAACCCGACCGTTATCGATTCCAGAATGCTAAAAAGACGATTGAGCAGCAGCGAACGAAAGTACGGGTTATGAATGAAATTGTGAGATACGCCGTTGATGTTCCAGGAAATGCTCACCGAATAGATAAAGCCGAGAATGATCATGACCCACAGGGGAACACGCGGGAACAGATAGAACATGGCAAAGAAGTAAGCGCAGTGAATAAGGCCCGCCGCGACTGGGATCGCGTCCCAACGTGTGAGAGGTAGTCCTGGGGCGTTCGACACTTACGAACTCGTTTGATGACGGCGGCATTGTCGGCAGAGATTGTCTCAGCCTACCGGCCCGTCTGCAAGCCGCGAATTGGACTTTAGGCCTATATCATCGAGGCGCGTAATCCTCCCGGCCCAGGGACCGGTGCTACGGAAAGAGCGCACCATCGAGAGGGCCAAACTATTCGCAAATCTGCCCATCCGACGTATATTTGTTGTTCGCTTTTATGAAGGAACTGAACATAGAGAACCTGCATATCGCCGTGGATGGTCAGGAGATTGTTCGCGGATTAACTCTCCGCGTGCCGCGGGGTGAGGTTCACGCGCTTATGGGCCCAAATGGCTCAGGAAAAAGCACCTTGGCCAAAGTGCTCGCTGGTCACCCCGATTATCAGGTCATCGCTGGCAAGGGGTTGATGGATGGTGAAAATCTCCTTGAACTTGAACCGGACGAACGCGCACGACGCGGCCTTTTCATGGCTTTCCAGTATCCGAGCGAAATTCCAGGCGTGACGATCGCCAACTTTCTTCGTGCCGCGATGCAATCGCGCCTGCCTGAGGGCGAGGAGCTTGAGGCCACCGACTATTACGCAAAGCTTTATGAAAAGATCGAGTTGCTCGGGATGGATCGTTCGTTCACTTCGCGTGCGGTCAACGAGGGTTTTTCGGGTGGTGAAAAGAAGCGCACCGAGATTCTGCAATTGGCCATGCTCGAACCCAAATATGCCGTGCTCGATGAAACCGATAGCGGCCTGGACATCGACGCGCTAAAGACTGTTGCGCACGGAGTAAATTCGTTGCGCGGCCCGAATCTTGGGATACTGTTAATTACGCATTATCAGCGCCTCCTGAACTACATCGTCCCCGACCACGTCCACGTGATGGTGGCGGGGCGAATCGTTAGGAGCGGGCGAAAAGAGCTCGCTCTGGAGCTCGAAGAGAGGGGTTACGATTGGGCACGGGAGGGCGCGCTTGAGTCAGCATACACGAGGTAACATAATGAAAACCGACACATCAGCAGTCGATATCGATCGAAACAAGGGAGATTTCTTTTATCCGGAAGCCCACGTGCGGGACGCGGGCGTCGGACTGAGCGAGCGAACTGTCCACTACATCGCGGACGTCAAAGAAGACCCGGATTGGGTGCGTGAGTACCGTTTGCGGGGCCTGAAGACATTTCTGGAAAAACCGCTCCCGACGCATTGGGCGAGCAAGGATCTAGAAGCAATCGACTTTAATAAAATCCGCTATTACCTCTCGCCCGGCACCGAACCAAAACGTAATTGGGAAGAAGTACCGGACGACATCAAACGCACATTCGAGCGGCTCGGTATTCCTGAGCAGGAACGGAAATTCCTAGCCGGCGTCGAAGCCCAGTTCGACAGCGAAGCCGTCTATTCAAACATCAAGAAAGCTGTCGGCGAACAGGGCGTCATCTTTGTCGGCTCGCGAGAGGGACTGAAGAATTATCCGGAAATTTTCCGGAAATGGTTCGGGAAAGTCATCCCGATCGCCGACAACAAATTCAGCGCGCTGAATTCCGCAGTGTTCAGCGGCGGCTCATTCATTTACGTCCCGCCCGGAGTGAAAGTGAAACACCC
>QHOK01000192.1 GCA_003218755.1 Verrucomicrobiota bacterium
CCAACGTCCAACGCCCAACCCGCCTTCGCAGCGCTACGGCGCGGCAGGCATCGAACAGCGAACAGCGAACAGCGAACACCTCAACGCTTCAACACTTCAACGCTTCAACGGCTGACGAAGCCGTTCGTGACTGGTTGCGCAGCTATGTGATCGCAGTGCCAGGCGAGATGACAAGCGCGTTTCTGGCGGTGCAGCTTTTCCTCGGAAAGTTTGATTATGTTGTCGTGCCGTTCGATGAAATTTTTGACGCAGTCAGAAGCGGTCGAGCGGATGCAGGTTTAATCATTCATGAGGGGCAACTCATTTATGCGCAAGCCGGTTTTGAGAAGATTGTCGATCTCGGAGAGTGGTGGAAGCGCGAAACTGGATTGCCGTTACCTCTTGGTGGCAATGTAGTGCGCAAAGATATTCCGCCAGCAGTCCGGCACGACCTCAGCGAAATTGTTCGCGAAAGCATCGATTACGGCCTGGCGCATCGACATGAGGCGGTGCGTCATTCGCTTGCCTACGCCCGCGGCATGAGCACGAGCCTCACGGGTAAATTCATCGGCATGTACGTGAATGAATTTACTCGCGATTATGGTGAGACTGGACGCGCGGCTATCCGCAAATTTCTGACTGACGGGCGCGACAAAGGCCACATCGATGTTCCGATCGAATTGGAATTCGTGGAGTGACTCAAGGAGCGACGGCTTCCCATCCGGTATCTTGCTTGGGTGCGCATAAACTTGTCGCTCAAAGAAGTGCTTCACATTTTGAGCGCCCCGTTGGGCGCGACATGTTTATAGAAACACGCCATCTGCCACATTCTTAGCCCCGCTAGGGGCGACATGTTCACATGCCGCTCCTAATGGAGCTTGGAATATTCTCTCTGTCACCGTCTATAACCATATCGTGCCTACGGCACTTGGCGTTGCCCACGCTATGCTAAACAGATATACCGCAGTCGCGTGTTTCCTCGACGGCTGGGAAGCCGTCGTTCCTTAGCTTCTAAAATTTTCTTGCCACACGGTTCACAACCGACGTATCAATGATGGCTCGGTGAAGGCGTTGCTGCCAGGCAGAGGCGATCTTGTGTCTCTCGCACGAGTCGGAAGTTGGCTTTTTGCAAGTGCGTTCCTGGCTTTGGCAAGCTGCCCGAAAAACGAACCAGTCGATCAAGGGCAAGCAGCTGGCCTGACGACTGCCGATTTTCCGCAGATCACTGTGGGTGTAAGCGACCATGGCAGACAACGACAAACCAAAGTTTGATATTCCTTGGGGGACGTTGTTGCCGCTGATAGCGGTTCTCGCCGGAGTCATTGCGCAGTACAAGCCGCTGGTGAGTAAGCGCCCGACGGTTCCGAGCGAAAAGACCATTCCAGTGATTGCCGCGCAGGATGTCGATGCGCGCTTGTGGCAAGACCCGTTTAGCGTCGCGGAAAAGCAGAAATCGTTGCTGGATGCACAAATCGAGGTGGGCGTGGCTAAAAAAGGCACCACCGAATCGCACGACGTCTGCGCGCTGGTCGAGCTCCTTCGCAAACGCGCGACGCAGAACCCCGAGCGTGTTCTCGTGCTCGCGGTGATGGTCGATGCCGGGCCGTACAGCGAACAAGCCGAATCCCGATTGCGCGCGCGGCCGGCAGTGCTCGAAGCCTTGAGCGAGAGCGGATTCGTTCCTCTGGACGGGGAGCACATCGGTTTCGTCACAGCCGACTGGCCGCCAGTCGACGATCCCAGCGGCGCGCGCCAAATAGACCGGGGGCTGCTGCTTCCTTGGGAAGAATGCATCGCTACGCGGGACCTGGCACGCGTCCATCCTCAATATACCAGGAGGTTGATTCTGCTGTGGTTGCCGGCGGCGAGCTTCAGTCCTAATCCGCTGAGCCGTTTCGCTAACATCATCGATCAACTGGCTGACGACGTTCGCAACAAGATCGACATCAAGTTAATCGGCCCGGCAAATTCAACTGGGCTGCAAAGCATGATCCGCGAGCTGCACAGGCAGCCGCTAGGAGCGGATGCGAAGGAGACGCTGAAAGACGTTTCGATTATTTCGCCCCTTGCGACCGCTTCGGATGACACGTTGCTTTTCCAACCAACCCCTGCCGGCGGAGGGGCCGACGTTCGCCCCGCTTCGCCAAGAAAAACCGTGCAGATGTTTCTGGAGGAGGCTGTGCCCGGACTGACTTTTTTCCGGACGATCGCGACCGATGAAGTGATTTTGAAAGAACTGATGGCTGAGCTCGCGCGCCGGCGTGTTCCGGTCGTGCAGCAAACGACACCGGACGAAAGGCCGGATCCCAAACTGGCGCATGTTGTGATTTTGACCGAATGGGACACTCCGTACGGACGTTCGTTGAGCACGATTTTCGCAGCCCAAGCTTCCGGTCGAACCATTAATGAGATCATTAGGCAGCCGGATAAGTGGCCGGCATGGGTACACCCGTACCGTTATCTGCGCGGAATTGACGGACAACTGCCAGGCGATCAGGCCAAAGAGAGTCAGCGCGACCAGACGCAAAAAACCCAGCTTGGGCAGGACACGGTTGCGATCGAGGCAACGGAAGGATTGAATCAATCGGATTACTTACGACGGTTAGCGCGGCAGATGAAAGAGGACAACGCGCGCTGGCAACGAGGGAGCAGCCCGGGCATTCGCGCCATTGGTCTGCTCGGCCAGGACATTTACGACAAACTCATGATTCTGCGAGCGCTGCGGCCGCAGTTTCCCCACGCTGTTTTTTTCACCAACAACTACGACGCGCATTTTGAGCGCCGCGACGATTGGGGCGATACCCACAATCTAATCATCGCATCGCCATTTGGCAGCACGTTGCCGGAGACTTACATCGAGGGGATGCACATCCCTCCGTTTCGCGACACTAATCAAACGTCGATGTACGTCGGCACGCTGGTCGCGACTGGCCGAATGACAAAAGAAGAAGCGGATTCTCTCTCGTGGCAACCGCGGATCTTCGAGATCAGCCGCCACGGCGCTTATGATCTGAGTCCGGCGTGGTATCTGGAGGGAGAAAATCTCGCTAAGTCGAATAAGTCGTGGTTTCGGGATTGGCTTTTTCCCACATGGGGTCGGGAAGAGCAAAATCTCGCAAAGACCCACAGGAGCAACTCCCTGGATTGGCACTTGGCAAGCCGCGTGATCTGGTCGAGTCCAACCTTTTGGCTGCTAGTCGTTGGCGCGCTCGCGCTCCTGGCAATTGTGGCTTGGATCAGCGTCACCATTGCCAGCCCGACGTTGAAAGGCGGAGGCACAACACCGCAACGTTTAAGAAGAGTTTTCGCCAGCACGACTTTTTGCCTGGTTTGCGGCGTACCGCTGATCGTCTTTTCAGTCGCAATGTTCGGGCAATACAAGAGCGCTGACATTGCACAATACGAGCTCGGCAGCCTGACGGCGAGCGATTATCTAACAAAACTGGGCGTCATCGCACATGTCGCCCAGGAGCCGCTGGCTTTTTTCTCCGGAATCAGCATCTGGCCGAGTGAGATGCTGCGTTTGATCGCGCTCATGCTGGCGATCCATTTCATGGTTAAAGCAGGTATCGATTTGCGCGCCAACGAACGCGAGCTCGGTGAACGATTTTCTCTCGATCCATTGCCGAAAAAAACCCGTTTTTGCTGGCACCACCTCGGCTTGGGTCTCGAGCAATGGCGTACGGCGCGCTCCGATAAATCAGGGACGGAGCCGGAATTCTCCGCGCAGGAAGCGTGGCACGCCTATCTTTGCCGGAACAAATTCTGGCCGCGCTTTATCCGGATCGGTGTTCTTTTTACCCTCTACCTTTTATTCTCCATCGTCATCTTGAGGCTTTTTCCGCCACCGCCCCCCCCGGCCCGAGGCGACTTCGCTTTCCAGTTCGATTGGTGGGCTATTCGCTTGGCTGCGATTGGCATGATGATCCTCTCCTTTTACGTGGTCGATGCGATCCAGTTGAACAGCAACTTTATTCGGATGTTCGCTCGCGTGGTCACGAAATGGGGCGACACGGTGGTCGAAAAGTCCTGGCGAAGTCCGCCGCTTAGCGAAGAGGAACTTTCTGCTTACAACGAAATCTTTTTTGTCGCGGACCGCACGCACGTGGTGGCGCGTCTGATTTGGTATCCATTCATTGTCCTGACCTTGATGATTGTGGCGCGCTTATCCTTTTTTGATAACTGGAGTTGGTCTCCCGGTCTCCTGGCCATCTACGGGATCAACGTCTGTTGGGCCCTCGGCAGCGCGATCTTGCTGCGGCGAGCGGCGGAGCAATTGCGCGGCGCCACGCTCAGCAATCTGCAACTCTCGCCCGTTCGGGGCCGTGCTATTGAAGCCAAGCGCGCGACGTTCGACGAACTGATCGCCGAGATTCGCGGCTTAAAGAAAGGCGCGTTTGCGCCGCTGACTGACCAACCGTTTGTTCGAGCTGTCCTTTTTCCAGGGGCCGGCCTCGGCCTTCTCGCCGTCGGTCAGCGCTTGCTCGATATTTTTTAGCGAGACATTCTAAAGAATCGCCTTTGAGATGCAGGCGTCCCATTGGCTGGCCGGTTTGCTCCACGCGCCAGAGAATGAAAACCAGGCGCAAAGATCGTACCGAAATCAAGTTCGACTCACTAGAATTTTCTTGCCACACGGTTCACGAGAGACGTATCAATGATGACTCGGTGAAGGCACTGCTGCCAGCCAGGCGCGATCTTCTCCGTCTCGCCCGAGTCGGATCATATGTCCTTGGATGCACGATGCTCGTGTTCACCGGCTGCGGGAAAAAGGAGCCCATCGACGAAGCTAAGGCAGCCGGGAAAACAACCGCCGATTTTCCGCAGATTACTGCCGACATTTTCAAGCCAATGGATGGCGGCATTGATCTTAAGCCAGAGGAAATCATGGGGCGCAATACCTGGAACCTGTGGAGCGGTGGTAACCAGCACTTTTGGAATCAGACCGCACAAGACAGTTTCGGGTTGATGGACCTTTTGAAGATGCTTGATAACCGCAAATTTCCGCGCGGCGAACGTTTTAAAACCTTGGGCCTGGTAAACGAGCCCGGGTTTCGTACCGCTGGCAAGCCGGACGAATTTGGGTTGTGGCTGGACGAGCAAGTCCAACCGGAACCGGAAGGCATCGACCAAACCGTTTACGGCAAACCCTCCGGCGTTCTTGGTTTTCGCCTTTTTCCAAATCCCGAATTCAACGATGAAGCGCGCAAGAAATGGGACGGCGATCGTTTCATGAACGATCCAACTTATTACAATGATAACAGGCTCGTCCGTCCGTATCGCGTCGGCGTAGCGTGCGGTTCGTGTCACATTTCGCCAAATCCGAGTAATCCACCGGAGGACCCGGAAAACCCGCGCTGGGAAAATCTCGCGTCGGCGATTGGCAATCAGTACATCAACGAGGGGAAAGTCTTCGCCTGCAATGTGCAAAAGGGCGGCTTCTTCTACGAGATGCTCGCCGCGCAGCCGCGCGGCACTTCCGATACTTCGCGGATAGCGACGGATCACATCAATAATCCGAATGCAATCAACGCAATCTTCTTGCTTGCCGAACGCGAACGGATCGCGGCGACGGAAAAAGTGGCTGACGGGAC
>QHOK01000193.1 GCA_003218755.1 Verrucomicrobiota bacterium
GTCTTGGGGGGCTCGATAGCGCGCAGCAGAGGAGTTGACCTCAACACGTCTCCAGCCGCGCCAAGCTTAATAACAACCCCGCGTCGCTTAATTGGCTGAAAATGAATACAGGTGCAACGATGCCCGGCTTCCACGTGCGGCCAACAGGGGCGATCGCCCAGATAATACACGCAGTCCGTGCGCAGGTTCTCAATCAGCTCGCGTGCTCCGATCATGTTCGTCTATTCGCTTGTCAATACCCGCCAATTGTTCCGCTGACTCGCCCGCGACATCAAAGGTTAAAATTCGCTAGCGCTCACCCGAATTATGATATTTTTTCACCTCGTGAGCAACTAACTGTTTGGCTGCGGTTAGAGCGGCCAGTTGCACGAACGCAACGACGTAAAATAGGCCAGCGGCGCAGGTGGACCAAGCCGTCCCGACCTGCTATCCGACGTCAGGATTGCAATCTTTTTCGCAAGGGGGGTTCTCGATATATTCAGCGGGATTACAGATTATTGTTAACCCCGATAAATCCTTCGCGCTCCATGTGTAACATGATTGCCTGCGCCGCTTCTTCGGGCGTGACCTCTGCGGTATTGATGACAATGTCCGCATCCTTAGGTTCCTCATAAGGATCCGAAATTCCAGTGAAGTCCTTGAGAATTCCAGCGCGCGCTTTCGCGTAAAGACCCTTCCGGTCGCGGCGTTCACAGATCTCGACCGGAGTCGAGAGGTACACCATGACAAAGCCCCCGAGAGGCTCGATCATTGCGCGTACCTCTTTTCGCGTGACGTCATACGGTGCAATTGGAGCACAAATAGCGATCCCACGATTTTTCGTAATCTCGGAAGCAACGTACCCGATCCGGCGGATGTTAATATCCCGGTGTTGTTTGGAAAAGCCGAGTTCTGAGGAAAGATGTTTTCGAACCAAGTCACCGTCCAGCAGCGTCACGGGACGGCCGCCCACCTCAAGGAATTTGATGAGCAGGACGTTGGCAATGGTCGATTTCCCCGCCCCGGAGAGCCCACTGAAGAATATTGTCACTCCCTGCTTATGCCGCGGTGGAAAACTGCGCCGTAGCTCCTGGGCCACATCAGAGTAGGTAAACCATCCCGGGAGGTCGCGCCCTTCATTTAGTCTGACGCAATTCTGTACCCGAGATGTTCAGCGCGCGTGCACCCGCAGGAACTTTGCCTTCTGGCAAATACTTATCTTTGTCTTCTACATACATCAGCGTGTTGAATGCAACCATGCGGATGCCGACCTCAGCTTCGTATTTCCTGAATAAGTCTTAAGCTTCGTAGGGTTCGTAGAATGGATTACCATTCGCGTCTTTGCCCGGCCCGGCGTGGTCGCGTCCAACAATTAGATGCGAGCAGCCGTGGTTTTTGCGGATCAAAGCGTGCCAGATTGCTTCTCGTGGTCCCGCCATTCGCATCGCAAGCAACAACAACGAAAGTTTTGCTGTGCCCGCCGGAAACTTCGCCAGGATGAGCTGATAGCAGCGGACCCGCGTAAAGTAGTCTACATCACGAGGTCTGGTGATTCCGACGGCGGGATGGATCAGCAGGCTGGCCTCCACCTGTTTGGCTGCCTGAAGAGTGAGTTCCACGTGCGCGCGGTGCATGGGATTCCGGGTTTGAAAGCCTACGATGCGGCGCCAGCCGAGACGCGCGAATTCGGCCCGTAACTCAGCGGGCGTTGCGCGCAGGCTCTTGAAATCGTAAATGGATGGAAGCCGCAGCCCTTCAACAGTGCCTCCCAGGCACCAGCGGTTTGCTTTGTTCAGTAGATAGTCAACGCCGGGATGGATCGGGCTGGTCGTACCATAAACCTCCGCGGCTTCGACTTTACGATCAGGCTGCCACACATCTTCCACGTTCAAGACAGCGAGCATTACTCCCTCCGCGTCGCGCAACGCAATTTTGTTGTTCTTCGACTTCAGGGACTTCACAAAACGTTCGCTCACATCGAGCGTGATTGGAATCGGCCAAAGAATGCCCGTCGTTAGCCTCAGAGAATGACAAACACTTTCGTAATCCGCCTTGTTCATGAAGCCGCGCAGCGGAGAAAAGCCACCGCTCAAAAGCAGTTCCAGATCGCAGACCTGGCGAGCCGTTAGATCCCAGGAAGGAAAGTGCCTGGACTGCGCTTTGAGCTCGGCTGCTCTCTCCTCCCCTACTCTCAGATCAACGAGTTCGCCGCCATGCGGCGGTACGAGGTGGTTGTGAATTTGCGAAGTACTCAGAATTAGGCCTCCACGAGCATAAAGCGGCATCTTGTAGTTTAACTCATACCTCAGCCGTCGAGCGAGAGTCTGCGTGCGGCGTAGTAAGATTCACCGAATGGCCACTTTGTTAGCCTTGTTCTTAAATGCTCTAACCGTTTGGCGCAAGACGAAACCGCGCATTAGGCCGACACCAGTAAGCGCGCCGCCGAGCAAGATCGCGGTCGGCGGGTTGCGGTTACAAGTTTGTCACAGGGAACGGCGGTTTCCGGCCTGTCCTTCGGTAATTTTTTTTTTGGAGCTTGCTCCTCCAGTTTCCGTAGAAATGGGCGTGGCCAGCGTGGCCGAGATGAACGACCGCGCTTGGACAGCCGTTGAGAACAAAAATATAACCGGCGAGATTGGTTGCCTGTCATTAATTATGGAAGCGCAAAAAGCGCGCAGCGGAACAACAACTGAAACATAAACACTTATCACCGATAAATCCGCTAGGATTCTGGAGCGAGCGACCAATAAAGCAAACGCTGCGGCCTCTTCTCTCGTCAGCGAAGGGCCGCCGTCACACAAAAGTAACACTACATGCGGATTATCTAGAGCATTGACTTTATCTGTAGATTTAGTTTTTGATACGCGGTCATAAGAGCAATGGCCAGGAGTGTTGGGCAAACGCCCGATCTCCGTAGTAGGCAAAAAGAAACTGGTGCGCTTCCCGGCAGCTTCCTGATGGGATATTGGATGTTTGAAGTTTTATGTTTGATGTGGCACGGGCCGCGCGCGTCTCAAATTGGTGAGCATAATAGACACGAATTCGTGAAAACAATTCACTCCGTCCGTATTAGTGGTTATTAGTGTTCATTCGCCTGCCCCGCGTAGCACTTGGCGAAGGCGGGTGGTTAAGTCTGCCGCCGGGATCAGGGGAAATTCCTTAGCCCCCTAGGGGCACAATGGGATTTTGCTAGGGGAGTATGCTCCAAAAGATCAGGGACTCTCCCCGATGCACAATCTCTTTACAAACTATTCGGGGCCAACGACACTCCGCGCTTCATTTGAAAACGCGGGTGCTCGAACTACCTAGCCAACTCGGTCGAATTTCTGGCAGAAGCCAAATCTCTTTCGCGGACTTCGCCCCGCGGTTCCTGGAATAAGACGTGAGGAATGGAAACGCCAATGCGAACAAGGACACGCACAATTTCCCCCAGACACTATTTCCCCCGAGGCCCCATTTCCCCCCAGAACTCCTCATGCTGATGGGTGAAAAACAAGAAGGAAAATGACAACTAAAAGAGCAGAAAAGATGCTCACTCTTTGTGGTTCCCTGCTTGACCTCGCAAGAACTGCACAGTTTTTCCCAAAATCTGCGCAGCACGCCGCGTCGGCCACGTCTCAACTACGCGCAAGTATAAGAACGAATCCGGGTCAACGACCAATAACGAGCCGAAGGTTCCTCGCGAACTTCACCCTGCAATTTCCGGATAAGAACGGTGAGCGATGGGAAACAACACTCCCAAATCCAAAAATTTCCCCAAAAAACAATTTCCCCGGGCGACTGCAATCGCGGCCGCCCGAAACACCAATACAACACGTCTTGGGTCGCCACGGGAAATGGCTTCCCCCCAGACAAAAATTAGAAAGAAGTCAAAAAGGACCGAATGAAAAAAACATTAATCATATCAAGCATGGCGATCGGGTGTCTTGCCCTTGCAGTGGGCTTGGTGCTCGCACCAAAAGTCCACGCAGCGTCGGGCGGCTCGAGCAAGACCGCCCAGTCGGTGATGGTGCAGACGAACCTGAGCAACAGCGCCTTTGAAATCGTGGGCGATACCACATATCATTGGGATCCCCAGGATTCCGACGCTTGCGCCGAAGGGTATTACCATGCTGCTGACGGCGTGTGGGACGGGAATACACCAGATTGCAGTGGCAGCGCCGCTAACAGCGCGGAGTCGAACCAGCCGCCTGTGCCGCCCGTGGCCGAGATGAACGACCGCGCTTGGACAGCCGTTGAGAACAAAAATGTAACCGGCGAGATTGGTTGCCTGTACGCGACCACCGGGCGCTGCCGGCACGAACCTGTTTTGGAGGAATTATGAAAGAGACATTCTGGAATAAACTGCGCGAGTTATGGGCCATTCGCCAGCGCTGTCAACAGATCAAGCTTCAACAACGACAGCTTCAACAACGACAGAATCGGCTTCCGCGATCAAATGAATCTTATGGCGGAACGCAGCGACTTACTAAAATTATATTGTCGAAAAAACGCGCCCTCAGATCAACTGGATAGAGCGCCCGATTCTCATCGGGGACGTAGGAGTCCGAACCTCTCTCGCTGTTGTAGTTTTCGGTTTCATTTTTCGCCGCAATTCGCGACAAGCGACTAAATTCCAGCATAGGTTTGGCTCACAAAGGTCCCACCTTCGCGCCGCCGCCGGTCTCCTCAGTCCCGGGCATGCAGAAACCTAATCTGTGTATCCGCGGGTATCTGCGCCTGCCGTCGCAGGTGCGGCGAGAGTTGAGTGGCTCAGCAGCCCTCGTGCCGGTGGTTCGCTTTATTACGCGGAGCGAAACAGCTTCCTGAAGAAGCGTGTCCAAATTGTGAAATTGCAAGAGTAATTTGCTGAAGGCGCTGACTGGTCTCGGGATCGCCCCCCGCCGATTAATTGGGACAAATGGAGTCGTTCACCTAAAATGAAAAGAGCCTCACGAATTGCTATGGCAGTGATCGCGCTCTTGTGCTCCTGTTTATCGTGCGATGCACATAGCGCGACTACAACCGGAGGTACCCACGTACGCCTTCTCTAAAGACGTCACCGAACATTGGTCCAAACTTAAAATGCCGCAATGCGACACCCGTCAGAGCAGTTAGCAGCGAGACCTCAAGGCCCAGTCGTCGATCCCGACGCTGAGTTGGGCAGCAGCCCTCGGAACATACTGTGAGCCGCGCGCTCCAGTTGTTCCTCACAATTTGGCGTTGGGCGGCGAGCGTTGAACGCTTGCCACGCCCAAGCTTTCAGCGTAGGCGGGTTGGACGTTGAGCACGCAAACTGGGAATCCCGCTCTCATCGAACTCATTCGCGACGAAATTGGCAATCGCGGCCCTCAATCGTTCACCTGGTTCATGCAACAGGCGCTTTACCATCCCGAGCACGGATACTATTCCTCCGGCCACTGCGTGATTGGCCGAAAAGGCGATTATTTCACCAATGTCAGCGTCGGCCCGCTGTTCGGGCAATTGTTGGGCGCGCAATTTGCCCAAATCTGGCAGGAGCTCGGCAAGATCGACAATTTCGTGGTCGTCGAACAGGGCGCGCACGATGGGCGGTTCGCGCACGACGTTCTTGAATCTGCGCAAAAAAGCGCGCCGGGATTCTTCGCGGCTTTGCGCTATCGAATAGTCGAGCCCTTTCCGATTTTGCGAGAGCGCCAATCGCAAATGCTGGAACTGTTTCGCGATAAGGTCGAATGGTGCGGCTCGCTGCAATCATTTGTGGGCGTTCATTTTTCCAACGAACTGCTGGATGCGATGCCTGTGCGGTTGATCAGCGGCGGCATGGAAAAATTTGTCGATCTGGAGGGCGACAAGTTTGTGTTGATCGAGCGTCCACTTTCCCGGAGAGTGACGGCTTCTCAGCCGTCGCAGGGAAAAGGCGCTTTCAATCAACCGGCGCTCGAGTGGATTGACGACGTAGCAGCGAAATTGCAGCGCGGCTACGTTATCGCGATCGATTACGGGCGTTTGGGCGACGAATTTCAGGCAAAGGTGCAGGTACGCGCGCAACATCGAAATCTTGATTCACCATTCGAGCAGATTGGGTATGCGGACATCACGATGCACGTGGATTGGTCGACCATTGTCGAGCGCGCGCAGGCAAACGGGTTGCGAGTCGTAGGCTTCACTGATCAGCATCACTTCCTAACCGGAATCATCTCTGAACTTGGTAGGGGCGATTCACCCGAACCGCCCACGGGGGATTGGGGTCAATCGTCCCTACCTGATTCCCCAAAAACAAAACGCGAATTGCAAACGCTGCTTCATCCGGAAATGCTCGGTCGTGCGTTTCAGGTCCTCGCACTCGAAAAAAAAGTCGCCGAACCCGCCGAACGCGGGCAGCTCCTTCAACCAAGATCGGATACTACTCGAAAAGAGAGCGATCGAAGGAGCTGGGCGACCCAGCCGATTCTAGGAATCGGCTGCGCTCCGAGCGCAGAGCGGGTCGATCCCGAGGCGCCGCGGTTGGCAGGCTTCAAATTCGCACGTGAACCGCGCTCTGCCCTGAATGCCCTTCAATGAAGAATTGCAGGCGGCAGATCCGCGAACGCAAGGACGGCACCGGTCTAGAGTCGATGTCGGACAAGACGCGTGCCATGCGTGCGCGGATCGACGACGCGGAGGTGGCGCGATCGATCTGCCCGTACTGCGGCGTCGGGTGCGGGCAGCTCGTTTATCACAAGGATGGGAAACTAATTTCGATCGAGGGCGATCCGGAGTCGCCAATCAGCCAGGGGAATCTTTGTCCGAAAGGCGCCGCATCGTACCAGCTACTCACGCATTCGCGACGCGAATTGAAAGTGAAGTATCGCGCGCCGCGCGCCAAACAGTGGACAGAAATGTCCCTTGATAGGGCGATGGACATGGTGGCCGAGCGCGTGTGGGAATCGCGCAAACGCACATTCACCACGCAGGAAAATGGATCGGCAATCAATCACACAACTGCAATCTGCCATCTCGGCGGCGCCACGCTCGACAACGAAGAAAATTATCTGATCAAAAAACTTTTTACCGGAGGCTTGGGCATGGTCTGTGTGTCCAACCAGGCTCGGATATGACATAGCAGTACGGTGCCCGGTCTGGGCACTTCCTTTGGCCGGGGCGGAGCTACGACCGCGCAACAAGATCTGGCCAACGCGGATTGCATTTTGATCGAAGGCTCCTCGATGGCCGAAGCGCATCCGGTCGGTTTTCGCTGGGTGATGAAAGCCAAGGAACGCGGCGCGACCGTCATTCATGTCGATCCAAGATTTTCGCGCACGAGCGCACTGGCGGACATTTGGGTACCGATTCGTGCCGGCAGTGATATCGCATTTCTCGGCGCACTCGTCCGCCACATTATCGAGAACGAATTGTTCTTCCGCGAGTACGTCGTGCACTACACAAATGCATCCTGCATTTTGCGTGACGACTACGGCGACCCAGAAGACAACGCTGATGGTTACTTCTCTGGCTGGAACGAGGACGCGCGCAATTACTCGATGCAAAGCTGGCATTACAAAGGCGACGACCTCAGTTTTCCCCAGCGCGATCTCACATTGCAAGATTCACAATGTGTTTTCCAGAAATTGAAACGTCATTTCGCGCGCTACACACCGGAAATGGTGGAGAAAGTCTGCGGCATTTCGCCTGCGCTCTTTTACAAAGTGGCCGACTCCCTCGTTAGTGCATCAGGCCCGGAGAAGACGGCCGCGGTTTGCTACGCAGTAGGCTGGACGCAGCATTCCAAGGGAGTGCAGATAATTCGCACCGCGTCGATCCTGCAACTGTTATTAGGTAACATCGGCCGGCCCGGCGGCGGTATTCTCGCCTTGCGAGGTCATGCTTCGATTCAAGGCTCGACCGATATTCCGACGCTCTATGACATTTTGCCGGGTTACCTGGCGATGCCACGCGGCGGAGAGGAAGAAACGCTACAGCAATATTTGGATGCGCACACGCCGAAGACCGGCCTCTGGTCGAATACACCCTCCTATTTCATCAGCTTGTTAAAGGCCTATTACGGCAAACACGCGACT
>QHOK01000194.1 GCA_003218755.1 Verrucomicrobiota bacterium
AGAACGTCCAGCTGACCAAGGAATGTTGCGTTTTCGGCCGGCGAATCGTTGAACGGCGCGGGAGGTGATCAGCGGGCTCACATAAATTTCACCGCTCAGGACGACCTCAATCGCGCGCATCAGCTCCTCGGCGGAACTGTTCTTTCATCCAATAACCTGAAGCACCGGCCCGACTGCGATTCAGCAAGCCACAAAATAAACATCCCCGTAGCCGCCTCGAAGGCACAGCAAAGTCTCGCCGGCGATACGCCAGCCGCTACAGCTGGCACAGATTTCGAACGACTAATACATCAGATATAAACACGAATTTCGCGCTCCCTGTTAGTATCCATTGGTGTTCATTCGTGGTTGAATCTGTTTTCAAATACGCCGTTGCCTTCATCGAGATAAATGGTTGAGCCAACGCGTGAGATTCGAAGGGATTGTCGCCATGTGCCGGATGGAAAATCTTTTACAGCGTCGATTGTTTTGGTTTCAGATTTCGGTCCCGTAGTACTCGGATCGACTTTTACCATCGCTTCGGACAAAATCCTGCCATCTAGTTGCTCCGGCGGTTTGATTCCGAGAATCCGCAAAATTGTTGGGGCAAGATCGGTATTGCCTGTTGGTAAATCATCTGTTTGGCCGCGGCGAAAGTCCGGGCCGGCTGCAATCAACATGTTGTGCATGTCGAACCGGCTGAGCGTCGCGTGTGTCCCCTTCCCTGCCGCTCGTTGCCAATCGGCGTCGATAACTCCCGGAACACCGAACTGATTTTTCGAATCGTTCCAGCGGAAGGCCATCAGGACGTCAGGCGCATGATCATTTTGAATCGTCGCTCGGTCGAGACTGAACGTTCCTTCCATCGGCTCTTTGGTGAAAATCACTCCGGCAAAATCGGATTGCTGCAGGAATTCAACGAGACGACGGATGAGCGTCTGGTTGTGTCCGACGACATAGAAAAGAACGCTGCCGCCGTTGCCGGCGAGCATGATGTCTCCAGGTTTTGGTTGGTCGTTGAATTCGGTCTTCGCGGTAAAGCCCGCGTCATTCAAAATTTTTCGCAAATCAATCGAGCGCTCGATCGTGGAAAAACCGTGATCGGAAACGACAAAGACGTCTGTTGTTTCGCGTGCATGTCGCTGGTCTAACGCCGATAGAACAGACGCCAGATTTTTATCGGCGGACTTGATCGCGCCGAGCGCCGCCGGCGCGCCCGGCGCAGATTCATGTTGCGTAAGGTCCGGCTCCCCGAGCCAAAGAATCGACAGGCCCGGCATACCGTCTTTCCAGAGAAGATCGGTCAATGCTTTCATTATCCAGGCGTCCTGTTGCAAATGGCCAGATGGAAACGGACCGAGCGCGGCGGTAATCGGAGCAAGCGCGTCGCTCGGCAACGATTTGCCCGCGAACAGCGTGACGCTGCGCGATCCCCTCACCTTCATCCTCTCCCCTTCGGCGAGGGGAGAGGCGGGCTCGCTAGGCTTGCTAAAGCGGCCTGCAACGTGTCGATCCAGCAAGAGCCCGACAGTTTTTGCCGCCGCAATTACCGTGCGCCCGCCTGCGCGTTGGACGAGTTCGGGAATGGTTGGAACGGAGATGTATTTTCCACCCGAGAGTTCATCTCCCTTCTTCACTACCGCTGAAATCTCGACGTCGACGGCGTGCTGAGGATCGATGTCGGGGCGATACACATGGTTTGCAATGATTCCGTTCTTGCCGGGATAAGCACCCGTGACGAGCGCCGTGCCGTTCACCATCGTTGCACTGGGATAAACCGCATGGTGATTGCGAAAAGTGACTCCCTCACGCGAAAGCTTCCAAAGCGCCGGTGTGTTTTGTTCGCTGACAAAATCCGGCCGCATCCCATCCCAGACGACTACAACGACGTGGCGCGATTCATTCGATAGCGGCGTTGCGGCTGTGAGCGCGCAAAACCAGCACGCGGCAAATAATGTGGAGAATTGCAGTAGCGGACGACTGACGTAGCGGGTGGTTAATGAAGCGCAGGGCGGTTGAACGAAAATTGCCATCTCGTGTCAGAATGCGTGTCAGGTGCAGACCACGTTAACCGCTGCGCGAATTTTCGCATTTCCCAAGCGTAAAATGAAACTCGCGACCCTAATACTTACGGCAGCGCCGCTCGCTGTGGTGTTTGGCGGCGACATGATTCCGACCGCAGATGGAACCAGTTGGCGTTACGATATGACAGAAGAAATCGGCAAGGGTCTGGACCTTCGCAACGCAAAGACGGATGCCGATGGCAAGATTCGCCTACAGGTTTTGTATCGCATCGATGGAACAGAGAACGTTGATGGGAAAGATCTTCTCAAATTCGAAATGCACAGGGGAGGCGCGATCACGAACACGGACTTTCTTACCATCAATGAACAGGGGATTATTTGCTGGGCGCGGATTAATCTGGACGGCGAACTGGTTAAGTTTAGTCCGCCACAGACGATGATCGCCAGCCCGCTCCGAAAGGGCGCCAGCTGGGATTTCGACGGACAGGCCGGCGAATTAAAAGTGCACCAGCATTACGACGTGCTCGGCGAGGAAGATATCGAGGTGGCGGCGGGCGAATTTCATGCGTTCCATATTCGTGGAGAGCAAACGTCACCCAGCCGGACGACAATCGACCGTTGGTTCGCAAGCGGCGTCGGCATCGTGAAGGACGTGACGACAATGCGCGCTGCCAAGGGCGATTTGCTTCAGCGCATTTCTTTGGAGCTGGTGGAACGGCCGAAAATCATGGCTCGGCCTGAAGTGAAATCCGACGCGATCCCGAAGCAGCTTTCAGTCAGTCTTGCGAAGGAGCGGTTCGGCAAACCGATAACGACTTTTTCGTCGAGCACATCCGAGATCTACGCGCGCTGGCAGGGACGGCGCTTGCGCATAGGCGCAAAGGTGAAGGCTACGTGGATCGCAGAAAACATTGGCGAAGATTTTCCTCAGGATTACAAGATTGACGAAGCCTCCGCTGTCGCTGAAACCCCAAGTGCTCACGGAGCGTTCACGCTCGCGCGACCCGAAGATGGTTGGGCGGTTGGCGATTACCGCGTGGAATTCTACGTCGATGACGTTTTTGTGGACGCCGTAAAACTAAAGATTGTCGAATGAATGACGGCTGCGCCAGCCGCGATTCGTTACATCGGCGACTCGGCGGAACATTTCCTGAATCCAAAACAACCCGCCGCCGCATCGTAATTAGAGAAATCATATTTGCATGAAGAAGATTACGATTGTTTTTCTCGCGGCATGTGTCGTTCTGGCGGTTGGCTGCCACTGGGTGGGAATTCACGGTAATGGCCATATCAAGACGGATGAACGCCCGGTCAGCGCGTTCGCCAATATCGATGTGAGAGGCGCTTTCACAATCGAATGGCAAAGTGGAACGCCCAGCCTCCGTATCACGACGGACGAAAATCTGCTTCCTTACATCGAGAGCAACGTTTCCGGCGACACAATTCATTTGCGCACCCGCGAACAGATTCGACCGACCCACGGAATCCGGGTGGTTATCTCGAGCCCAACGCGGGCAGGAGCCAGGATCAGTGGCGCAGTAAAGCTTGATGCAAAGCAGCTGAGCGGCCCAAGATTCGCATTGGAATCGCGCGGCGCGTCGCGCGTCTCACTTGACGGAAACATTGACGAACTGCTAGCGGATATGACTGGCGCGAGCGAGTTAGCAGCGAGTGCGTTGCAAACTAAAACTGCGGAAATCTCCACCACCGGCGCCGGTAACGCGGAGGTCGCAGTCGCCGAGACGCTCAAAGTCGTAATCACTGGTGCGGGGAAAGTTCAGTACTCCGGCAACCCTCCAACGATTGAAAAACACATCAGCGGCGCCGGATCGGTTCGTCATCGCGACTGAGCACAAGTCGCTTCTGCAAGCGCCCGCACATACTGGTCCCTGTTTTGCGGTTATGCGGCTTGGCTTTCCGCCAAAACATTCGACGCCCCCTGGCGCCGTGGACTACAAATTCAACGCATCAAATGAAGCAACCGTTTGCCATTCGAATTTTGACTTGGTTCTCGGCGTTCGCCTCCATCGGAATGTTCTTGTCGATCCTGCTCGCGGTTATGGACGTCGGGCCGCACATCATGGGTGGCGAACGAGTCACCCGATCGGAATGGTTGCGCATTGCGGCGCCACTCGTCGGTAGCATTGGCTGCCTTATGGCGTTGATTGCCTACGCTCTCCACGCCGGCAAAACGTGGTCGCGCCATGTGGTCATGGCGGTATTCAGCTTGATTATCCTCTATGCATCCACGCTCGGCGCACTGAGCGTGCTTCGCCATACAATCATGTGGCGGGCTATCGTCAATGCGTCTCTCTTCGGTTCTGCTGCGGTATGGTACTTCTACTTCAAACCAAATGTCGCTGCGTATTTTCGTGAATTAGTGAGGCGATAGCCGCTGTCGATGGAAGTTGTATCTGGCGTGGCTGCTGTTTGTGATTACAATCCTGGTCTCCAGTGCGAGAGAAATACTTAAACGATGCGAACGAGTTCATTCATTATTGCGTTTCTGTTTCTGATCCACTCGGCGGCAGCCAGAGACGAGAGATCAATCAAGGACTTGAGCAAAGCGCTGACCGCACTCGCGCCTGACGTCGATCCGGCGGAAGCGGAGTTGTTATCGGTAACGGCGCACGCCAAAGCGCGGAGTCTCGCAAAGGAATATCGCGTCGTTCTAAACCCCGAGTTTACGGTATTTCTCGTAAACATCGGTAAGCGAAAACGCGGCTGGTGCGGTCATTGGGCGCAGGACCTCGGCGCGCATCTAAAGGAACTCAAGCTCAAGACACTCGTGTTGCACTGGGGTGAAGCTTATCCGAACAGTTCGAGCGAGAACAATGCGTTGGTAGTGACTGCACGCAATCAGCCTTTCGAGGATGGAATCATTCTCGACGCGTGGCGCAGGGCTGGCCGGTTGTTTTGGTGCCAAGTAAGGAAAGACGACGAGTACGAAGTGGAACAGCACTACGGCCATTCCGGCATCACCGTTTGGAAAGAGAACATGAAATGGAGCGCCTGGCTGCAGGAGTATCAGACAACTACCGCATCGCGTTGACTGCATTAGCAACGAGCGGTGCTCACAAGCAGGAATGTTTGCTCCTAATCGGCGTCCGTCCTGCGGATAAACGCTAGGGATTAGCGTGTTCGAGCGCCACGGCGAAGGGATGCAACTCTGCGATCATTAATCCGGCCGAGACTGTGGGATCGGCTTCCATGAACGCGTGCGCGGCCGCTTCATCAGATGCCCTAAAGATCGCAATGCCAAATGTCCTATCACCTGGCTCTTTTGTGCGTCCAGCCAGGATTAACTGACCGGATTTTATCGCTTCCTGGAATCGAGCAAAATGCCGCTCCAGCACTGCGTTGTCCTCTTTCGTCCAGTTCTTATCGTCGTACAAACGCGGCACGAGTCTTAGCACATAGATAAACTCTTTCGGCTTACCCGGTTCGCGAGTCTGCGCGTTCAACGGATGGCTCATCGCGCAAATGCAAACGAGCAACATGAATAGTTGGCAGGATCGGTTCTTCATATCGTGGTGCGTCACGTTGCGTCCTTGGCGGACTTTGTGCGAGATTTCTTTGCTTGAAATTCTAGATTTGTTTTCGTCGGCAACTCCGAAAGCGTTCGCGAGGAACTGGCCTCCCTTTTCCTGCTTTCCTGGTTTCCTGATTCGTAGATTCTTACTGGGTGGCAAAATTTGTTCTAATCGGTTCCGGACTCGCAGGTGGATTGCTCGCTGCGTATTTGGGGCGGCGAGGATTTGATGTCGGTCTCTACGAGCGACGCGCTGATCC
>QHOK01000195.1 GCA_003218755.1 Verrucomicrobiota bacterium
AAAGCTCATTTCGCGGATACGGACTGGGCGCCATGGGTAATCATTGGACTGGCAGTGTTCCTGCGCTTTTTCCTTCTCGGCATCAAACCGCCGCACTTTGATGAAGGCATCAACGGGTGGTTCGTCGACCAGGTGATGAAGAATGGCTTTTACCGGTACGACCCGACGAACTATCACGGGCCCCTTCATTTCTATGTGCTGCTGCTCTCGGAGAGTTTGTTTGGCCGGAACCTGTGGGCGTTGCGGTTGCCTGTCGTGCTCGTAAGTATCGCTTGCGTCTGGCTGGCATTGAAGTTCGAGGCATTGGTTGGACGAACAGTGAGTCGTATCGCTGCCTTGGCGATAGCGGTGTCGCCGGGATTTGTTTTCTATGGGCGGTATGCGATCCACGAAGTGTGGCTGCAATTCTTCTCGACCATGTTCATTCTGGGACTGCTCGGTCTTTGGAAATTGGGCAGCGTGAATTACCTCTGGTATGCCGGGATGGGAACAGCCGGCATGATTCTGACCAAGGAAACCTACGCAATCCATCTTGCCTGCGCTGTGCTTGCCATTCCAGTGCTCATAGTTTCCTGTGCGCTGAGCCGCGTTCCCGATGCCAAACCGGCAAAGCAAACGTGGACCTACATCGATCTTGCGATGGTCCTTGTTGTCGGCGCTGTCGCGGTCGTGTTTCTCTATTCGGGAACCTTCTTTAACTGGAATGGCGTTAAAGGTCTATATCAAGCGTTCAAGGCTTGGACCGAGACTGGCGCCGCCGGTCACGGCCATGAAAAGCCGTGGGATTACTGGTTCAAATTGATGGGGCCATCGTGGGAAGCCCGCCGGGCTGATTTTTTTGGTTACGAACTGCCAATGCTAGCGGGATTAATTCTTTGCCTGTTTTGCCAAAAGTTTAAGAACCTCAGTCTGCGTTATCTGGCGATCTACGGCGTAGGAACTTTCATTGCGTACAGTTACGTCAAATACAAAACGCCGTGGTGCATTATCAGTTTTGGGTGGCCGTTCCTGTTTATCTTTGGCGCGGCGGTCCTGCTGGTGCGCCCAAAACGTCTGCGGATCGCGTATCGCACCATCGGTGTCCTTTTATGCATTTCGCTTGGCTCATCCATTTGGCTGAACTACTTCCGTTGCAGCTCGCCAGATGAGCCTTACGCGTACGTCCAAACATACAACGACATGTTTAAGCTAACCAGGCCGCTGCTGATGCTGGCAAAGCGGAATCCAGCTTACTACCATCTGATTGGCCACCTGATTCGCTCCAGCGTTTATCCGCTTCCGTGGGTTCTAGGCGACTTCGATCGAGTCGGCTACTATGAAGGAGGCAACATGCCAGCGAATCTCGATGGCGATTTTCTCCTCGTGCAGCAAGACAAAATCAAAGATGTCGAATCGAAGTTGAAAGGCGCGTATTACACCGACACCCTCACCCTTCGTAACTATCAGGATCCGTCGAAGCTCTATTTGAGCGCCAAAATTTTCAAAGAATTTTTCCCAGGCAAAGCACCAGATTTTGTCGGGAAACCACCAGGCTAGGCACAGCGCGTTTCGATGAAGTGGCTTTCGGCTGTTCTCACCTTTGTCAATTTGTCTGTGGTTTGCGGTCTCCTTCTGGGGATGGCCGGGAGAGGCTTAAACCTGCTCAGCGCGTCGCTGGCGCTGGTATGCGGCGCTGCATTTGCAGTAGCAGCTTATCTGGGAACATCTGACACGGCGGTTCCAGACAAGGCTGCAAATCATCCGGCAGTAGAACGAAAGGCTCAAGACGCTTCAGAGCTGGAAAGCACGCCGACTGCAGCGACTTGGTCGGCACTCATGCGCTATCGTCATGTTTGGTTCTGGGCAATGGCGGTATGCTTCGCGGTCTTTGCTGTACGATCGTTTTGCTGGCTCCTTTACATCGACGGTAGCGACTTGAGGATCCAATCGCCCAATAACCTGGGCGACCTCTCTCTGCATGTCACATTGATTCGAAATTTTGCGAACGGCGCCCCCATTTGGCCTGACAATCCAATCTACGTCTTTAGCAAAGTCAGATATCCGGCAGGGATAGATCTGTTCAACGCCTTGCTCTATCTCGTTCACATCGATCTGATAACGGGCTTCGTGTGGGTGGGTCTGGTTGCGTCGCTGGCAACGTTTTACGCGTTCTTCCGATGGGGCGGCACCTTCGGCGTTGCGGGTTTCCTGTTCAACGGCGGCATAGCAGGTTTCCAATTCTTCACGACGCTGAAGTTTTTGGATTATCAGGGTGGCAACAAAATTGCCTGGAAAAGTATTCCGCTTTCCATGTTCGTGACGCAGCGCGGATGGCTTTATGCGATCCCGGCGGCCTTGGTTCTGCTCTGGCATTGGCGCCAGAAATTCTTCAGTGGAACTCCTGCGGCCGCAGCGGAAGTGGCCGCCGTAGCCTCGGCGGAGGCGGATGACCCCGGGCAATCCACCGCGGTCGACGCCCGCGGCTACAGGAAGCGCCCGTCGCCCTTGTGGGTCGAGCTCTCGCTTTACGCGTCAATGCCATTGTTCCACCTGCATACCTTTCTGGCGCTAACGATCGTGCTGCTTTTTGCGCTACTTTTTGAACGTCCCAGTGAGCTAGGGTTTATCGTCAATCTCGCTCGCAATGAGGGATTCGCCGGGATCGGTCGCTTGATTTCCCGACCAACGATGTGGCCAGAAATTTTCCGTGGCGCGCCGATACGCAGACATGCAGCCGCTCTTCTGACCACTGCCTTAATTCCAGCCAGTTTTTTTGTCTGGCTTGTCAGCGATCGATTTCGCGCAGCATCGATACTCCAATGGCATCCCGGCTGGGCGCAAGATTCGGCGGACTTCGCCGCTCCTTTTTTCCGCATGGGCGGAGCAGCGAATTTTGGATCGGCCACGACTTTTGGTTTGCTGTTGCAAAAGACATGGAACGGCGTCATCGCTCCATTTTTTCAATTCTGGCTAACAAACTTCGGCTTATGGATTCCGTTGGCGCTGGCATTGGTAGGCTTGTGTGTCTGGCGTGCTTGGAAAGCCGGCTGGCGTTGGGGTAACAAACCTCCAGCGGACGTCGCCTTTGTGTTACCCGCAGTTGCGATCTTCGCCGTAGGGTACTTCTTCAAAACCGCGCCATGGGATTGGGACAACCTGAAACTTATGGTTTGGGGCTACTTTCTAATCCTTCCTTTTTTGTGGAGCGACATCATCGGACGTTGGGCGTTTCCGGAGCGGGCGGCTATGTGCGTTGCACTCTTCGGTTCGGGATTTGTTACTTTGCTTGGCGGGTTGTCTGCCGGGCACCCAGGCTTTGGACTCATTGAGCGCGCGAAACTTGACGCGGTCGGCACGGCCGTTGCGCCTTTGCCCGTGGAAGCCAGATTTGCCGCTTACCCGACCTACAATCATCCGCTCTTGCTACAAGGCCGCAAAGTTGTCCTGGGATATCCAGGTCATCTGTGGACGGAAGGATTCGAGTACGGCGACGCAAACAATCGGCTGACGGCTTTAATGAACGGAGCCGCAAACTGGCGCGAGGCAGCCCAAGCTTTGGGCGTCCGCTACGTCTTCTGGGGCCAAGACGAAAGGACGAACTACCAATCGAGCAGCCGACCTTGGGAGGCTACAGCGTTTCTCGTGGCGTCCGGCGATTGGGGCGCAATCTACGATCTGAAATCGCCGGCCCCTCAGCACTGAGGCGCGACGCCCGGTTTCTGCTCGAAGAGTGTTTCATCGAGGCGGCAACCTTCCGCCGTAGTCGAAACGGATGTGCAAGGAAAACAAAATAGATCGCGCTCACAAAATCGGCGAAACTGGAGGGAGGACTCGTCAGGCGCAGTGGGCCGTTGCGCAAGGCCGCGAAAACGTTTTCCACAGTGAGCGCAGGCGGCATTGGGATACTGGTGTAATGCCGCCCAAAGGCGTGCAGCCGATGCGCGTCGGACGTGGCAATTAACGGTTTGCCAAACCGGGCTGCCACTCTTTTTGCGCGGCGATTTGGATTGAACAGGCCAATGTGAAAATGGCAGAACTCAATGGCGTCGAAACAATCTATTTCCGCGAGCAGTCGTGAGCCAATTGAGCCGCCAAAAAGGTAGAATGGATGCGGCGCAATCGTAAAGATAGAGCTCCCGCGCTGCGCTCGCAGCTTTCGCAGATCGTCGAAATTTTTTAACTTCGCGACTTCTTCGGGGCTCACATTCAGCACGATGACATCCGCGCCGCACAAACGCATCTCGGCCGCGGGGATAAGCAGAATGCCCATTGCCGCCGCATCAACGAACACCTCCTTTCGGTCAAACACGGCATCGTGCAGCGTGATCGCAAGAACGCCAAATCCAAGAGCGCGCGCTCGTTCCAGCAATTGATGGGCCGAATAATCCACCGCGTCCTTCGGATCATCGAGCGTGTGAATGTGCAGATCGAGTTTGATCCAATTCTGTTCCTCACTCGTGGTCTTGCTCATGCTCGTGCTCGAATTCCCGAAACTAATCGCGAATCATCGGCATTTCATGCTCAGCCTGTGTTTTTGGTTGAAACGCCATAATGAGCACGAGCAAGAGCGCCACTTGCAAGCCACTGCCGTCTGCGGAAAGTTTGACGCTCGCGCACAAAGCTCGGGTGGTGGAATGGCAGACACGTACGTTTGAGGGGCGTATGCCGAAAGGCATGCGGGTTCAAGTCCCGCCCCGAGCATAATTTCGATTTCATAGAGGAGACGCCCTCTGCAATTAGACCTTTGCGCGCTGCCTCGCTTCCGATAGTCTTCGCTGCAATATGGACGCCCTTTATCTTGTCGGCATCGCGGTGCTGGCGCTGTTCGCGTTTGTGCTGGCCGTTGTTCTTTTCAACTTTTTTGGCCTTTGGCTTCGGGCACGGATCGCAAATGCGCCGGTGAGTCTCGGTAAAATGGTCGGAATGCGACTCCGCAAGGTGCCAGTCGGTTTGATTGTGGACAATCGGATCACCGCAGTGAAAGCCGGTCTGGACGTTCGGAGCGATCCACTGGAAGCACACTACCTTGCGGGCGGTGACGTGAGCCATGTGGTCCTCGCTTTAATTGCCGCTGATAAGGCAGGCATCTCGCTCGATTTCAACCGGGCCTGCGCCATCGACCTGGCAACCAAAGGCACTGGCAAGACCGTTTTGGAAGCGGTGCGCACGAGCATCAATCCGAAGGTGATTGATGCGCCAAACCCGGTGATGGGTCGCACCACCATCGATGGCGTTGCACAGGATGGAATCGGCGTGAAAGTCAAAGCGCGTGTAACCGTGCGTTCGCATCTCGATCGATTCGTCGGTGGCGCAACTGAGGAAACAATCATTGCCCGCGTCGGCGAAGGTATTGTGAGCGCAATTGGCTCTGCGCATTCCTACAAAGAAGTGCTGGAAAATCCCGACCGCATTTCCAAGACAGTTCTGGCCAAAGGCCTGGACAGCAATACAGCGTTTGAAATTCTTTCAATCGATATCGCCGATGTGGATGTCGGCGACAACATCGGCGCGAAATTGCAAACCGAACAGGCCGAGGCTGACAAACGCGTCGCGCAAGCGAAGGCTGAGGTGCGCCGCGCAGCCGCAGTCGCCGTTGAGCAGGAAATGCGCGCCAAGACGCAAGAAATGCGAGCCAAAGTGGTCGAAGCTGAAGCGCTCGTTCCACAGGCAATGGCAGACGCGTTTCGCTCGGGAAACCTTGGCGTTATGGATTATGTCCGAATGAAAAACGTTCAGGCTGACACTTCCATGCGCGAATCGATCGCAGGCGGAGACAAGCCGCGGACGGACGGAACATGATTCGTTGAAGCGTTAAAGCGGTAAATTGTTGTTAAAGGAATTGTCATTCTGAACGAAGCGAAGAATCTCTGATCAATTCTTCCGCCAAACCATAAGACCACAATCTGAGATGTTTCGCTTCGCTCAACATAACAACGATAGGTTTGCCTGCTTTACCGCTTTAACGCTTCAACACTTCAACGATTACCAATCTAACCAATGCTAGCAGTCCATCTCGAAAATCTCCTTTTCCTTTTGCTTCTCGTCGTCGCCGGGTTGTTCCAGTTGCTCGGGAGAGCGGCCCGGAGGGCAAGCAAAGATGAGGCGAAACCAATGTCAAAACCTCTGCCTCGAACGACGAAGCCAATACCGCGTGCACCGGTAGAGTCGGACGAACAACGCGTCCGCAAATTTCTGGAAGCGCTTGGGCAGCCGGCCGCATCCCAGCCGCCACCGCCAGTCGCGCATCGCCCAACTTATCGCAAGCCACTAGTGCTTCCGCACATGCCACCGTTCGGATCGCCCCTACCCCCGCTGGTAACGCGACCGCCGGATATGCCGCAAGAAATTCAAATTCCTCCTTTGGTCGCACCACCGCCTGCGCAGCCACAACAGCCGCGTCCGCCCTTGGACGAGGTCATATTTGCAGTGCATGAAACGGGAGCACCGGCTGAACCGGTGCCAGGTCTGACTAGCGCGACTGAACGCGAAGATAAAACACAACTACAGATTACC
>QHOK01000196.1 GCA_003218755.1 Verrucomicrobiota bacterium
TACCGGCTAGTTGCGGACTGGGTCAGCTGACAAGTCGATCAGCAAACCGAAGTCACTGTCTGGAACGAGCGAGAGAATTTCGTCAGAATCATCCGGCGACACGGCGCATCGCCCATTTCTGTCTTCGCCTAAACAGATTGCTTCAGCACCTTTAAATCGCCCGCTCAATATCAGCACGCGCGCACCTTGCATTGCAGTCAGACTAGCTAATCACAGATTGAATGTACAGCTTTTCTTGTCCGCCGTCACCATGTCGTGGTAGCTGATGATGTCGTCGACTTCCATCCGTTAGATTACTTGAGACCACTAATGTCGACGAACTTCTGCTTCACTTCCTCGACGCGATTTCGAGCGCCGAATACTGCTGACAAGTGTCCGAATAAGGCCTCACCGAAATCAGGATGCTGCATCAGGGCTGAGAATCCATCGGCAATGAATTTCCGCACATCGGCCGACGAATTGGCTACATCTGCCACAATACTTTTACGTCCATCTGTTACTGTAACGATGTCTTCGATGTCCCGACTTCCATACAAGTCGGAGTGGCCGCGATCGTTGAACGCCGTGAGTTTAGTAGCGAGAAATAAAGGAGGCGTAATAACTCTCGCCTGAACTTCTCCAGCGAGTGTTATTAACTGCGCAGACTCGAGCGCTTCGCGAAACCATTGAGAATTTCATCCCAAGGGCTCGGGAATCAATTGGCATAATATCGACTCGGCACCCTTTGATGATCCAACGGCAAATTGACGCACCCTCCGATATATCGTGCTGGAAACCTGTGGCACGGAGCTGTTCTTCGAGCTCATAAAGCTCGCCAAGTGTTACGACTTCTATGATTACATCGACATCTTCCGTTGGCCTGAGATCCGTAAAGTCTGGGCGATCAACGAGCACCCAGACGGCACATCCGCCCACGAATGCAAAAGACAGACCAACTGACTCAAGTTCTTTGGCGACAAGTCGCATCGACTCAAGAGGAGTAGGCATTCGCAATAAGCGACTTTAATTTTTCCTCCGCTAGCTTGCGCTCGCGCGCTCGCCCGTCTCGAATCGCGTCAACCAACGCGAGCAGTTCGTATAGTTTCGGATCTTGCCGAACTGCTTTCGCTATCGGCTTGAAAAGCGGCTCTAACGCATAACCCTTTGTCGATCCTTCGGAATTAGGCCACACCGGAGGTAATTCGTCTGATGCGCGGAAGTATTGCGCAAGCGGCGGCGCTCCGTACGACGTCGGGATTCCACGGGTAACAGGTCCGCGTTTGGCTGGGAACGCGTAGCGGACGCCGTACAATAAATACTCTTCAAGCGGCTTTCGCAGAGGCAGCCTCGAATTCGGATCGATCAGTCCTGCAGCGGCACCTCGGCCGACCGAAGAATGGATCTCCGACGCGCTCATTCCTAATTCCTCGGATAGTCGCGCAAAAGTTTTTCCGGAGCCGGATGAGAGCAGCTTAAGCCAAACAACCACGTCTAAAGACTTGGCAATCATAGTTATTCGCTATTCGCGAATAGCGAATATGTCAAGGGCACTGGATATTCGCCAGTCGCGTCGGCGCAAAGTGAAGTCGCACGCCTTGCAACCTCCGCATTTGACGATCTTAGCCGGTAGCGATACGAGAAGCTATGGCGCATAAGTGTACTTCGCGTGGTTGTGAGTTTTCTCTTCCGGACAGCTATCCTCTGCCTAAATGCCCTTGGCATATGGTGCCTGGTCGCGGCCCATTAAAAATTGCAGCGGCACTGGCCGTTGCCGCCGCTGGTTTAGGCGGTGGTCTTGCCTATAAAAAGTTCAGGACTTATTTGCACGAGAAGCAGCTGCGTAAGGAACGCAAGGAACGGCGTCAGCGCGATGCGGCCGCTTCCGAACAGGAGCAGAAAGCCCGTGCTGTTCGTAACGGAGCCGCTGCAAAGGCTCGGAAACGGCCGCGCAAACGAAAGAGAGCCGCGACGAAATCGAAGCCAGCAGCGTAAGATCGACCTGCCTTCGCCGCTTCGGCATGGCAGGCAATCGGTGATTCGGAGAATGCCAAATCCCACACGCGAGACGCGTGGGTTACCTCGGTCTGAAAATCCAATCGCCACGCGAAAGAATTTCCCCTTTTTCTTTTCCGTTTGTCAGAGCAGCTCTTCAAATGTTCGACTGTGAGGCCTCCGGTGCAGACTCCATCGGAAAGGCTTACCCTCGATCGAGAAATTCGAGAAACTGACGCGGCGACAGAATTCGGATGTCGCGAAATTTTTTGAGCGCGAGCAAATCATCGTCTCCGGTGACGATGACGTTGGCTTTACCAGCCACGGCAGTTGCTAATACGATATCATCGTCCTTGTCGCGGCAAACACGCGCAGGCAACGGCAACGGCTCCACAAATTCGCAGAGATCGGCGTATGCCGCCAGGGCAGCTTTCGTGGCAGGGCCAATCTTATGCCGGCGCGCGAGAAGTAATTCCAGTTCCTGTTTCAACGGATTCGACCAGATCGTGACGCAGTCCCCGGCTGCCTCGTCGAGCACTTCCTCACAAAAGCCTTTTGCCGCGAACGCCGAATAGAGCACGTTTGTGTCAAAGACGACTCTCACGAGACGATCTTGAACACATCTTCATCTGTGTAGATGCCTCGGGCGCGCGCCTGAGGGACGAGTTCGCGTCGGGCAGCGCGAAGCGCGCGGCGGAAGATGTCGGCTTTAATGGCGCGCCGCACGTACTCGCTGCTGGTCACGCCTTCAGCCCTGGCCATTTTTTCCAGCCCGCGTCGCAATTCTTTCGGCAAACTGATTGTTAACGTCTCCCTCATTTGTAAGACATTTTTAGACATACCCATCGGGAATTCAACTCTCGCGTTTTTCCCAGAATTGCAGGCGACACGCCTGCCACTACAGAGCGCTCACTAATTCGCGGAAAAGCCGGCCGCCACGCCGTCCAATCTCGGCCAGATATTCGCGCACGTGTTTCTGAGATTCGATCATACCACGCCAAATGACGGCAGACGGAGCGCCTGCCCTGCATTTCATTCGACGGGTCAACCATGCATCATAAGCCGGTTACGATGCAAGAGACGAGACGGGTAGCTCGAGAATCTTCGGCCAGGGCGCCGAAGTCCGAGTTGGACTGGCATTACGTCCCCGGAATCCGATGTCAGAAGTCAGCGATCAGTTAGCCGCGGCAGCCTTGGCGCGAGCGCGCTGGTTGCAGGCGGTGCGCAAAGCTTTCATCTCAGTGCGCAGCACAGCCATTCGTGCAGCAACGCCTTTGTATTTCTTCGTGATCCCTGTGACTGTCCGGTTGACCGCGCCCTGGTTGACAAGGCCCTGAAGCTTTTCATAAGCACGCAAGCGCAGCATCTCTTCGCCGCCACTGGCTGCGTTTCGCTCTCGCAGATTGAGCAGGATAATTTCGAATAACGGCTTGAATTCGAAAGAGGCGTTCGACGAAAGCACAGCGATCAACTCTTCGGTAAGGTTGTCGGGCGACCGACGTGTAAAAGAGATAGCAGATCGTTTAGCCATCTAAGAGTATCGCATCGATCCGCGAAATAGCGACCGAAGTCACCCGGCCGTAGGGATGCGGGCGACTCCACGGGTTCAACTCGGTTTTCTCCAGCGAGTTTTGTGCCGAATCGATTAGATTGAAAGGAAGTAAGATGGAAACGGACGGACTACCGAAGCTAGACAGCGTTATCTTCGGCGAAATTCAGGTGCTCCTCGCTGAGAAACGAACTGCGCTGGCTTCCCTGCGCACCGGTATCGCCGTCTTCGCTTTGCCTCTATCGGTGCTGAGCGCGCTTATAGCGACCTCGCGCTATTACAGCATGGAGAAGGTGATGCCTCTCCTGCTGCCGCTGATGCTTCTGAACCTTGGTCTGGTCGTGCTGGGTTGCTGGCTGGTCTTCCGTTCGATCCGCCGGATTCACCATTACGAGGCCCGCATCAAAGAGCTCAGCGAGAAATATCGGTCAATCGCGCAGTTTATAGAATAGCGCCGGCGAGCTTGGCTTCGTAGGCGAATCCGTCTGTGGCAAACCAGCGGCCCATTCCTCAGCGGCTTGCGTGCTGATTTTCGCGTGTAGCCAACAGAACCCTAAAATCCCTTCCGCAAAGCCGGTGCGAAGGCTGACAACGCCGTCGGCGCGAAGCATACTACGTGGAGATGCTTGAGCCTTCTACCGATAAGATACGCGATTGGGGCAATTCCGTCATGCAACTTGTGGCCGATTATTTCGGCGAGCTCCGCGATCGTAGGGTGTATCGTCACATGTCTTCACAGGAGATTCGCGACCGACTCGACGTCGCGCTTCCAATCAAAGGAATGCATTTCGACGAACTGCTAAGGGTTTTTCGCGAGACGGTCATTCCCTTTAGCCGGCAAAACGCGCACCCGCGCATGTTTGGCTACGTACAGTCGCCTGGGGCTCCGCTCGCGGCGCTCGGCGATCTGCTCGCCTCGACGTTAAATGCGAATCTGACGGTTTGGCGTTCCGCGCCGGCGCCGGTGGAACTCGAGCGCCTAACGATCAATTGGATCCGGCAAATTCTTGGATTCAATGCTGAAGCCGGTGGACTCTTTGTCAGCGGTGGCTCGATGGCCAATCTGGCTGCGATTGCCGCGGCGCGGCAGGCGAAAGATTCCTCGTCAGGCTGCTTGCGCATGTATGCGTCGAGCGAGACGCATTTTTCTATCGCAAAGGCAGCAGCGCTTTTGGGAATCGGACGGCAAAATGTGCGCCACGTCGCGGTCGACGAGCACTTCAGAATCCGAGTGGACGATCTGGTTTCACAAATCACTGCTGACCTGGAAGCGGGCTGCTTTCCATTCTGCGTCGTTGCGAATGCCGGAACAGTGAACACTGGGGCGATCGACCCATTAGCGGAGATTCGAGAGGTTGCGAACCGCTTCCAACTTTGGATGCACGTGGATGGAAGTTATGGCGCCTTGGCGGTCCTGGCGAAATCCGCGCGTGAATTATTCGCTGGCATTGAGCAGGCGGACTCGATCGCGCTCGATCCTCACAAATGGCTTTATCTGCCGGTAGACGTTGGCTGCGTGATTTACCGCGTGCCAGAAATCGCGCGGGCCGCTTTTGCGCACGAGGCCGAATATACTCGCATCATTGGCGAGAAGGCAGACGAGGCCTTCGCATTTTGGGATTATGGGCCGGAACTGTCGCGGCGTTTCCGGGCTCTTAATGTGTGGATGTTGCTAAAAGGAGTCGGCCTCGAATCGTTGAGCGAGGCGATTGAAAGCAATCTTGCCTGTGCGCGCTACTTCGAATCGATGGTCCGAGCGAGCGATGACTTCGAGATGATCGCGCCGGTCGAACTGTCGATCTTCTGCTTTCGGCATGTGCCGATGCAGCTTCAAAGCGAATCACTCCAGGCAATCGATGCTTTCAATGAACGCCTGCTGATCGCCCTGCAACGAGACGGCAGTTCGTATCTCTCTAATGCCACGCTTGGCGGTCGCTTCGCCTTACGCGGCTGCGTCCTGAATTACCGGACCACTTTGCGCGATATGGAGATCCTGCTCGACGATTTGCGACGCGTAGCGAGATCGTTACCGACCTCTGCCTAGGCTTCGCGGCGCCAGGCGTTTGCGAACTTGTAAGAAAGGTCGTTCGACCAAAAAGAAGAGAAGAGTAGCCGCGACGTAAACACAGAGTTCCACCCCGACAAGAGCGAGCGCAGATGTGAGCTGGATGTTGTGAGATGAACAAAACTGCTCGACCGCGTGGATGACAAGTTTCTGTATCAGGTACGCGCTGTAAGCGATGCTGGCGACGAACGCTGCGCCCGGAATTTTTATCCGCCGAAAAATCAAGTGCGGACTTTGCGCGCAGATGAGGAGCCCAGCCATGCCGAGTGCGATGAGCGGAAATTGCCAGACGCAGGCGGTGACGGTGAGATTGTCGCCTTCGCCGAGATATAAGCCATAACTGATCAGCGCCAGAGCAGGCAGCCAGAGCCAGATCGCAAAATTCGTCAACCGTTCCCACCAGTGCGGCCGGAATCTTTCGATCGCGGCGAGCACAACGCCGAGGACGAGCGGATCGAGCCGAGTCCAAGATGGATAATAGATCCACGCTTGAAACGCACGGAACGAAACACCGCCGTCGATCGACCAATTCTTCCAAGCGAGAAACGTGCGCAATGCGAGCGCGCCGAAAACGATAACGCATGGAATAATCAGCGCAGCGCGCGGCCACCGATTCACAAGGAGCAGGATGAACGGCAGACAAAGATAGAATTGGTCTTCGACCGCGAGCGACCATGCGTGCGAGAACGCGGTCCCACCGTGAAGCGCAATGTTTTGGACAGACAAAAGAAATTTCCAGAGCGGCTGCGCCATGTCGGGATACTCGCGCCACGACGGCAACAAAAAGTAA
>QHOK01000197.1 GCA_003218755.1 Verrucomicrobiota bacterium
TTATGACAAAATCAACCCCGACCCTTACGCTCACCCAAAGCGGACTGCTGGCCGTGTTGCTACAACGCCAGCGCTACGCAGTATTCCAGTTGGCCCGGCGTCGCGCACACCGCAAGCACCTGCGTGCCGCCATTTGGAGCACTCTCACTCAGCCGTGGCGCTCACTCACGGCACCAACGCTCATCGATGATTCCGGCGAACCCGTTATGGGAACCGGTCCGCGGCACACTTGAATCTTTCACCAAGCCAATTGCCATGTCTCACCAAATCCACACCTACACCGAGCTCCGACAACCGATTCACCATGACCCGCCACTGTGGACACCGATTGTAATTTCTCTAAGCCCCCCATTCCTCTTCACTCTGGCAGCCATCATGGCAGCGCTGGGCTGCCTCTTCGTCGGGCTTTGGTTCGGCGTCCCAACTTACCAGGCACCACGGCCAAGCTATCCGTACTACGATACGCAAAAGCCCGTGCCACCATGGAGCGAGCCCTCGCCACTTGAAGGCAATCGCAACAGAGGAGGAGAGTACAGATGAATATTGCAGATTACTCAATTGCCATGCCTCCTCAAATCCACACCGACGCCGAGCTCCGGCAACAGATTCACGGAAACCTGCGGATCCAACATCCCGAATGGGTCGAGCCAAATGGCGAATCCTCCATGCGCCTCATGGAACTGCTCGACACTTTGACGCGAAGGGGATCCAACGAGTCTATCGTTCCTTCTCATTGCGTATTCGAACAGGCAGTAACTGAAAGGTAAAGACTTATGGAATATGTTTTAAAGCTAGTTGAGCTATTCTTATTCTGTCTGGGGGTCACCTACTTTGGGGCCTGGGCCATCGTAGCTGCGCGAGGTAAATGACCAACGACAGATTTATCTTATTAACTCTGTTACGGCGTCTTTGCGGCTCCTGAACGCATTGGACTAAAGT
This sequence comes from Verrucomicrobiota bacterium, assembly GCA_003218755.1. Lineage (GTDB taxonomy): Bacteria > Verrucomicrobiota > Verrucomicrobiia > Chthoniobacterales > UBA10450 > Udaeobacter. The sequence goes on from QHOK01000197.1 coordinate 940, forward strand.
CCCATATACGGTTGTCGGGGAGTGCTGGTAAAATCGATCAGCAAAGAAAACAATAAACAAAAGGAAAAAATGCCCCAGTACAGAGTTAGTTTATCATTCGTGCGATTGCCAGACGTCGCTCTCGACGATTTTGCAGATGCGATCATCGCCGGGTTAAACGGCAACGCCAGTTATCCGGCCCCGCCGGTGACGGTGGCGCAGCTGGTAACGCTCAAACAAACGTTGCAAGATGCCGTTGCCGCCCAGACACAAGGTGGCACCACGGCTACCGCAGCCAAAAACACCGCGCGCAATGCGCTTGTCGAAGCGCTGCGTAAAGACGCCAAGTACGTCGAGATCAGTGCCAACAATGATCTCCCGACGTTGCTGGGTTCAGGGTTTCAGTCTGCCAGCACTAATCGCGCGCCGAGTGTGCTTGATAAGGTGCAGATCATCGGTGTCGACAACCCCCAGGCTGGTGAATTCGAAGTGAGAATCGATCCCGTCGCAAATGCGAAGGGGTTCGACGGACGAATTAAATCGGGGACCGGCGAGTACGGCCCGACGATTTCCTTCCAGAACTCGAAATCGATCCTGTTCGAAGGGCTCAGTGCCGGGGTCATCTATACGCTGCAATTGTGCGCTATTGGCGGCAGCACCGGTTCAGGCGATTGGAGCGATCCGGTATCGCACATGGCGATGTAAAGTAGTCCAACCCGGACTGGCAGTAGGCGCACAGCCGCTGCAATAAGGCAACGGGAAGTTTCACGATCCGCCCGCTGGTTCATTCCAGCGGGCGACTTCACCATGATTCAAGCCTAACGAGAAGAGGCGCGTGCAATGAAGGGAATTGAGAAGTCATCGAGAGCATTGCGACTGCGTCGCTTCTCGATGGTCCAACTGCTGATTGCTTTCGCGTTGCCCCTCTTCTGCGTGCCTTTTGTCGAAGAAATTAAAGGCGGACCTCTCATTGTATCTCTCCTGCTTTCGATTCGTGTTGATCTCCGCCGTCCTTGCGGTTAGTCGCCCTTTATTCAACTCCGAAATCTTCCTGATTCCGGTACAAGCTCTGTGATCAGCATTGGCAGAGCCGCCAAATGTTTTGATGTGAGCGATCCAACGCATCTCACGGCGACGTACGACCAAGGTCCAATATACGGGGACGGCTCCGAGGTTAAAGTAAATCGGTCTAAAGCAAATTAAATGAAAAGAAACAGCAGTAAACCTATGAAACTAACTCACTCTATATCGATACTTACCATCGGGCTGCTTGCAGCCGCGCTGCTGCCGGTTGCAGCGGCCGAACCCGACGCCGATCAAATCCTCCAACAGATGTCCGCGAAACTCGCCGCGGCGCAGAGCTTCAGCTTCAAGGCGACGCGAGAAGTCGACCCAGCCCTGCTCGCGGGACGCAATGCGCCCGAGAACGCGCGTATTGTCGTTACTGTGCAGCGGCCGAACAAAATTGCCGCCGACTCCACCAGCAAAGAGGGCGCCCGCCGTTTCTGTGCGGATGGACGGAATCTGTCGCTGGTTGATGTGACGAAAAATCTGTACTCGACCGTCCCGATGCATACATCCATTGACGGCGTTGTCGCCGAGCTCGATAGAAAATATGGCTTCACACCGCCGCTGGCCGAGATCGCGTTAAGCAACGTTTACCAGGACATCCATGAGAAGGCGCAAGGCGTCTCCTACCTGGGGCAGGCTACTGCAGGCGGAGTCATGTGCCATCGTCTGGCGCTGGCAGGCAAGGTAGCAGATACCGAGTTATGGGTAGGAGTAAGCGATCGGCTGCCAAGGCGATTGATTGCCACGGTAAAAGGCCTGGCCGGCAAGCCGCAACTAAAGGCGGAGTTCTCGGACTGGAACCTGGCCGCGAAAATAACGGATAAAGATTTTGCCTTCGTGCCGCCGAAAGGAGCACAAAAGATCTCCATGATTACGACCGCTGAAACAGAAGCGGCCCAAAAAACAAACAAAGTAACACAAAATTAACTCCAACTACTAATATGAAATCCATTCTACTTCGCATTCATCAATCGTCACAGGGCTACTTCCGTAAAGGAATCGCCGTTCTTCTCGCCGCCACGACTCTCCTCCTGGCATGCAATGAAGCATACGGCTGGGTGGCCGCAGGTGGCCGCGGACGTGGCTTTGCCGTAGCCGGTCGAGGCTACGGATGCGCCGGCGTCGGTCGCTATGGTGCCGTCGGCTTTCGGGGCGGGCTCCCCGCCGGCTACTATGGCGCCATCCCCGGGGCCTATCGGGCTGTCGTATATGGCGGATACAATTGCTACTATTCCGGCGGTGTTTACTACCGGCCCGCCTTCTATCAAGGCAACACCGTCTATGTCGTGGTACAGTAATTCATCTGATCAAGAACCCCATCAGCCGCTATCTCATTAACTCGCCGATGCTGCCAAGCATGAAGAGGAACGAAGATGGTTCGTTGACTCTCTACATCCAAAAGGATTCACCGGGCGCCGACAAGGAAGCTAACTGGCTCCCCGCACCTAACGACACGATCTACCTGGTTACGCGCCTCTACTGGCCCAAGGTCGAAGCGCCCTCGATCCTGCCGTCCGGTGAAGGTACATGGAAACCGCCGGGTCTGATGCAGGTCAACTAGGTCAAGTGATTCAATTGTGAAACGCGCGTGGCTCCATTCTTCGCAGACGATTCGGTTTAACGACTCGAGGTGAGCATAGCCCTAAAGTCTTATTGACGGGCGAACTTTTGAGGGACATCATGGGCGCATCGAAAACAAAGGAGTCCAAAATATGAAAAGATATAGTTCAATCATTCACATCCTTAGTCTGGCGTGTGCTTGTCTGATCGCCGGGTGCGCGACCCAGCCTGGTGCTGCGACCGCGCCGCCGAATTCAGGTCATGTGCTCATTTACCGGGTCGCAAATTTCGGGAGCGATCTCAGCCTTGTCGTGTCAGTCGATGGCAAGGACGTGGGAAGCTTTACCGAGGGCCGAAACTACAGTGGCTACTTGTCAGCAGGCCAGCACCGCCTTACCGCGCGAGTTGATCCCAATCCGGGCGGGAAGCGCCCGGGGCGAAAGACCCTGACTGTGCAAGCTGGGCAGACCTACTCCTACACCGCAGCCTGGTCTGGGCAGAAGTTGGTTTTGGTTAGGAACCCGTAATTAAGAGAGTTTATCTTGTCGTTCCCATGCCCAAAGTGCCTTCTACGCCAAGGTACGCTAGCGGGCGAATTGTGCCAGTGGCATGCTGAGGATAACCGTGCACCAGCTTACCGAGAACGACAAAAAAATGACTCGATCAAGATGAACATGTCGCGTACAATTCTCCGTCAACGCGCAGCCTCAGAGAAAAAAATTCCGATGAAAGCGGATACATGATGATGGAATATCGTTTTTACTTTGGTCGCCGCCTCAGGCTAGCGCTGCCCACTATTGCCGCCGTCGCCGTGGTTGCGCTGGTGAGTGTGTTGTGCTCGGCAGCATTTGGCGCCAACCCGGCGGAAGAGATGACCAAGACGGGAGCCACTGGAGGTATCGATCCCAAGGGCAACTCGTGGACGTCGATCGAGCAAAGTCTCGAGCAGTTCGCGCATCCTTCATTCATCCTGCGACTGTTCCTCAGCCTTACTCTGGCGGTCGGCTGTGCGTTTGCGATCGCATGGCATCCGCGCCGCGCGTCGCTGCGAGACCCCCTGGCCGACTTTGAAGAACGCAAGGCGCTCGTTCTACTCGGGGTGGTCGGCGCGGTTGTGGCCGAACTGAGCGGCACCAGCCAGACGCTTGCGTTCGTCATCTTCGGTATCGGCGCGCTATTGCGATTCCGGACACTGCTCGACAATCCCAAACTCACCGGAAAAGCAATCATGGTCGTGGTAGTCGGACTCGCTTGCGGTATGGGATCATGGGCAATGGCCGTCTTCGTCACCGCCTTTAGTTGGCTACTGATGTTCTGGCTTGATTCGCACTCGAGCTGCCGAGTCAGGATCCGGCTCGACGACAGCGAGGATCCGAAGCCGGTCTTTGACACGGTGCAATCGTTGCTTCTCTCCCACAGGTGCCGTCTCCAAAGTTCCTCGCTGTACGAAGACAAGGGACGCATGGTATTCCTGCTGTATATCCCAAGCGGAGTGGACCCAGGACGATTGGAGGCAGAAGTGCGATCAAAGCTGAAAAAAAACCACGTCTCCAAGATCGCTGTTGACGTGGTCTAAGCGCGGCTGATCCCACTCATTGCTGTGAACGGCGCTCTGTTCCCCGCTCTGTTGGCGGCCTTTGTTATTGGCTCAGCGTTCGCAAAATCCGTTACAGCGGGTACAGTGACTTTCGTCTCGCCTTGCGAGTGTCAGGGCCAGAAGAGCGGTAGTCGCTGGCCGGTCAAAACCGATCCGTCGCCTGTGCCTTTGGACAAGTCGACCATTCAATCAGCCACGCCGTCGCAGATTTACGAGTGGAAAGCGCCGGAATCGAATGAGCCTTTGACGCCCGAGACGGATACGAGAATCGCATCTGAACAGAAATGGTATAACCTCACTGGCCGCCTCGTTGGCGTAAAAGTTGAAGGAGATGGTGACATTACACTCGTGCTCAACGATGCCGAAGGCAAGAAAGCGGGAAGTGTTAATGCCGAAATTCCCGTCGGCCCCACATGGTGTGAGCTTCGGCGGACCGTTTTCGGTTGGACGACGCAAACCTTTCCTTTCAGTTTCAAGGGATCCCAAAGGCTCGAAATGCGCGAGCCGCATATAATCACCGTCACAGGCCAGGCCTTTTTCGATGTGGATCACGCGTCTGCTGACCATTCAAACCGACGAACTAAACCTAAGAAATACTCAGTTTGGGAAATTCATCCCGTGATGGCGCTGCACGTCGATCAATAGCTCGGCCGCACGCCGTCGGTCCACAGCTATTGTGCCGGACTGCCAATGCGGTAGCATGTCCGTATCGAAAAAGGAACGGCACCGCCGCGAAGTATTGCCCTAAGGTCCTGTAGCCATCCTCATCATCTGCTTGTGAGAATCTTATACTGGCACGAGGAGTTAGCGGTAATTTCGACACAGAAAGTTTGGCTATGCTAGAGTCGGCGGTGGGAGCAGTGGGCTATGTGATTAGAAAACTAAACCAAGTGCGCGAGAACAGTCATACTCAGTCCCGTTTTGAGGCGATTGAAATTATCGAGGCGCTTATCCTCGCCTTGGTCGCCGTGGCCACGGCATGGAGCGGGTACCAGGCAGCACAGTGGGCTGGAAAGCGTGCAGAGCAGTACGCCGACGCGACTCGGCTCCGGATCACTGGTGAAGGGCTTGTCACCCTGTCAGGACAGGAGCGGAT
>QHOK01000198.1 GCA_003218755.1 Verrucomicrobiota bacterium
GATGGATGTCTGCTGTGATGTCGGACGACCAGAATGCGAACGGCATCTCCCACTACTCGAAAGAGAAAATGATAAGGAAAACGATGAAGGTTCACTCGCCGAATATCGCTTTCGCGAGCCGCGAAAGATTCGGGTCGGGCAGCGGCTGCAGCCATGAAATGCCGCAACTCTGCATAGAATTCATTCGCGAGATCCGCTGTAGCGACTTCCTCGTAATAAGCCATGATCTTGTCGATATCCGAATAAACCTTCGGATGAAGGACCAGCCGCATCAGCTTCGGCGACGGCGTTCGACCCGTTCGTCGAGTTCTTTGAGTGAAATAGCCGATGATGCGCCCGCATCAAGCTCAGCATCCCGCCGCAACGCTTCGCCGATTCCTTCATCTTCATCGTGAAGGACTGCCGGCAGCGATCCAAGCAGGTGCGCCGCAAGAACGGCCCGCTGATTCTCGGGCAAATCGAGAGCGAGTTTCTCTACTTCAGTAATTGTAGCCACGAACGCCAGTGTAATCGGCGGCGTCTTGCCGGGCAAGTATCCGGCCTCTGCGCCGTGTGCTTCAATCGCGCCGTTTCGGCTGCATGGGGATGTCGATGTCGTGCGCGGCGGCGAATTCGATGGCACGCGAATAGCCGGCGTCGGCGTGACGGAGGATGCCGGTGCCTGGGTCGCTGGTGAGGACCCGTTCGAGCCGGCGTTTGGAATTTTCGGTACCGTCCGCGACGACAACTATGCCAGCGTGCTGCGAGAAGCCAATGCCGACGCCGCCGCCATTGTGAATGGATACCCACGACGCACCAGCAGCGGTATTGATGAGCGCATTCAGCAACGGCCAGTCAGCAATTGCATCGCTGCCATCGAGCATGCCTTCTGTTTCCCGATTAGGCGACGCGACGGACCCCGAATCGAGATGATCGCGACCAATCACAATTGGCGCTTTGATTTCGCCGCGCTTCACCAGTTCGTTCATCGCCACACCAAACTCGGCGCGTTCACCGTAGCCGAGCCAGCAAATCCGGGCCGGCAATCCCTGAAATTGAATTCGCTCTTCGGCGAGCTCCATCCAGCGCGCGAGCGTTTGATTTTCGGGAAATAATTCGAGCGCGAGTTTGTCTGTGCGGGTGATGTCTTCCGGATCTCCGCTCAAGGCGACCCAGCGAAATGGACCACGTCCTTCGCAAAACAGAGGACGAATGTATTCGAGAACAAAACCCGGAATGCCGAATGCGTTTTTCACACCAGCCTTTTTTGCCTGCGCCCGAATGTTGTTTCCATAATCGAATGTGACTGCGCCTTTTTTCTGCAATGCCAGCATGGCTTCGACATGCACAGCCATCGAATGCATCGCGCGCTCGATATATTCGTTCGGATTTTTCCGGCGCAAGACGAGCGCATCTTCGAGCGACATCCCATGCGGCACGTAGCCGTTCAACGCGTCGTGCGCACTGGTTTGATCGGTGAGAACGTCAGGAGCGACGTCGCGTTTCACAATTTCAGGTAGAACATCGGCGCAATTACCGACTAGACCCACGGAAACCGGTTTTCGATCTTTGCGTGCCTCATCGATTAACTTCAGTGCTTCATCGAGTGAGTGCGCGATCCTGTCGCAGTATCCGCTCTTCAATCTTTTCTCGATGCGCGCCGGATCGACTTCCACACCAAGAAAAGCGGCGCCATTCATTGTGGCGGCCACAGGTTGAGCGCCGCCCATCCCGCCAAGGCCGCCGGTGAGTACGAATTTGCCGTCGAGGGATCCGCCGAAATGTTTGCGCCCTGCGGCGGCAAAAGTTTCGTACGTTCCCTGCACAATCCCCTGGCTGCCGATATAGATCCATGAGCCGGCTGTCATTTGTCCGTACATTGTCAGCCCCATTCGCTCGAGCCGATTGAACTCAGCGTAGTTGTTCCATTGTCCGACAAGGTTGGAGTTCGCTATGAGGACACGCGGCGCTTCATCATGTGTCGGGAATTTTCCGACCGGTTTTCCAGATTGCACGAGAAGCGTCTCGTCATTTTCGAGCTCGCGCAGCGAGCGCACGATCGCGTCGAACGCTTCCCAGTTTCGCGCTGCGCGCCCAGTTCCGCCGTAAACGACAAGCTGATCCGGATTTTCGGCAACCTCCGGATCGAGATTGTTCATCAGCATCCGCATGGCGGCTTCCTGATGCCAGCCCTTGCAGCTTCGCTCGCTGCCGCGTGGCGCGTGGATGACTCGTTTTCCGCTCATGATTTTTCGCCCTCGCCATCAAACTTGCCCCAGCGAATCGCATCGGCAACACGCGCGATGTCGCCCGAGAGCGAACGATCTTGCGTAAGCGGTGGTGCGATTTCCCGCACAGCAGCGAATGCGCGCTCGACGCCAACTCCGGCTTTCAACGGCCTGCGATGTTCAAGGCCTTCAGTAGCGGTGAGCAACTCGATCGCCAGCAAATTTTCGGCAAGATCGACAATCGATCGGTACTTTAATGCACTGGTCATTCCCATGGAAACGTGATCTTCCTTTCCACCGGAGGTTGTGATGTTGTCAACGCTCGCGGGATGAGCGAGCACGCGCGCTTCGTTGACCAACGAAGCAGCAGCCACCTGCGCAGTCATAAAACCGGATTCCAAGCCCGGATGTCGCGCCAGAAATGCAGGCAGGCCTTCGTTCTTGTCAGGGTTGACCAGCCGATCAGTTCGACGTTCGCTCATGTTCATCAGATCGGCAATCGCGATCGCTACGTAATCGAACACGAAGGCAAGTGGTGCGCCATGAAAGTTACCGCCGGAAATCACCTCACCGCTGTCTGCAAATACAAGTGGATTATCGGTGGCCGATGCGGATTCAATCAGCAAAACATCTTCGCAATGTGCCAGCGCGCCGCGGACTGCTCCGTGCACTTGCGGCATGCAACGCAGGCTGTATGCGTCCTGGACGCGTGGATCACCCTTGAGATGCGACTGGCGGATTTCACTGCCCTCCATAAGCGACAAAAGATGTTCGGCCACGGCTTTCTGGCCCGGGTGCGGACGCGCGTCGTGTAACCGCAAATCGAAAGCGGCAGGCGTGCCTTTCAGCGCTTCGAGACTCATCGCGCCGGCAACGTCAGCCACACAAGCGACACGTTGCGCACGCAGGAGGGCGAGCCCACCGACCGCGTGCATCCCCTGGGTGCCGTTGAGCAGTGCCAGGCCTTCTTTTGCTTCGAGTTGCAGCGGCGTTAACTGAGCGCGCCGCAGCGCCTCAGCGCCAGACATGCGTTGCGCTTCAAAAAATGCTTCGCCTTCACCGATGAGAGTCAATGCCAGATGAGCAAGCGGCGCGAGATCGCCGCTAGCGCCTACAGAGCCTTTTTCTGGAACGACAGGACACACCCGCCGATTGAGCAATTCGCAAAGCAACTCGATGGCCTCGTAACGGATTCCACTCAAGCCCAGGGCCAGGACATTCGCCCGCAGCACCATCATCGCCCGCACCTCGGCCTCGGACAGCGGATTTCCAATTCCGCAGGCGTGGCTGCGGACCAGGTTCAGCTGAAGCTGACGCAATTCAGCATGCGGAATCCGGACATCGGAGAGCTTGCCGAATCCCGTGTTGACTCCGTAGACCACCACATCGCGCGCAACGATTTGTTCGATCAGTTTGCGCGACGCAAGAATCCGCGGACGCGCGAGAGAAGAAACGTGAACGGCTTCGCCTCCCAGAGCGACGGCCGCAAGTTCCCTGAGGGAGATTTGCTCGCCGTTCAGTTCCATTGCCGCAACTTAGCGGGAAACCGCAGAGATGGGAAGGGAGTCAGCCAACAGCTGTATCTGTCCTTTCCGTCGCAGTGCATGTGAGGAGGATGGATATTGAGAAAGCAAAAAGGCCAGGCCGAAATACGACCTGGCCTCTTGGGCGAATCCGCCCAGATTAAATTGCCGAGTGCCGGAGCTATTTTCCGGTTTTCCCCATAGGTGGAGTCACAACCTCCTTGTGCTGCGCACAAGCCCCGAGTCCCAAAGCGCTGACTAGAACAGCCACGACCATGATCGTTTTCAATAGTTTCAATCTATCTCGCCTCCTTTCGCCGCAAGTTGCTCCGGTCTGTTTAGGCAGGGAACAACGGGGAAGCAATGCTTTTTCTCAACTTTTTTGGATGTATCACAAACAGGGAGCCGGATTTATTTCGAGTATCCGGTCGTTCCCGCGCTTGTGGTCACGGTCTCTTTCCTTTGAGCGCAAGCACCAAAACTCAAAGCAGTGGCCAAAATGGCCACGATCATGATCGCCTTTAAAAATTTCAATCTATCTCGCCTCCTTTCGCCGCAAGCTGCAGGTACCCGTTTAAAATCACACGGAAGCAACGTTTCTCTTGCGTTCTTTGGATGTATTGCTTCCAGATTTTATGCTTGCTGAATGTGTCACGTTTAGCCGCGCGCGCAATACCGGCTACAACTCGGCAGGCGTAGGTTCAATCCTCAATCACCACCGGCGTGCCCTCATCCACCAAATCGAACAGTTCGACGACATCCGCGTTTCGCATCCTGACGCAACCGCAGCTTGCGGGCATGCCGACTTTGTCCTCGTGTTTGGTGCCGTGGATGTAAATGAAGCGGTCGCGTGTATTGGCATTCTGCTCGTCTAATCCGTCCAGCCATAAAATACGCGACATCACCAGATCCCCGGTTGGAGGAAGCGGTTCGTCCGGCGTGAGCGGCACGCGGCTGCGAAAAATCGTGCCGCTAGGCATGTCGCCGCCAATCTTTTTTGCTACGCAAAACCTGCCTGTCGGCGTTTTCATGCTGCCCTGCTCTGTCCCAATCCCGAACCGCGAAGTCGACACTGGGTAATTGCGGATCGGCGTTTCATTCTCTCTTAATGTGAGCCGCTGATCGCGAATTGATATATGGATGTTCTTCATCTTGTTTTCGGCGTACGCTCGAATTGCTGCGAATCTGGCCAGCGATTCCTTCCTATGCGTGTTTTGCACAACGCGGGCGTAAGGTTACAATCGACATGCTCATGAGAGATTATCACATCGCCGTCGTGGGCGCGACTGGCGCCGCCGGCACTGAGCTACTGCGCGTGCTGGAACGGCGAAATTTCCCCGTAGCAAGTCTGCGCGCGATTGGTTCGGCCCGCTCGGTCGGCAAATCAATTCGATTCCGGGATGAATCCATCCCGGTAGAGAAACTTGCGGATGGATCCTTCAACAAAATCGATATCGCCTTCTTCAGCGCCGGCGGCGATGTCTCTCGAAATTATGTTCCGATTGCGTGCCAGGCGGATGCGATCGCGATCGACAAGTCTTCGGCGTTCCGCATGGAGGATTACGTGCCGCTGGTGATTCCCGAGATCAACGCGGAAGATCTGAGCAGGCATCGTGGCGTTATCGCAAATCCCAATTGCACGACGACCGTTATGCTGATGGCGCTCTATCCGTTGCACAGGATCTTTCGCGTGCGCCGGGTTTTTGCTGCAAGCTATCAAGCTGTTTCCGGCAGCGGCACCCGAGGAGTTGAGGAATTAACCCGACAAACAAGAGATGCAGCACGGGAACCAGGATCCGCCTATGAACCGAGATCAACGAACCCGGCTACAGTTCCGAACGCAGATTCAGTTTATCCTCACCCAATCGCTTTCAATTTGCTGCCGCACATCGACTCATTTCTTGAGAGCGGCTACACAAAAGAAGAAGCTAAAATGCAAGACGAAGCGCGCAAGATTATGCACTTGCCGGAACTCCGCGTCTCGGCAACGTGCGTTCGCGTCCCAGTTTACCGCGCGCATTCAGTCGCTGTGACCGCCGAGTTTGAGCGGCCAATCTCACTCGAACGAGCGCGCGAACTCTTGTCCAAGGCACCGGGATTGGAACTCGTGGACGAACCGCAGAGCAACCGTTATCCCATGCCGTTCAGCGTCGCTGGGAAAGACAATTGTCAGGTCGGCCGGGTGCGCTTGGATTGCGCTTTTGAAAACGGGCTCTCGTTCTGGGTTTCAGGCGATCAACTACTCAAGGGCGCAGCGTTAAACGCGGCGCAGATTGCGGAGTTGTTGTAGGGGCGCTTGTGTCAAGCGCCCGTGTGGAAGATGGCCCGGCATTTGACACAAACGCCGCTACACCGGATGCCGCAGCGCGGCACCCCTGCTTATGCAAAAAAAGCGGCTCCGGAATTTTTCCCCGGAGCCGCTGTAAACATTGCGTCAGATTTATTGTGGCCGTGGTGGTGGCGTTCCTCTCTCCGGCTTCTTCTTTCCGCGCTCCGGCTGTCCCGAGCTCTGCTCGGTTGTAGCAGGCGCTCCACCTCTTGGCTGGCTAGGCGGTTGACGATAGGCGCCCTGCCCTCTTTCTCTGGCACCGCGTAATTCACCAGGAGGCCCGCCGGTAGGCGGTGGGGTGACAGGCTGACGAACTCCAGGCGGTGTTCGCTGTTCACTGCCGCGACGCTCATATGCGCCGGGGCCCGCTGGCGAGGGAATCCCGGCTCGCCCAGTTTCAAGTCCCCTGCCTCGACCTGGCGGAATATTCTCAGCACCGCCAGTCGGACCCGGACTCTCACCGAGCCTGGGCGCAGGTGGTCGGCCATGTTCTGGCGGTGGCGGCGAAGGACGGAAAGCAGGCGCCGTCGTCGCTCCCGGTGCTCCAGCCGGGTTGGCTGTCGCGCCAGGGAGTGGCGGTCGTCCGCCGGGTCTGCCTCTGCCTCGTTCAAATGGTGAAGGCGACAGGCCTGCTGGTCCAGGAGGCGCTGCCGTAACTCCGGGTCGTGGCCGTCCACCTGGCGTTGGTTTCCCTCTCTCAAACGGTGAAGGCGGACCACCTGGTGGAGCTGCTGTCGCGCCAGGAAGCACGCGTCCGGGTTTGCCTCGTGGGCCAGGCGAAACCGGCGGCCTGGCCCCGCCTACGGCTGGACTCCCCCCAACAGCTGGTGACGGACTGCCACCGGGTCGCGCCGCCGCGCGAGTTGGCGGCGGAATATTCCTCGGATTTTCGGTTTTAATCTTCTGTTTTAGTTCCGCCTGATTAGGCAGACCGGCCCAGCCGTGTTCAATCTTTGGCTGTGCGACTTTCGTTTTCACAGTTGGAGGCGCAATTCCAGGAGCTGCCTTGGTAAGTTTATTCGGTGCAGCCACCATGAGCTTGTTACCCTGCACCTTAGTGAGCGTCCCGGATTTCATCGCCGCGGACAAATCAGCGCCCGTCTGGCGCTCAATCGTGAGCCGTTGAATAGGCCGGCTCGAGTAAGCACTGACAACGTTAATATCCGGGCCGTAATTATAAACCACATTGTTCTGAACGATGATGTTGGTCACGTTCACGGTGTTAGTGATGTAGGTAACGTTCTGCGTTGGCGGAAAGATCCGATCCCGCAAGACCGGTTCACCGATAAACCGCACGTCACAAAAGTTGTAATATTGCGGGCCGATATCGAATTCGATGTCCACGCTAGCCCCGATCGGCTGTCCTTCATAGACGATGCCCGGACCGCGTGGAGGCAAAGGCGCCCAGCCAATGTAGTCCCCACCGGTTCGCCACGAGACCCAGGCTGGTCCCCAGTCCAGATCGCTCCCCGGGAACCAGAGCCAGCCGTAATCGGCGAGAGTCGCCCAACGACCGTAATGATAGGCGGCCCAGCCGAAGTCTTCGTAAGAAATCCACGTCCAACCGTAGTCGGTATAAGCCCAGTACCCATCGGCGTACGGCCGCCAGTTTGGATCGCTCACTGCTATGTCAGGCTGCCACCCATATCCGTAGCCTTCGACCTCAATCCAGTTTCCACCGGAAAGGTTATTGTAAAAGAAATCGATCGATACGTCCGCTCTTATCGCCTGCGGAAGAGCAGACACAACAAAAGCCAGCATGCTTAATGCAAACAGAATTTTTTTCATAATCGTAAGAAAGGTTACGAGGCGTTCGACTTCACTGCCCCGCGATTTATTCAACTTGTGATTCGAAAACTGCCTCCGCATCGCGCGTGTTCGCCGGCAGCCGTTAAAGCGTTGAAACGTTACTTCGTGGATCAATAGAGACGCCAACGGTCAATTGTAGGGCGTCTGTGTCAGACGCCAACTTAATCAGAAAATGCCGCCACAAAATACTGGCGTTTGACACAAACGCCCTACAAAAGCGTCGATTCGTCACCGGCGAATATTTTCATTTCTTCTTTTGCCCTGTATCCGCGGGCACGAGCCAAACGAACCTCTTTCCAATTATTTTCGATTCGAGTGCGAGTCTAGTTCTGACCTAGTTCAGGCCCGCGCCATCGCAGCCGTGATTGTGAGAAGCGGCACAATCGCGAAATGTTCGGGGCCGTTCTCTTCGTACGAGATAATCAGCGACGTTTTCCTGGTCGAAAAGCTCACAAAATCTCGATGGAGCACTTCGAACACTCGCCGGAAGCGGTTTCGATCTTGAATGGCTTGTTTTTCGCAACCAACTCTTCAACCAACGACGCGTCCATTCGATTCAGATGTTATTGCTTCGAGTATGCGCGGCAATTCCTGCGGTCAAAGGCAATTACTCCGATCGCTTGGAAATTGGGTGTAGCGGTGCTTGTGCCAAGCACTGAACTACGGATCAGGCGTTTGGCACAAACGCCTCTACAACATTCGTGTTAATTCGTACTCACCTGTCGCGCCGTAGCCTCGGCGAAGGCGGATTCGTGGCACCTCAGGACTGATCTCCTGACACGGCGCCGCCATACATTGAATTCGACGCGGACGAAGGTCGGCATTTCATTTGCCGAAAATTCCCGCAAACCACCCTTTTCGCTTGCTCTGCAAAGCCTTCTGGAACTGCTCCTTTACAAAATTGGGATCCCTCGCGTGAGCCAGCGCGTCCATGAGACTGATGCGGTCAGCCAGAAGCAACTCGATAAGACTATCGTCCACAGTATGCATGCCGTCCGCAGCGCCGATTTGAATCAGGCCCGGTATCTGCGAAAGCCGCCCCGCCCGGATACACGCCTCGATTCCCGAGTTCACCGTCAACAATTCCGTGGCCAAAACCAGGCCTGACTGGCCGCTTCGCGGCAGGAGATACTGGCACACCACTCCCAACAACGACCACGCAAGTTGGGCACTGACGAACTGCTGACCCTCTTTTGGAAAGACATCAAGAATTCGCCCAATGGCAGTTGGCGCGTCGTTGGTGTGCATGGTTCCAATCACAAGGTGCCCCGTTTCCGCCGCCGTAAGCGTAGTTTGGATCGTGTCCAAATCCCGCAACTCTCCAACAAGAATGACGTCCGCATCCTGTCTCAACGCGTTCTTGAGCGCTGAAGCGAAGCTCTGCACGTCGGAACCGACCTCGCGCTGGTTCACCAGGCTCCGCCCTTGCGAATGAACAAATTCGATCGGGTCCTCAATACTGACGATGTTGACGGAACGCCGTCTGGCTATTGTCTGAGCCATGCTCGCCAGCGTTGTGCTCTTGCCCTCACCGCTCGCGCCAGTCACCAGCACCAGGCCGGCGCTCGCGTCACACCAGCGATCAACTACGGGAGAGTGTCCCAACGAGTTTAGATCAGGGATCTCGGAAGGGATCTGTCGGAAATTGGCCTCAATCGCACCTGACACGTAGCAGGCATTTCCGCGAAAGCGACCGAGATCTTGGACCTGCAACGCGAAGTCAAGCTGCCATTCGTTTTCCAGCTTCACCCGTTGTCCCTCCTTCAAAGCATCGATAACCAATTTGCGGGTATCTTCTGCAGACAGCGGCTCTTCCGTCAGCGGCTGGATGACACCAGCGACCCGCATCATCGGTGGCGCCCCTGCTGTCAAATGAAGATCAGAAGCGCCCTGCTGGGCGGCTAGGACCAGAAAATCAATCAAGTCATGTGCCTTCATAATGATTCAAATGATGCGGAGAACCCGTCTAGCCGATTCCTCTCATGGCGCGACGAAGCTCGGATTCATTGCTGACTGAAGCGAGGGCGGTCGCTTCCGTGATGCTCTTGGCCTGTAGAGCTTTGAGCGTCGATTGCAAAAACGAAACGGCGGCAGGGTCCGATCCGCGGGAGATATATTGATCGATATTCTGCAACTCTCGTCTGGCGATCCAGTCGCGCATGGCACCCGCATTTTCGGCGTGTTCCACCAGCAAATGCAGGCCTCCGTCAGCAGATTCAACTAGTTTTTGGCAGAGGACGCCAGAGAGCTGGTTTGCCAGAAGGGTCACACCATGCTTCTCGTCTTGGGCCGGGAAAAGATTCAGATAGCGCTCCATCGTGTCGGCAACCTTCTCCGAATGCATGGTCGAAACAACGAGATGTCCCGTCTCCGAAGCTTGGAGGGCCGTCAACGCCGTTTCGTAATCCCGGATCTCACCGACAAAAATGACATCGGGCGCCTGACGAAGGGCGCTCCGCAATCCGACCGCAAAAGTGCCAGTGTCACGTCCGATCTGTCGCTGGGTGAAATGACAGCGATCGCTGGTGAACTGATATTCGACCGGATCCTCGATCGTCACTATGTGTCGCACCAAATTCTCGTTCATCCATTGAAGGAGCGAAGCGATG
>QHOK01000289.1 GCA_003218755.1 Verrucomicrobiota bacterium
CAATCTTCCTTCGATTTCCAGTTGGAGTGACAAACTCAGGAACGTACGGATTAGCACGATCAGCCCGAGGACGGCCACGTTTTGCATCGTCGGCGCGACAACCACGGTCCGGATAATGTCACCGGCGATGAGAAACTCCAAACCGAGCAAAATGGCGCGCCCCACGTCCTGGCGATAAGACATGTAATAACTGCCTGCACCTTGCATGTGACGAAACGCGAGGCGCACCGTGGCAAAAAGGGCGCCGCCTACAACGATAAACACACCCACGCCATCCACGCTGGTGCCGACGATATCCATGATCCACCGAAAAGATTCCATGGCTGCCCTTATTGCCCGAAAGGACAAACATTTTCAATGCTGTTCGTAAGAGCGCCTGCTATTTACAGGCCGACATTGTAGCCACCGGCCTATGGCCGGTTCCCTGCGCTCCGCATTACCGCGTTATTAAATGAGCGGACGGCCCACAGGGCCGTGGCTACAAGCATCCGCTCGACAGAATAAAAGCAATTATCCTTCGAGAACGACGCAGGCGGCGGCATGATGCTCAATGTGGCTACGGGTGATTAGCGCAGAAGTTAGACACGAATTGCACGAAGTGTCACAGACACGAATTACACGAATTCTCACCAATATTACGGATTTGAACCAGTCGGTTTGAAATCAATTGGTGTGGATTAGTAAAATTCGTGTCTCGCAGCCAACCGCGGTGTGCGCAACTGACAATCGGGCCATGTCGGCGAGTCGGGCGCGTTCAGCGGACTCATCGGTGCCGGAAAGGGCGCCGCCGGATCGGGCACACCGATCCGCTTGTTCACCCAGTGCACCTGGTACGCCCACGCGGGCAGCGGCGCGGCCTTTGGCGTGCACGACCAGTTGTTGAAGTGGAGGTTCACGAGATAGAAATTCCGCTTCAGTTTCCGGAGCACCTCGACAATCTTCGGATCGTCGAAACCGTGCATCTCCATCGTGATCTGCGGAATCGACGCCAGCAGCTCGTCGGGGGCTGCGAGGAGCGAATCCCATTCCGCGCCCTCGATGTCCATCTTGATGATCAACCGTCGGTCGGTGTCGCCGTTCCTCCTGATCTGGTTTTCCAGCGTGTCGAAGAAACGCGAGCCCCTGTAGCCGCTGCGATTGCCGACACATTCGTTGTGAAACACGAACGTGCCGCCGTTGCAGGTTGGCCGTGCGGGATCAAAACAGTCATACTGATGCACCGGGACGTGATACCGGCACGACACCTCGCATCCCCAGTCGTCGTTACTACCAACACCATACGAGTACGCAGCATCGAGCGGCCCAATCAGATTCTCGCACATCAGGTATCCGCCGTCATTGGCGCTGCCGAAGCGTTTCAACGTACAATTCTTCAAGGCGACCGGCTGAAGCTCTGCAAGAATCGCCTCGCGCAACCTGCGCGCGGCGGCGCTGCGCACGAAATCGCCAATTACGACGGCCGCCGCTGCTACGAGGGCGATGACGACAAACGCGATGCGGATGGAAGGTCGTCGCTGCAGCCGCGATGCGAGAAAGTAAGCCTGACTTATGAGAGGACTCAAAAACGGAACGGAGGTGTGCTGATTATCCCGGCTGAGAGGGTGTGCCTTCGAGTACAACAGATGCCATCGCGTGATGCTCAGTATGACTGAGTGTGATAAGGGCAGACGTGACGCCGCGTTTTGCAGCAAGCTCCTGCGCCGGTCCCGAAAAAACCAGAAATGGTTCGCCGCTCGGCTTTTTGCGGATGTCGATGTTGCGCCAACCCATCGCTTTGCCAATACCCGTGCCGAACGCTTTCGACACAGCCTCTTTTGCCGCGAAACGCGCGGCCAGGTGACGCGCCGGGAATTTCATCGACAGCGAATATTCAATCTCACCATCTGTGAAAACCCGATGCAGAAAACGATCTCCGAATCGATCA
>QHOK01000199.1 GCA_003218755.1 Verrucomicrobiota bacterium
CCGGCTTCCACGGCAGGGCGCGTCAAAATTATGCGCGCCACCTGCTCTTTCTTGAGTGCCGCCACCGCCATTGCGACTGCGAGATAAGTTTTGCCGGTGCCAGCCGGTCCGATTCCGAAAACGACATCGTGCTTTTGAATCGCCTCAACGTACGCCCGCTGGTTCGCGCTTCGTGCCACAATCGGCGGCTTGCGTAGCGACGTTATGATCTTGGTCGAAACAATCTCACTGAGGTTTTCATCGTGCTCGTCGGTCACGGCCTTGAGCGCGTAATTAAATTCGTGTCTCTGAATGTCCAAGCCTTGCTGGCGCGCTTTTTCCAGTTGTTCGAACAGCTGCTGCGCTTTATCGACACGACTTCGGTCACCTTCCAGCTTCACCCAGCCCTCACGCGTGGTCACCTTCACACCAAGGGAGTCCTCGAGGTTCTTCAAGAGTTTAATGTCATTCGCGTAGAGAGACTGCAAAGCGCGTGGGCTCTCAAACTGCAAAGTGCGCGTCTCAGTCATTTTCTAGCTGGCATCGGCATCTGTGCCGATCGATTGACTGAAAGCCAATGCCACTAAACTTACCGGAAACCATATACCAGTGCCCAATGGGTGCGGTCCTCTGGAGATTCCTCAACGCTGACTATGATGAAGTAGCTGCCTGTGGCTTTTGGAATCACGTGTGCAGCCGCGAAGTGGCCTTTCTCCCATCCGTCTGATTCTTCCGCCAGCTTTCCGTCCGAATCATAAACGTGAACGGAGACCTTCGCCTTATCGACCTCTGTTCCTAACCAGAACCAATATTCGTTGCCTTTGAACAATTGCTGCCGCACTGCCTTTTTTTCTCCGGACCCCAGGTCGCCTCCCCAGTAGTCCTCGCGTACCTGGAATCCTTGTTTCACATATGGTTCCGCCGCCTGAAGAGCAAACGCCTGCGCGTCATCCACTGATGCGAAAATCGCAGGCTGGAGTGCCAGGAGCACGAGTAGCAGAGAGCTCGTCCGGAACATAACTTTCGCGAATCGTTTCATGGAAATCTTAGTCTCTCGTCACGATGCCATGGCCGAGCCGTGTCGTGATTTCGTTGACCTTCTTTACTGATTCGGGCGGAATGCGCCGATCACCGACATCAATCAAAGGTTTCACCTCGACGAGAGCGTCTTGAATTTCGCGAATGATCAGGAGATTAAACTCTGGCATGGCCTGAAGCCTTGTCTGAAAATAGGAAAGCAGATCGGGTTGGTGCAGCAGTTCGGCGCCATCGTTGGAAAAGTGCTCCTTTACGACCGAGGTCAACACTTCTGTGCCACGCAGCCAGCCGCCTAGGCTGACAAGCTGCGATAATTTTTCATCGTGCACCTCGTTCATCGCCTGTTGCACGCTGTTTTGGGTGCGATCCAGTTCCTGGCGTACGTTGTCCCAATTGCGCTTGTCTGCCGCGTCGATGATCGCCTTCGCATGTGGGGTGATTGAATTTCCCACACCGATCCCCTTGGCCAGTGCCAGGACGCGCTGGCCAATGTCTTTCACGGCCGGTGCGTCTTCGGCTTGCACGGCGATAAAACCATCGGCGATCACCGTCCCAAGTAAAAGAGCGATACGCGGCCTCTCGGTAAAATTGGGTCCTTTATCGCTACGGACGTGCTGTTTCCAGTTGACCGAGCCTAATTTGTTCAGCGCCCCGAAAATTTCGTTCGGCAACGGCACGACAACGTCTTCCACAGTAGTCGTTAATTGTTTAATGTTGATGTGCTGTGGGGCCTGGGCGGCACTTGCGCACAGTGCAAACCCACAGAGTACACCTACGCTTAACTTCACATGTCTAGTAAACAGAATCATTGGCAGCTTCGACTGTTGATTTCGGGTTCGTATTCAGGATTTAATGGAGCGAACTTTAACCGGAACGGCTGCGATACACAAATCGCTGCTGAAAACAATTTGACTGACGTTATTCGAACCATTTCGCTGCTCCGGTCGCATCCCTGCCTGCATGCCCTATGAATCTGAACCGACTAGAGCAGCTCCTCGATCGCGCGCCTTCCAAACGGATAACAGTCATCGGCGATCTGATGCTCGACGAATTTGTGTGGGGAAAAGTCGGCCGCATCTCGCCGGAGGCGCCGGTTCCGGTTGTGGAGGTGACCGGAGAATCGTTCTACCCCGGAGGCGCTGCCAACGTTGCGCGGAACCTGCGCGAGTTTGTGGATCACATCGCGATCATCGGTTTGCTCGGAAAAGATCGCAGTGGCCAGCAACTCCAGGACCTACTGGCCGGACAAAAAATCAATATCTCGAATACGGTTGAAGACGAGTCGTTTCGCACGATTCTGAAGACGCGGATCATCGCGCGTCATCAACAAGTTGTCCGTGTCGATCGCGAACAGTTTACCGGGCCATCGCCACAGCAACTTCAGCAAATCGTGGCAGCGGTCCAAAAGAATATTCCAGAGATCGACGCGATCATTTTCGAAGATTATGGCAAAGGTTTTTTGTCGACGAAGATGGTTTCGCAAATCGCCGATGACGCGCGCTCGGCCGGCAAGATCGTCGCGGCTGATCCCAATCCCCGCCACTTGGTGGATTGGCGTGGTGTTACAGTAGTTAAGCCGAACCGCGTGGAAGCCCTGCTTGCCGCTAGTATTCCGGGACGCGATCCGGATACTGTTCCGCCACACGACGTCGATCTCATGCGCGCCGGCGAAGCGCTTCTTAAGCAATGGGAAACAAAATATGTTCTCGTCACGCTCGGCGAACACGGCATGATGCTTTTTCAGCAAAACGAAACGCCGCATTACATTCCAACCAAGGCACGACAAGTTTTCGATGTCTCAGGCGCCGGCGATACTGCTATAGCGCTTTTTACCCTTGGACTCGTCTGCGGAGCGACTCCGATTGAGGCAGCGGAAATCGCCAACCACGGAAGCGCAGTCGTGGTCAGCAAACTTGGAACGGCGACCGTGACCCGAGATGAACTTATCGCTAGTTTCCGACAGGACAGCGAACATGGCTAATGCGCTGTCCGCGGCGGTTTTTGTCGATCGCGACGGAACTATCATTGAGGACCGCGACTATTGTTCGGACCCGAATGACGTGAAGATTTTTCCCGGCGCGCCGGAAGCGCTGCGGCGCTTGAAATCGAACGGGTTCAAACTCATTATCATTACAAATCAGAGCGGCATCGGTCGCGGTCTGTTCACACTGGAACAATATCGAGCGGTCGAAGCAGAAGTGTTGCGGCAACTGGGCGATGGTTTGATCGATGCATCTTATTTTTGTCCGGACGCTCCCGGCCAGCACTGTAACTGTCGGAAGCCGGCGACTGGAATGATCTTCGCGGCCGCGCGAGAACATCAACTTGATCTTTCTCGTTCCTTCTTGATTGGCGATAAGGAGACCGACGTCGAATGCGGGCACAACGCCGGTGTACGCGCGATCCGGGTTAAAACCGGACCTCGGCGCGACACGGGCGGCAGCAATGCAGATTGGATTACTGAGGACTTGTCCGCAGCGACGCAAATCATTTTAGACCAGCAATCATGATCACGATGTCATCCCGAGCCGCAAAGACGGCGAGGGACCTCGCGCTCGGTGATCGAGCACGCAAGCGAGCATTTGTGTGCCACGATCAAGGGCACGGGGTCCTTCGCTTCGCTCGGGGTGACCGCGCGTTTAAATGCGCCTCAATTTGTCGTTCGTCTCAATGCATAAAACCGTAGGCATTATTCCAGCGCGCTGGGGTTCTACACGTTTTCCGGGAAAACCGCTCCATGTTGTTGCTGGCAAGCCTCTTTTACGTCATGTCTGGGAGCGCTGTTGGCACGCGAAAAAACTGGACGCGCTCATCGTTGCCACTGACGACCTGCGCATCGCAGAGGCCGCTTTCGATTGGGGCGCCGAGGTCGCGTTGACTTCGCCGAAACACCGTAGCGGAACCGATCGGGTGGCCGAAGTCGCACGCCATGCGAAAGACTTCAAGTTCGTGATTAACATCCAGGGGGATGAACCGTTGGTCGATCCGCGTTTAATCGACAAGCTCGTCGAAAAACTGCAGTCGGATCGTAAGATCGAGATTGTTACAGCTGCGCATCCGTTCAGCAATCCCACGGAAGCAGAATCACCGCACCAAAACAAAGTCGTCCTGGATCAGCACAATTGCGCTCTTTACTTCTCGCGAAGCGTTATCCCCTACCCTGCCAACCGTTCACGTGTTCGCTATCTGCGCCATCAGGGCATTTACGGTTTTCGTCGCGATGCGCTCCTGCAGTTTGTGAAGTGGAAACCAAGTCCTCTGGAGCAGGCCGAGTCGTTGGAACAATTGCGCGCATTAGAAAATGGTGTAAAAGTTCATGTGCTCGTTACTAGACATGGTTCACCCGGCGTGGATACGCCGGACGACGCAAAAGCGCTGGAGCAAAAACTCGCTCGCGCACAACAGAGGGCTCTCTCCAGATGAGATACATTTTTGTTACTGGTGGCGTCGTTAGTTCGTTAGGCAAAGGCTTGACCGCAGCCTCGCTCGGCACGCTGCTCGAAGCCCGTCGTCTGCGCGTAGTTCTCCAAAAATTCGATCCTTATCTGAATGTTGATCCCGGGACGATGAACCCGTTCCAGCACGGGGAAGTTTATGTGCTCAACGACGGCGCTGAGACCGATCTCGATCTTGGTCACTACGAGCGCTTCACCAATTGTGTCCTTACTCGACATAACAACCTGACCAGTGGTCAGGTTTACGAGACAGTGATTTTAAAGGAGCGGCGGGGCGATTATCTCGGCAAGACTGTGCAGGTAATTCCGCATGTCACTGACGTGATCAAAGATCGCATCCGCGAACTTTCCGATGAAAGCAAATACGACGTCGTGATCACGGAGATCGGGGGCACGACTGGCGACATTGAGGGTCTCCCATTTCTGGAAGCGATCCGGCAGTTCATTCTCGAAGTCGGCCCAGAAAATGTGATCAATATGCACGTCACGCTTGTTCCGTACATCAAGGCCGCGCATGAATTAAAAACAAAGCCCACTCAGCAAAGCGTAGCGAAGCTTCGCGAGATCGGTTTGCAGCCCCAGGTGTTGATTTGCCGCGCCGAAAAACCGCTCGATCGTGATGTGCGTCGGAAACTGTCGATGTTCTGCAGCGTTTCCGAAAAAGCCGTCATCGAGGAACGCGACGTCGAGCATACGATTTACGAAGTCCCATTGACCCTGCATGCCGAGGGACTCGATCAACTGGTGTGCGATCTTTTGCATCTGGAAACGCCTGCGCCTGATCTGGCAGACTGGCGTAAATTCGTCGAGCGCGTCGTCAGTCCAAGCAAACGTGTCAAGATCGCGGTGGTCGGCAAATACATGGACGTCCGCGACGCCTACAAGAGCATCTACGAATCGCTCACCCACGCCGCTGCGAGCGAGGACTGCGGAATCGATCTCAAACTTATTGATGCCGAATCGCTGGAGCACGGGGTAGATGCCGAATTGAAAGATGTGGCCGGCGTCCTGATTCCTGGCGGGTTTGGTGTTCGCGGAGCTGAAGGGAAAATCAACGCCGCGCGTTACACGCGCGAGCACAAGATTCCGTTTCTGGGTCTTTGTCTCGGCATGCAGGTGTCCACGATTGAATTCGCAAGGAACGTCTGTGGAATCAAGAACGCAAACAGCACTGAATTCGACAAGGCCACCGCAGAGCCGGTCATCTCGCTATTAGAAGAGCAGCGTAGTGTTCGCAACAAAGGGGCAAGCATGCGGCTGGGCACATGGCCAACCAAAATTGTTGAAGGCACGCTCGCGGAAAAAATCTACGGTGACACCGAGGTCACCGAGCGGCACCGACACCGTTACGAGTTCAACATGGAATATCGCGATCGAATGAACGCAAAAGGCTTTGTGATTTCAGGAACTTCACCGGATGGCGCGCTCGCCGAGCTAATCGAATTGCGCGATCACCCGTATTTTGTCGGCTGCCAGTATCATCCCGAATTCCAAAGCAAACCGAACAAGCCGCATCCGCTGTTCAAAGGATTTATTCAGGCGTGTCTGGGGCGACAGCCTGGCCGTGCGACGCCCGCTCGAGGCGATCAAGAATCGCCGCACCGAGTCCTCGAGAGGGAACTCGTTCCGCAACGATAAGATCGAGACCGAGCACATCGAGCTCGCGCAAGTAGCGGAACAGGTTCGCAGCCGCTTCGCGAAGGTCTTGCCGCTCGCTCAGATGTCGAACGGCGGCAAATTTCAAGGAGCGGCGGTCTCTAGCCCGCCGCTGGGCGATCTGGAGAGCGCCATTGCTTGGTACAGGATGCCACGCTAACAAACCGACCTGCTGGTTCTTCTGCGGCAAAAATGCTTCGGCGCGGTTGCTCAGCTGTAATCGGACCACGCCTCAAAACCTCGATGCTATTTCCGCGGACGGCGATGATGGTCGATTCAATTCCATGCTCGGTTGGGCCTGCGTCGATGATGAGCTGGATTCGTCCGTCGAGTTCATCGAGCACGTGATTCGCTGTGGTGGGACTGACTCGGCCGAAACGGTTGGCACTAGGCGCGGCAAGTGGTTTTCCAAACAGCTGAACGATTTCGGCAAACACTGGCTGCGCGCTGATTCGCAGCGCGACGGTATCAAGGCCCGCAGTAACAATTTCAGGAACGATTTGGCGCTTCGGCAAAATTATCGTGAATGGGCCGGGCCAGAATCTGTTGGCTAGTTTTGAGATCAGTCGCTGGCTTCGTTCCGGAAGATCAGCGATTTTTTCCAACCAGTCGCCGGATGGTAGATGAACGATCAGCGGATCGAAGCGCGGTCGTTCCTTCGCTTCAAAGATTTTCGCCACCGCAATTGGGTTCAGCGCGTCAGCAGCGAGTCCGTAAACGGTTTCTGTGGGCAACGCGACGATTTCGCCTTTGCGCAGCAGTTCAACCGCCGCAGCGCGGTCGGTTGAAATCGCTGTCTTCATTTTGGCAATTTCGCGGCCAGTACGGCTTCGGACTGATTTTTGCGGAATGCTTCCAATTTCTGGCGAATCGTCTTATCGGACGTGGCGAGAATCGCAGCGCCGAGAAGGGCGGCGTTTTTCGCGCCCGCTTCCCCAATCGCCAATGTGCCGACGGGAATCCCGCTCGGCATTTGAGCTGTCGATAAAAGCGAGTCGAGTCCCTGAAGCTTCGATTGAATCGGGACACCGAGAACGGGCAGCCACGTATGAGCAGCAATGACTCCCGCCAAATGTGCTGCGCCGCCGGCGCCGGCGATGATCACTCGGAACCCCCGATCGGCTGCTGTCCGAGCAAACTCTGCGGTAGCATCGGGAGTGCGATGAGCAGATAGTACGCGCGCTTCATTCGGCACACCAAGAGCATTGAGCGTTTCTGCAGCGTGCCGCATCGTTTCCCAGTCGGATTTGCTGCCCATAATAATGGCGACGACAGGCTTCGATTCAGGCATGGGCAAATTGTAGGGCGTTTCTGTGAAACGCCAAGCCCGGCTTCCCCGATCCTTCTGCGTAAGCATCTAGCTGAAGCC
This sequence comes from Verrucomicrobiota bacterium, assembly GCA_003218755.1. GTDB lineage: Bacteria > Verrucomicrobiota > Verrucomicrobiia > Chthoniobacterales > UBA10450 > Udaeobacter. The sequence goes on from QHOK01000199.1 coordinate 7,498, forward strand.
AGGTGTTAATGAGATATTGTATCATAAATTGCCGCAACAAATCGATCGTTCTCATCGGGATGATGGGCGCAGGCAAATCGTCCGTTGGACGTTGCCTGCAGCTGCGGACGAAGCTCGCCTTAGTGGATATCGATGACATCGTTGCCTCGCATTTCGGAACCTCGATCCCCGAAATCTTTTCCAAATACGGCGAGCAAGTCTTTCGCGAAATCGAAACTCAAGCACTTCGTGAAATGACACCGGCTAAACAGACGATCATCGCAACGGGCGGCGGAATCGTAGTAGGCAAAGAGAATATGCATTTGCTAAAACAGCTTGGCATCGTGGTATGGCTGGACTGCAACGAAGAAACGCTTTTCGAACGCGCATGGCGATCCGGGAATCGACCGCTGCTACGCGCGGAGAATCCAAGAGAGGCGTTCGCGCGAATGTTACAGGCACGCCTGCCACTTTATGCCAAAATTGCGCAAATCCGGGTTGATACGTCAATGCTTACAGACGAAGAAGTTGCCGTGGCAATTGTGAGTAAGCTCAGGAAGCTTGGCCGCAATTGGAGACCGGGATCACCGATCCCGCCTACAAGATGATTCAGATTTCGAGCGAGAAATTAAAGGAACAGCTCGTCTCTTTTGCGCACGAAATTGGTTTCAATTCATGTCGCATAGCGGAGTGCACGGCGCCGGCCCATGCAACTGAATTTCGCGAATGGTTGCGCGAGGGCGCGCACGGCGAAATGAATTACATGGAGCGCGGCGAGGAAAAGCGTTGCGATCCACAGAAAGTTCTGCTCGGTGCGCGATCGATCGTTGTATTGGCGCTGAATTATTTTCAGGGTGAACAAGTTCAAGCGTCTGAGGTCACCGCCAAGGGAAAGATCGCGCGGTACGCGTGGGGCGACGATTACCACCAAGTTGTCGAACGCAAACTCGACAAAATCGACAAGTTCCTTCGCGAATTTGGCGGACGGCAAAAATGTTACGTGGATACCGGGCCGATCTTGGAACGCGATCACGCCGCACAAGCTGGTATGGGTTGGCACGGCAAAAGCACGATGTTAATCGATGAACGCCTTGGGACCTGGTTCTTTCTCGCAGAGATTTTGACGACGCTCGGATTGCCGCCGGATGAGCCAGTGCCCGATCGCTGCGGAACGTGCGAGCGCTGCATCAAAGCGTGCCCGACCGGTGCGATTACTGCTCCGCATCGACTTGATGCGCGTCGCTGCATCTCTTATCTGACGATCGAGTTAAAAGGTTCCATTCCGCTGGAGCTTCGCCCGCTTATCGGAGATCGGATCTTCGGTTGCGACGATTGTCTGGAGGTCTGCCCTTGGAACCGATTCGCCCAAGTTTCACAGGAAACAGCTTTCTCGGCGCGCCAATCGACGACCGGCATGTGCCTGCGGGACTATTTGGGACTAAACGACACGGAGTTCCGCCGACTTTTCAAAAAATCGCCGATAAAACGAATTAAGCGCCGCGGTTTCCTGCGCAACGTGTGCGTCGCCTTAGGTAACGTAGGCGACGTGTCGGACATTCCGGCGCTCAAACGCGCGGCAGCTGATCCCGAGCCTTTGATTGCAGAGCATGCGGCGTGGGCGATTGAGCAAATTCGCGCTCGTCACGACAACAGGCCGTCGGATTTGAGGACAAGAGCACAACCGTCCAACGAAGCGGCAATTAGCTGAATCCAAAGCCGTTCCTGGCCGCATCCTAAGATCGTCATGAACGGGATTTCGTTTGCAAGAGTCAAACAAGCAACTAACTCTGACGCTTTCATCCCGACAGCCGCTGCTCCAATGCACCAAACTGTAACCACGCCTGCGCCCGCGCCAGTGACGACGAAGCAGCGTCGTGCTCGGCGAAAAAAGCAAATCATCTATGGATCGATTAGCCTGGTCGTACTGTGGATCGCTGTGTCGATCATCTGGAGCAAGCGCGAGAAGCCGATTCCGGTCACAACGGAGAACGCGATTCGCAAAACGATCGTGCAAACGGTCTCGGCGACAGGAAAAGTCCAGCCGGAAACAGAAGTAAAAATTTCCCCCGAGGTAGCGGGCGAGATCATCGAGCTTCCAGTAGAAGATGGGAAAGCGGTCAGGAAAGGCGATCTCCTTGTAAAGATTAAACCAGACTCTTACAGGGCCCTATTGGAACAACAGGAAGCGGCGATCAGCGCAGCGAAAGCGACCAACCTTCAGCAGAAGGCGACGATGTTGAAAGCGGAACATGACTTCAAAAGGGCGGAGGACCTGTTCAACAAGAAGCTGATCTCCGAGCAGAAATTCAATGCTGCGCAAGCTGCGTACGACGTTGCGAAGAACACTTTCGAAAGCTCCCTGCACGAAATTGAGCGCGCGCAGGCCGGCTCGAGTCAGGCTCGCGACCAATTATCGAAGACGACAATTTATTCGCCTATTGATGGCACGGTCACAGTTCTTAACAGCAAATTGGGCGAACGTCTCGTGGCTACGGGACAATTCGCCGGAACGGAAGTGATGCGCGTGGCTGACCTTAGCCACATGGAAGCGCGCGTTGATGTGAACGAGAACGACGTCGTGAATGTTAAGGTGGGCGACAAAGCCGAAGTGAAAATCGACGCTTATGGCGATCGGAGATTTAAAGGCAACGTTTACCAAATCGGTAACACCGGAAAGACAACCGGCGCCGGTACTCAGGAAGAGGTCACAAACTTTGAGGTGAAAATTCGAATCGAAGACCACGATGTGGTACTGAAGCCCGCCCTTAGCTGTACCGCGGAAATCCAAACGAATGAGGTGAAGGACGTCGTGGCAGTGCCGATGCAGGCCGTGACCATTCGCACCGGTGACAGCAATTTGAGTCCAGAAGAAATCGAAAAGAAAAAGAAGAAGGTGGCGCAGCGCGACAAAGGCGATAACAACGCGGAGTTCGTCAATGAGCGGGCGGAGAAAGCGGCGCAGAAAGAAGAGCGCGAAAGACTGGCGAAGGTTGTGTTCCTAAAAAAAGGCAACAAGGCGCACATGGTGAAAGTCACGACTGGTATTTCCGACGACACTTACACGGAAATCCAAATCGGAATTCAGCCCGGCGACGAAGTGATCTCGGGGAGTTATAGCGCGATTAGCCGGAAGTTGAAGGAGGGCGCCAAGGTAACGCTCGACAAAGAAGGAATGAAGTAGTCTCGGCGAGCGACGGTCGACGTTGCGATGGAAACTCGAAATTCAATCAGACCGCTTGGGCCGGTCGTGATCGATATCGAGAACATCACCAAAGATTACGTGATGGGCGAGGAAGTCGTGCGCGCGTTGCGCGGCGTGACTTTGCAGATTCACCGCAACGAATACATCGCTATCATGGGCCCAAGCGGAAGCGGCAAATCGACGCTCATGAACATGCTCGGTTGCCTGGATACGCCATCTTCCGGCCGCTATGAGTGAGCAACATCGTTGCGTAACGTCGAGCTGCCGCTCATTTACGCCGGCATCGAGCCTGAGCGGCGCGAAGCACGCGCGACCCAGGTGCTGGCGGATGTTGGCCTGGGCGATCGCATTCACCACAAACCGAATGAACTTTCTGGCGGCCAACGTCAGCGCGTGGCCATCGCGCGCGCGCTCGTCAACGGCCCGTCGATTATTCTGGCGGATGAGCCGACCGGTAACCTCGATTCTAAAACCGGCGAAGAAATCATGGGGTTGTTCGAGGATTTATATCAACGCGGCAACACAATCATACTTGTGACGCATGAACGGGATATCGCAGCGCACGCGCGGCGCACGGTGCATTTACGCGACGGACTCATCGAGATGGATCACGCGGGTTTTATTCCGGAGCTCGACCTACCGGTTGCGAGATAAGTTCGAATGAAACGTTTTCTTTACGAGCTGACCGAGAGTTGGAAGATCGCGGCCGCGCAAATGCGCTCGAACCTCACGCGGTCAACGCTCACGGCGCTCGGGGTTATTATCGGTATTATCGCTGTGACGTTGATGGGCACCGCGGTGAACGGGATATCAATCGGTTTCGATAAAAGCATGGCCGTGCTCGGCGATGACGTTCTCTACGTGACCCAGTGGCCGTGGAAGCCAGTGGACGATTGGTGGAACTACCGCGACCGCAAAAAAATCAAGACTGAATACGCCGAGACCTTGAACAGGATGATCGCGGCGACGCCGAACTCGAACCTAGTTGTGGCGGTGCCCACGTCGAATTTGATGCGATCAATCAAATACGGCGGCAATCAGGTGGACAACGTCTTTGTTCTCGGAACGACATCGGACTTCATCATAACATCAACCATAGATTGTACGGCCGGGCGATTCTTCAACGAGCTCGAGTCGCGTGGCGGCGCCAATGTTGTCGTGATTGGCTATGACGTGGCCGACGCGCTTTTCCCTTCCCAAAGCCCGATCGATAAATTGGTGCTAATCAATGGTCAATTGTTCAAAGTCATTGGCGTAAACACGCGTCAGGGCACCTTTCTCGGTTTGTTCAGTTGGGACTCGATGGTGGCGATGCCGCTGGGGGCGTTTAACAAGTATTTTTCGGCCAAAAGCGAATCGGACGTTCGCGTCAAAGTGAAGGACAAGACCAGACTCGCAGATGCCAAGGATGAGCTCACCGGTTTAATGCGACGCGTGCGTGGATTGCCACCGGATAAAAAGGACGATTTCTCGATCAACGAACAACAGGCTTTTAAAAGCACCCTCGATCCGGTGAAAAACTCAATTGCGATTGCCGGGCTCTTTATCACAGGCCTTTCGCTTTTCGTTGGCGCCATTGGCATCATGAACATCACGTTCGTTAGCGTGAAAGAGCGCACCAAAGAAATCGGAACACGCAAAGCGCTCGGCGCGCGGCGGCGAACAATTCTGCTGCAATTCCTGATCGAATCGACAGCGCTTTGTCTCCTCGGTGGATTTATCGGGCTCGTATTTGCTTATTTAATGTGCTTCGGCATCGGAAAAGCTTTCCCGTCGTTTCCGGTTCATTTCTCGCTCGCGCTCGTGATGGTAAGCATGATCGTTTCAATACTCACCGGCTTGTTCTCGGGATTCGCGCCGGCTTGGACAGCCTCCCGCCTCGATCCAGTGGCGGCGCTCAGATATGAATAAAAGATTCCAAATCCGAATATCGAATACCGAAACAAATTCGAATGATCAAAATTTAAGACGCCGAAATGCCAACCAACGATGATTCCAAGCGGTACGATCTTGAGGATCGGACGTTTGAGTTCGCCAAGGCGAGTCGCGCGTTTGTCAAAAAGCTGCCGCGGACGATTGCGAACATTGAGGACGCGAAGCAGCTCATCCGCTCCTCTGGATCAATCGGCGCAAACTACATCGAGGCGAACGAATCGATCGGAAAAAAGGATTTTGTGATGAAGATCAAGACTTGCCGCCGCGAAGCCAAAGAAAGCGGCTATTGGCTACGATTGCTCGATTGCGACGGGGAACTCGAGTCAGCAAGAGCGAATCTTTTAGCCGAAGCGCGAGAGCTAATGAAAATTTTCGGCGCCATCGTCCGCAAATCGGAAGAGTAAATTTGAATTTCGAAATTTGGAATTTGTTTCGGATTTAGGATTTCGAGTTTCGGGTTTTGACGATGTTATTTAGTGAGATCATTAAGATGGCCTGGTCGTCGCTCGGCGCGAACAAGCTGCGCTCCGCGCTGACAATGCTCGGCGTCACCATCGGCGTCTTCTCGGTAATTTCAGTCATGACCGCGATCGGCGCATTGCAATACTCGATTGAGAACGGCATTAGCTTTCTCGGTTCCAACATCTTTCAGTTCGCCAAATATCCGGCCAATGTCAGCGCGAGCGGCGACGTGCAGGAAAAATTTCGCAACCGACACAACATCACCTACCAACAGGCGCTACATTATTACCGATTGATGGAAGGCGAGGCACGCGAGATTTGCCTCAAGAGTTTTGGCTACGAAGTGAAAGGCCAAGCGGTTTACAACGGCGTAAAGACAACGCCAAGTCTTCTCATTGTCGGTACGAATCGAAGTTTTCTCACCGCGAACGCTTACACTCTCGGTTACGGCCGCAATTTGAACGATGAAGACGTCGATCTTTCGCGGCGCGTGATTGTCGTTGGAAAGATGATCGAGAAAAGGTTGTTTCCGCACGAGACGCCGATAGGCAAAGTCGTGCGCGTCAGCGGACACACTTACATGATCGTGGGCGTGCTCGCCGAAAAAGGGACAGCCTTCGGCCAAAGCCAGGACGACCTTTGCATCATGCCGATCACGCGGTTTTTCGAGGATTACGGCGAAGCGAAACGCACCGTCAATATCGCGACGCAAGCGTTCACCCAAGATACTTACAATCGCACCTTCGATCGCGGCATCGGCGCCATGCGTATCGCGCGCGGCTTACGCCCGGACCAGCCGAACGATTTCGAGATTTACAGCAACGACTCGCTCAAGAGCGCATTTGTTAACGTCGCGGGCTATGTCCGAGTGGGCGCGTTCGTCATAAGTCTCATCGCCTTGGTCGCGGCAGGAATCGGCATCATGAACATCATGCTGGTGAGCGTGACCGAACGCACAAAGGAAATCGGCGTCCGCAAATCGATCGGTGCCCGTAGCCACGATATTTTGCGGCAATTCTTGACCGAGGCCGTTTTCATTTCCGAGGCTGGCGGTGTTCTGGGAATCATTCTCGGAATCGTCGCTGGCGATCTGCTCGCAGCGTGGCTCAAGGTGGACGTAATTTTCCCTTACGGCTGGGCGCTTGCCGGTCTCCTTGTCTGCTCGGCCATCGGGATCGGCTTCGGTCTCTACCCCGCCTATCGCGCCGCCAATCTCGATCCGATCGAGGCGCTTCGCTACGAATAGCACGGTCGGCGGACCTGCGGACCAGACTGCCTACTCCAGACCAAGCGCTTTGAATATTCCATCGACGTATTTGAAATGAATGTCCAGCGAACAAAGATGATCGATCTCGGATGATGAAAGTTTCGCCGCGATGCCCGGTTCGCGTTTTGCGTTTTCGGCAAATGTCCCCTCGCCTTTCCAGGTTTTCATAGCCGCGCGTTGCACGGCTTCATACGCTGTCTTCCGTTCCGCGCCTGCTCGCGTGAGAGCGAGCAAAATGGACTGGCTGAAATACAGGCCTTTCGTCAGAGCGAGATTTTCCGCCATTCGCTCCGGATAGACTTGGAACTTTTCGACGATGTCGCGCAATTTCGCGAGCATGTAATCGAGCAGGATACATGAGTCGGGCAGAATGATTCGCTCGGCACTCGAATGACTGATGTCGCGCTCATGCCAGAGCGCCACGTTCTCCAATGCGACGACTGCGTTCCCGCGAATCACACGCGCTAAACCACTCAAACGCTCGCTTGTGATTGGGTTGCGCTTGTGCGGCATGGCAGAGCTGCCCTTCTGGCCTTCGCCAAAAAATTCTTCCACTTCGAGAACTTCAGTGCGCTGGAGATGCCGAAATTCTGTTGCCCAACGATCGATGCTGGAAGCGATCACGGCGAGCATGCTCATAAATTCCGCGTGCCGATCGCGCTGCACGATCTGTGTTGAGAGTGTCGCCGGTTTTAATCCAAGCTTCTCGCAAACCGTGCGCTCAATCTTTGGATCGATGTGCGCATGCGTGCCGACCGCTCCGCTTATCTTGCCGACACGAATCCGCTCGCACGTTTGGGTGAGCCGCTCCTGGCCGCGCCCAAATTCGTCATACATCAGCGCAAGCTTTAGTCCGAACGTGATTGGTTCGGCGTGGACGCCGTGGCTGCGCCCGATCATAGGGGTCATTTTGAACCGGCGCGCTTGCTCGGCGATCACCACCCGCAATGCATGGAGATCCTCGAGGAGAATTTTACAGGACTCGTTCAGCTGGACCGCGAGCGTCGTGTCTAAAATATCCGATGAGGTCAGCCCCTGATGTATCCAGCGCGAAGCTGGTCCGACCGATTCAGCGACGTTTTCGAGAAAAGCGATGACGTCGTGGTTCGTTCGCTTCTCGATCTCCAGAATCTTAGGAATCGAAAATCGCGCGCGCTTTCGAATTTCCGCAGCGTCCTCCTTTGGAATCTGGCAAAGCTCCGCCATCGCCTCGCAGGCGAGCACTTCAATCTCCAGCCAAATCTGGAACTTGCGCTCGTCCGACCAGATTTTGCTCATCTCTGGCCGGGAATAACGGTCGATCACTGCATTAAGATAAAAGCGGTCGACTTACGCGAAAAGTGTTTTGTTGATCACGCAAATCCTGCGAACCACGTGCGATGTAGCGTGCGCTATTCCTCAAGCGCATCGACCCTTTAGCGCAAAACGCAAAGTCCGCTGAGACAGCGGACTTTACAGCACTGCGAGGGAACCGAGTCGGGCCTCGCTTAACAGACGCGGGCGCGCAGGAAACGCCCGTTGTCTTGCAACCGCACCTTGCCGCTGGCAAGAAGATCCGCAACCGTCGCGACCGTTTCCCTGCTGCTGTTCGTGCAGGAACTCACCGCCACGATGAGATCGCCAAGAGACAACCTGGTGTGCCGCTTTAGAATTTGCCGATTTCTTTTCATATTGTGCCCGTTTTTTCCGAGAGCAGTTCCGGTGCCATTCCCAACTGCGAACATCTCATCCATAAGCCCAATGCAATTATTCATACTTTGTTCATCTAGCACTGACCGTTGGGCGACACTTTTGTTCAATTTTCGAACATTAATGTTTTGGACGGGCCGATAGAGAAACGCGCTATCTCAGTGTCTCAACCGGCGCTGACTTCGGCGCGGTCAATTTCATAGCGACGAAATAAAGGACACAAACCAGCAGCACCGCTCCGACGATCGGGAAAGATTGGGATTTCGTCGCCTTGATAATCGCGTCGGCATCCTGCAACTGCGCGGAAGTCAGCTTCGCGCCGACACGTCCGCCGAGCCAGGCCAGCACGCTGCACCAAGCGCCCGCCCCGATCAGCGTGAGGAAACTGAATTTCAAAAAACCCATGCGGACGATTCCCGCCGGAATGGAAATGAGATGGCGAATCACCGGCAGCAAGCGCGCAAAGAAAATGCCGCCGGCCTCATAGCGGCGCAGAAAAACTTCGGCGCGAGCCAGCTTGTCCGGCGGCACGAAAAAGTACTTGCCCCATCGCAGTATCGCGGCGCGACCCAGCCAGCGCGCGACCCAATACATAATGGCCGAGCCGAACCACGATCCCAGCGTTCCCGCGATGACCACGCCCACGAGCGACATTCCCGTGCCTTGCTGCGTCGCCGCCACGATCGCGGCGGGCGGAATCACCACTTCGCTCGGGACGGGAAAAACGGTACTCTCGAGGGCCA
>QHOK01000200.1:0-4696 GCA_003218755.1 Verrucomicrobiota bacterium
CCAGATCGGTCCACGGAATCAACAACTGCGGTGCGGTTGCAATAAGGCGGTAAATGGAGATGGGCGGACGGTCCCGAAGACGCCTGAGAACGTCTTCAGGAAGTTCTTCGTCGGTGGGAAATGGTAATGGTGATGTGGACATAAGAATCTAACTTACTGATCTAAAGATGATTTCTTGCCTGACGGGAATTAGACCGAATTAGCGCATCTTTTAAAGGCGCATTTTCTAGGCCTCACCCCTCCAATTCGTAGGTCGTGATCTCTGGTCTCGAGCCGTCGGGATCGCAAAGGTCGGCGGCAATGAACCATGTCCCCTGCAGCAGCGGGAAAATACGAGAAGTGCTGCTCAAATCTCGATTGTGAAGGGACGGAACACAACTAATCTAATTGCTCACCGGGTACAATCTTGAGTTGATCGAATTAGCCCCCAAAAGAAAATGAACAAAATCTCGATGAAGAATTACTTAATCACGATTACGCGTGTTCTGCTGACAGGAGCGGCGATCTTGCTAGCTGCGGAGGGAGTTTCATCAGCAAATCCCAGGTCCCTGAGCGGCGTGGTTCAAACAGGCGGCACCACTTCCAGCCAACCTCTACCGAATGTTCACGTCAGCTTGTTCGAAGCGACAACCGAAGAGCCGACGATACTGGGCCAGGCGACCACTGATGGTTCGGGTCGGTTCAGCATTCGTTACACGAGAAGCACCTCACACAGTATCTTCTTTGTTCAAGCTGACGTTAGCGAAGGTGTGGAGTTCGTCACTGTTCTTGGCCCAAGCCTGCCTATATCCGTCACGATTAACGAGCTGACCACTGTCGCTGCCAGCTATTCAATGGCTCAATTCCTCAGGACCGGCGTGATCTCCGGCAATTCGTTTGGCCTCCAGATCGCCGCCGGGATGAACGACAACATCGTCGCGTTCGCGACCGGCCAATCGTCGCCCGTGCTGTTAAGCTCGCCGAATGCGGACCAAACGAATTCACTGCGTTCCACACGATCGCTCGCCAATTTGCTGGCAGCGTGCGTAAATGATCCAACCGTCACAGCGAATCTGTTCGATCTGACCACTCCAGCAGGCGGTCCTCCTCCAAACAATACCGCGCAGGCCCTGGCAAACCTCGCTCGCGATCCGGGGCAGAACGTGGTTCGGATCTTCGCGCTGACGTTGCTGAGCGACTTGTATGATCCGCCGCTTGTTACTATGCCGGATGCCTGGACGGTGACGGTCAAGATTAACGATTCAGGTAGCGACGAGCCTGATCGCCTGATTAGCGGCCCCGGGAACATCGCGTTCGACAGACGAGGTTACGCGTGGGTCACGAACAACACGGTCCAAGGCACACCATGCTCCGGTAGGTTTAACTTGGTTTTTAAACCCAATGGCCAGCCGGCCGATGGCACTAACGGCACGCCTCGGTCGCCTCTGACGGGTGGCGGCGTTCTCGGTGCCGGTTACGGCGTCACAATCGATAACCACTCCGTGTGGTTCGGGAACTTCGGCTGGGGTGACAGTGACCACTGCAGCCCCACCCCCATTCCATCCCCATCCCCGGGAAATGGAAGTGTTTCGCGCTTCACGCTGACAGGCATGCCAGTGTCACCGCCCGATGCTTACCAGGGCGGTCCTGTCAGGGCACAGGGAATGGCCGCAGACGCGGACGGGAATATCTGGATCTCAAGTTTCGGCAACAACAGCGTTTTTGTGTTCAAACACGGCAATCCGTACCAATCGGTGGGTTTCGACCAACAAGTTGGTGGCGGTCCATTCGACATTGCTATTGCCGCCGACGGAAGCGCCTGGGTCACCAACGGCCTCGGCTCGCCCCCCGCCACGATTGCAAAATACGCGCTCGTCAACGGGGAGCTGGTGCAGCAATTTCGCCACTTGTTGGGCGACCAACTTAGGGGTATCTCCCTCGATTCCCAGGGAAATGCCTGGGTCGCCTCACAGGGAGATGGCTTCGTCTATGCGCTTGGACCTGACGGCGCGGAGCTATGTCATTCCTGTCAGTTTAACCGCGGCGGCATCGACGGTCCGTGGGGTATTACAGTCGATGGCGAAGACAACATATGGGTGGGAAATTTCGGTCCCCTCAGACTCAGAAGTAATTTCATGGGCAGACTTACCAAGCTTTGGGGCGTCAACGCTCCGCCGGGCCACAACGTGGGCGATCCAATATCACCGCGTACTGGCTACACAGTTCCGTCAGCGGGTAGTGAGGTGCTTCTGCATGATGGACAGCCACTGTACGGTTTAAGCGGGCCGCCATGCTTCATCCCCATGATGCGTTCGACCGACGTCAACATAGATCACGCCGGCAACCTTTGGTTGATTAACAACTGGAAGCCCGATTTCGCCATCGACACCATCGGCGGCAATCCAGGCGGTGATGGCATCATCATCTTCGTCGGCCTCGCCGCACCGCCCACTACCCAAGTCCATTAAATCTCCGGCGACTACGTATTGACGATTAATCTTTCGTCGGACTCGCCGCACCGCCGGCGCACGGTCATTGAAACGAAGCCGACGGGTCTTTCTCTAATGCCTCTACGCGCGCGCGAGGCGGCAAATCCCCAGGGGATTTAGGTTACTCGAAAGATATGATTTGTCGCCTAACGAAAATTAGGATCGCTTTTCAATTTCGTAAGTGGTGATCTCAAGTTGATGCCCGTCGGGATCGCGGAAATAAATCGAGTGCGAGATCTCGTGATCTTGAAATTCGAATTTGATTCCACCCTTTTCCAATTCGCGCTGCGCGGCGAGAAAATTTTCCCGGTCCGCGCGAAACGCGAGATGAAGCATGCGAATTTCGCGATGACTTAATGATGTTGGTTTTGCATCCGGCTTCGCGGGGAACAACGCAATGCCCGTATTTCCTTTGCCAATAAAAGTCGGAACGCCGTTCCACATCCCTTCATGAAGTCGCTCGAACCCGAGGACCTCGGTGTACCACTTCACTGATCGCTCGATATCGTGCACGCCGAGAGCTACGTGATCAATTCCTTCGAGTTGCATAGGAACTTGAGACGGAATTTGCAGCATCGGCCGGATAACTCATCCGTGGCGGTGTTAAGAAGACCGCCGCACAAAGAAAAACAAACACTGCCACAGCACCGGTCCACTCCCAAAAGCCGAGGTGCCAGAACACGGAATGGCGCAGCGCGCTGCGAATCGGTATCGCCCAGGAGAGTTTCAGGCGTGTAAGAAGCAACAAGGATTCGCTGAAGAAAATCCCAACCAGTGGCAACAGCGTCACTGACGACCAGACCCAGAACAATCGCGGCGCACACAGACTGCGGCCTTTCCATGCGCACCAGCAACCGCATAACATTCCGATAGCCAGAAATCCCGCGGCTGAGCGTCCAAGAAGTTCATGCAGGCGCCGAATGCCCAAGACCTCGTGCATAGGCTGCGGAACCACAAAGCAGGCGCAAATCAGTGTGACGATTCCTGCCGCAAACGTCCCGGCACTAATCCTTGCCACTCCCGGCGCGATTACCCCCAAATATCGATGCAAATGTCCGGCGAATGGCAGCATCAACAATCCTGTCAACACCATGCCACAGGCAGCCAGCCAATAATGGTTTGGATTATCCCGCGGTGAAAGCAAGTTGGAGATGACTCGATATCGCCAGTCATAATTTTGCGGGAACATCCACGCGCTCGCAGTCAGTGTTCCGAAAAACGAAAAGGAAATCAGCGCCAGTAAGGCGGCGAGAGTTGATCTCCGATAAAACATCGCGCGACGAGACTCGCACGGAACAATAGGCCTCGCAATTTATCGGCTTTTTGAGGCAGTCAATGGCGTCATTGGCTGCAAGACTGCAGACATCAACGCAGTGGCAATGCAACGGCTAGCAGGATCGTTCAATGCGCGTAATCTAAACGGTCATCCAACTTCCCGCTTCGCAATGCGTCAAGAAATGCTGTGTAATCTTTGAGTTGGTGTCCAACCGCGCGCCAAACCACCTTCGGTTTCGTGTCATTTTTCGTAAGCTTGGCAACCAAGATGTGAAAGCTGTGATCGATTCCGCCGCGCTCGTAATGAACGACGTAATAATCGCTTCCTACCGCCGCCCAAATCACGCGCTTCCATGGGAGAGTAGGGTCCGTGATGGCATCAGTTGCGTTCCAATTCTGACCTGGATCGGCGAGCCTCCGTTTGTCGTTGGCACAAAGAGCAACAACTGCGGGCGGTAAATCTTTGGTGGAATGAACTTCGTGGAATCGCGAGGAATCCTGTAATATCTTGCGATCCTCAGTAGAGAGCTTGGTTACATCCGCACAGCAAAAGCCTTGAATCACTACGGTAAAAAGTAAGCAAAGGCTGAGATGTTTCATGCATGATCACCCTAACGAAGCGAGATTCAGCAATCGCTTCCTCTTGCGCAAGCATCAATCGGTGAGCCATCTGGCTGTATTCGCTTTCACTTCAATTCGGCCTTACTGAATGCTTCGAGCATTTCTTTCACCGACGGCGATTGCAGGACATTATGGGCTGCAAAATCCTGAGCCTGCGGATAACTCGTGGCGCGAATGCGCTCGGCAGCTTTCGCGAGGTCGTAGGGTGTATGGCGAAGTTGAACGTCAGGTCCAAGTAAGAGCCAATGCGCGTCTGACTCTCCAAACGGCATCCCGACACTTCCGGCGTTCAGCACTCGCGTCTTTCCGATCATTCGGTCGAACTGCATGTG
>QHOK01000200.1:4797-10915 GCA_003218755.1 Verrucomicrobiota bacterium
TGGCTCCAGCTTCGCGGCAGTCCAGCGATAGACTTCGACGATACTTTCTGGGGGACGCGCGCCTGAGGTCGTGCCCCAGTAGTTGACCGATCCGGTCCGCGCCGCGGCCATCTGTGCCAGGATGGCCAGTTCGCCATTGCCGTAAATGAAGTGTGTAGGCAGCTTCAGGTCCAGCAAACGCCTAAGTGTTTCGCGGGGCATTGGGCCGGGAACGACATCACCGCCTACTACAATCTGGTCAACGTCCGCTTGACGAACATCTTGAAGGACAGCCTCTAAGGCTGGGAGATTTCCGTGAATATCGTATAGTGCAGCCACGCACATATCGGCCCTTTCGGATCCAAGCAGTTTCTGGCCTTCTGATCCTTACTTATTCTTCTGCCGGGTAGGTGAAGCGATTGATCAGGCTTCAGCTGCACCACGCCTCGATGCGTTCGATCTTGTTTGTAGTTTCCACTGTGAAGATGGTGATCTCTCCCTTCTTTGCACTGATAACATTCTGATCCTCGGTAATCGCGAATCCTGCCTTCTCGAGCTGGCTGCGAATGCTGTCGAATGTAGTGTCGGGAGTGATATCCAATCCATCTAGTTGGACGTGGCCATTGAGCTTACCCGAATGCTTGTCTTCATCCTTGTCGTAGGTGTCAACGAACCAGACTTGCAACTTGAATATCTTCCCTTTATCCAAACCGCGGAAACCTCTCTGCGCGTGTATCCCTGCGTCGCGCCAGGCGTAAACGCGCACGCCGAGTCCTGCTACATACGTATCCTGTGGTTGCCCGAGTACTTTCTTTGCAGCTCCGAGTGAAATGTATCGGCCGCTAGCCCCTTGTGGACCGCTGCGAAGCTCGACACCATTGATGCGGATTGAGCTTTCTGAAATGGCGACATTCAATGGGCCAGCAGCAATGCACAACCCGACGAGCAGTGCGCTTAGGATGGCGGCTACACGCGAGACTCTCAGCGGCCTAACGAAAGCGAGCTCTGCCGGCGATGACGATACCGAGCGTTGCCTTCACTTCGTTCTTCCAGATTTATCCTTCAACCTTTCATCAGACTGGACGGCGGTTCGAAGCCCCTTGTTAGACCGGTTTTGCATCACAATTCATTCTAGCACCCCTGTCGCCTCGATTTCTATCAAGAAATCCGGAACCGCTAGGGCGGATACTCCTATCCAGGTACTGGCCGGGCGTTTCTCTTCGGGGAAGAATTCCCGGAGCGCGCCTGCAATCGCCTCCGCCTGCTCTCGTCTGTAGTCGACCACATAGATGCGAAGAGAAACGATGTCCGCCAGCGTACCGCCTGCAGCTTCAATTGCCGTCTGAACATTCCGCAGGGCTTGTCTTGCTTGTTCCGCTAAAACTCTACTGCCGACGATCTGTTTATTGCTATCCCAAGCTGTTTGACCCGAAATACGAATCGTCGTTTTACCACTGGCAGCGACAATCTGAGAAAAGCCATAACCCAAACTTGGGAACAGCGAATCCGGGTTGATGTGTTTCTTCGGCATCGGATTCAAAAGGTGTCCGCAAGCGCCGGTAGTCTAACGACACCTAGGCGCATGCTCGTAAAACATTACGAACATCTCGCTATCTAAGTCATTGCTTCCATGCGGCAGCATGGGTCCGGACTGGGTACCCAAAACCTTTGAGGGTCACTTCGCCGAGATCTTCGAATAGAAGTCCTTTGCCGAGGCATAACTCAGCAATCGCATTCGATACCAGAATTTGTTCCGGCTGCGCATGAGCGCAGAGACGAGAGGCCAGTTGAACTGTTGCTCCAAAGAGATCGTCGTGTTGCTCGACAGGTTCGCCGGCTGCGGCGCCGACTCGGACCTTGAGCGAGCGCCCTGGGTTCGCTTTTGCATGCTTGTCCAATTCGCGCTGAATCTGGATTGCGCAGCGGACGGCGCCGGCTGCGGATATGAACGAGGCCATAATGCCATCGCCGGTGTGCTTGACCTCCCGACCCCCAAGGGCGGACAAGGCGTCGCGCACAATTGTGTCGTGCACGCCGAGCATCGCAAGCGCCGCCTCGTCACCCAGCGATTGGGTCAACGTGGTTGAATTTACAACGTCCGTGAACAGAACAGTCCGGATTCCAGAATCTCGCGCGTCGGCACTGCCTCCGGACAGCACAACTGCGCCAGCTGCATTTGTTTCGACGCCGCCGAGAAATCCTTCTGCAAGTTCCGGCTGTATTTCAATAAGCTTCTCCGCCATCATCCCGTGAGCTTCGCGGTGCACACACTCTGCCGCCTCAGCGTTTGGCGCATGAACGAGGCAGAAAACTTTCCTCCCGCTCTCGTTCACCCAGTATTTGCTGTATTCAACGCCATATTTCCGCTGTGTTTCCATGTCCTTCGCGTGAGCCTTTGCGACATCTTCAGGGGTTGTGCCCTCCGGAAGATTATGAATGTCCATGTATAACGGCATAGTCGGAGATCTTAGCGCGATATTACGTGATGCAAAACGCTGATGTTCGCCGGGTGACTCAGCGTCTGATAAACGACGCAATAGCGCTCCGTCAGACGAATTAGCGTGACGAGTTGTTCTTCACTTGCATCAGTATCGAGATTGAAGTTTAAGCGAATTTCTTTGAAGCCAACTGGCACGTCTTTGGAGACGCCTAGCGTGCCGCGAAAATCGAGATCCCCCTCTGCCCGAATCCTTGCGCCGCGTAACGGGATGCCCAAAGCGGTTGCCACGGCGCGCAATGTGACGCCAGCGCATCCGACAAGCGCTTCGAGCAGCATATCAGCTGAGCATGCGCTCTGCCCATCGCCTCCGGTCGCGGGGTGAAGCCCGGCTTCAACTCCCGCCTTCCCCGTTTCGATTTTACAGGTGATATTTTTGCCGACCTGTCCTTCTGCCTGCAGCGTGACCAAGGCTGTCTCAGGATGCTCGCGATATCTCGCCTTGAGAGGCGCTTGCAAAGATCTTAACTCATCAGCTGTCATAGACCTCATTGGTTGCAGAGGCGTTTGTATAAAACGCCTGTTCTTTTGGATTTGCGCTCGCCGCGACGAGGACCGCTACAAGTTGCCCGGTTTAATGTTCTGATTCACGCGAAAGAAATTATCGGGATCGTATTTATTTTTGATCTCGACCAACCGCTGGTAATTACTGCCGTACGTTTTTTTCACGCGTTCTTCGCCTTCGTCGCCCATCAAAAAGTTTACGTACGCTCCGCCGGCCGAGTACGGGTGCAACGCGTCATAATAACTTTTTGTCCAAGAAATGATTTTTTCGTTGTTCGCCGGATCGGGATCAACGCCGACCATTACCTGTGCCCATTGGGCATCCCGATAATTCCAAGCGGTATCCGTTTTGCCGACGCGCGATGCGGCACCGTTAATAGGATACATGTGCATGGTGGAATGCATTGTTGGAAGCGCTTCACCGAAGCGAACGTGCTGTGCAATCGCTTCATCGCTTATCTCGTTGACAAAATCCGCGCGCCAATACCACTGCAAACCGGGAGGATAAAGCGCGTCGAACATGCTCTGTAACGCTGGCTGGGGCAGCGGGCCGACAAAATCCAAAGCAGGTTTTTTGAAAGCCCGAATTGGCTTGAATGTTTCTTCTGCTTTTTCTTGCAGTCCAGCGTATGCCCAGACAATTCCGCACATTTTTCTCATGTGGAGATGCTCCGGGAACGGCGGCGCGGGCGGCACGGTCAGAAAAGCAAAAAAGCCATTCAAATCATCAGGAGCCGCGGGAATAAAGTCGCGATACCACTTCATCACGTCGGCTGTTTCGCTTAGGTCGTAGAGCATTGGGCCGCCATAGATCGCATCGATCGGGTGCAGTCTGAACATAAACGACGTGACGACGCCAAAGTTTCCGCCGCCGCCGCGAAGCGCCCAGTACAAGTCGGCATTTTCATCGGCGTTCGCCTTAACAAAATCGCCATTGGCCAATACAACATCAGCCGAGAGGAGGTTATCGATGCTCAGTCCACATTTACGCGTGAGGTGTCCTACGCCACCGCCCAGAGTCAATCCGCCAACGCCGGTCGTGGAAATGATTCCGCTTGGGGTCGCAAGCCCAAACACGTGCGTAGCGTGATCGACATCGCCCCATGCGCATCCACCGCCAACTGTGACAGTGCGCGCCGTTGGATCGACCCGCGTGTATTTTATCTGGCTCAAGTCGATGACCAAGCCGTCATCGCAAATTCCCAACCCTCCAGCGTTGTGGCCACCGCTGCGGATCGCGACAAGCAGGTCGTTCTCTCTCGCGAAGTTTACTGAGTTAATGACGTCCGCTACATCCGCACAACGGGCGATCAACCGGGGCTTTTTGTGGATCATTCCGTTGTACACCTTGCGGGCTTCATCGTAATCTTTGTCGCCCGGTTCGATCAGTCGGCCACGAAGGTTCACTTTGAAATCGGCAACAGCATTCTCGTTAAGCATGACGAAGTGTCACTGAAACGGTCATGCGGTCAACATGTCGAGTCGCAGCATTTTCATTGAGGTGATAGCTCCCACGCGGCTAGTATGTTCTTACAGGACCTAAAGCGATGTTGCATCCGGATGGATTCTGGACTCGGCGAGATTTTGTAAAGCTCGCGGGCCGGACTGGATTGCTCAGCGCATTCCCAAGCCTGGCTAGTGCGGCTGCCGCGCTTGAGTCCGATACGGTTTGCATCTCGATCCTGCACACAACCGATCTCCACGGTCACATCCTGCCCACCGCCGATTACAACGGGAATCCTGATTACGGCGGATTAGCGCGTTGTGCGGCGCAAATTCGTCGTTGGCGCCGGCAAAATTCGAACTCGCTTTTGATCGATGTCGGCGACGTCTATCAAGGCACGGACGTCAGTTTGCGCAACAAGGGCGAGCTGATGATCGATCTATTTAATCAACTCAAATACGACGCGTGGATCGTCGGCAATCATGAGTTCGATTGGGGAATCGAAACGTTTATCAACGCGCTGCAGAGATCGGCAATGCCCGTGTTAGCTTCAAACACGGTCCTAGATGGAAAGCCGGCCGGCGCATCTTCCGATTTGCAACACCCATTTGCGAAGATCCAGCCGCTAATCATGAAGGAAATTGCGGGGATCAAGCTCGCGATCATTGGAGTGACAACGCCGGGAATGCCGTTTTGGCTCCACCCGGAATTCACGCGCGGTATCGATTTCCAAAATCCCGTCGAGCCGGTCCGGCGTGCAGTTGCGAGGGCAAAGAGCGAGGGTGCGGATGCGATCGTGCTCAGCGGCCACATGGGATTAAAAATGCGCAGCGGCGGCGATGATTTTGCCAACACTGTAATGGCTCTGACGTCGGAATTCCCGGAGACGGCGGTGTTTATAGCCGGTCACACGCATCAGGCGATTCCAAGTCGTCTCACCAACGGCGTGCTTTTTACTCAGGCAGATCATTTTGGCATTCATGTGGGGCGCGTTGATCTTTTGTTTGATCGCGATTCCAAGAAGCTGCTCCATCGCGAAGCAATGTGTGAGCCGATGGATAATCGGTTGCATTCCGATCATGTGATAGTTTCGCGAGCGAAATCGCAGCTTGCCGAATCGAACACTGCGCTTTCATTGCCAGTCGGCGACTTGGCTGAGACGCTGCGTGGTCGAAGTCGCCCCGGCATGCCCAGCGATGTGGAGAGACTCATTGGCACGGCGATCAGGGAAGCGATGCTAGAACGAAATGTGGCAGTTGATGGCGTGATGCATGGAGCGTTCGATGACCAGGCCGGTTTGGTCGCCGGTCCCAAAACGCTGAATGACATCTGGACCCTGATTCCTTACGAGAACTATGTTGTGACAGCGCAGCTTTCAGCGGAGGAAATAAAAACTGTCATGGAAGAAGTGTTCACCAGCCACGAGAAGCGCAACCTCCTTGGTTTCGAAGTGAAAACACAAGGCCGCGCTGACAATTGTCGAATCTCATCGATGACGTTGGCTGACGGTCAACCACTCGATCGCAACAAAAATTATGTAATCGCCTTCAACAGCTTTGATTCGCGGAGCGGCGGACATCATTTCATGAAACTACGCGCATTGCTTGAAAGACCGGAGGCCAATTGCGTCCTGCATCCGGTGCAAACGCGCGACGCGCTCATCGAGTATTTTCAGCGCCACAAAATTGTGCATC
>QHOK01000201.1 GCA_003218755.1 Verrucomicrobiota bacterium
TACGGCGCAGATGTGAATCTCTTCGTCGATCACAGCCAGATCGTGCAACTGGAATGTTTGCGCGCCGGCATCTGGGGGACGAAAAGCTTGTGGGGGCGGGTCGTAACTTACAAGGAGCAATGACGAAGCTCGAATGGCGAATGACGAAGGACGCGTGAGTAAACTGTTTCGTGATTGGGATTTCGTCATTCCTTCGTCATTAGACATTCGTCATTTGTCATTTGGGAGTGAGGTGAAGCGAAAACCAATCGCTTGCGAGCCTCGCCACTTTCTCCAGCGCACCCGGTTCCTCAAAAAGGTGCGTCGCGCCGGGAACAATCTCCAGCTTCACTTGGCAGCGCATCTGATCGCGCGCCTGCTCGTTTAACTCGATCACAATGTCGTCATTCCCACCGACGATGAGCAACGTCGGCGCCTGGACCTTTGGTAATGCGTCACCGGCCAGATCGGGACGTCCACCACGCGAAACCACGGCGCCGACATCTTGTGGGGTTTCGGCCGCTGCCATCAACGCCGCAGCTGCGCCCGTGCTCGAGCCGAAATAGCCGATCCGCAAATCGCGCGTTCGCTCTTGCGGTTTCGCCCACTTCGTGGCGTGCACAAGCCGTTCCGCCAGCAAACCGATGTTGAAGCGGTGCTCGCGAGTACGCATGTCGAGCGCTTCCTCTTCTTGCGTGAGCAAATCAAAGAGCAACGTGCCGAGCCCGGCATCGTTGAGCGTGCGCGCTACAAATTGATTCCGCGGACTATGCCGGCTACTCCCGCTGCCGTGCGCGAAGAGCACAAGCGCAACGGCATTCTTTGGAATAGTGAGATTTCCGGAGAGAACTGTGTGCCCGGCCTGTATTTCCACTTCGTTCATTTCCTACTCGTATTGTTATTCTTGCTCATTGTGCAACGAAAGCGATGCGACGACGCATCGCACTCCGAAAGCACTTCGTGCAAAATCCATGGCACACTCGTTCTCGGTTTCGCGAAGCTTTGGGAGTGCGCACGCGTCCTCGCGTCGCTTTTCTTTGATCGCGAGCATGAGTCAGATTTACTGGAAGCTAAACTTTGAATGGATAAGTCTCGGGCAATTCGCCTTCTTCCCAAATGCTGGTTCGCTCCAGCGGCTCAACGGCGCGCGTTTCATCGATGTGAATGACCGCATCGAATTGTTCTGGGAGCCGCGCGTGAAAATAATGGCTCAACCGTTCGCTTTCCGGCCGATAAATCACACCGATTGCGCGCTCGATCCGGCGCTGTTGGAGGACGCCGATCTGGCCGGCACCCCGCAAATCGATCCAAAATCGAGGCAAACCAGTCTCGTGAAACAACTCTTCGTAACTGCCTCGTAGCGCTGGCCGCACGTTTTTGCGCTCCGCGGGCGCGCCCCAATCTGATGCTGCGGTCACAGTGCCATGATGAGTGGTGAATCCGATCAGCACAGCATCCTTGCCAAATCGCTCGCGAACCAGTTGCCCAACGTTCACTTCACCATAGTGACTCATCTCTGTGGCGCGGGCGTCGCCAAGGTGGGAATTGTGCGCCCAGACAATCGCTTTGGGTTGCCGGCTACCATTAAGATGCGCGACCAGATTCTCGAGCGTCTCCACCATGTGCCGGTCGCGCAAGTTCCACGATGACGCGCGCCCGCGGAACATCGCCCGGTAATATTGCTCCGCATCCTTCACCAAGCGCGCGTTTTGCTCTGCGAAAAAGAATTCCTCTGCGGCCACTTCGCCATCGCGGCTTAAAAATTCGGTCGCCTTTTGCTGCAACTCGACGAGCTGTTCGACAACCGCCTTCTCACAAGATTCGATTGCGCCGACCGTCGTGGCATAGCCGTACTCCTGCGGCTTGCGGCTAAAATGATCGAAACAGGAGTAACGCAAACGTGCGCGTCTCGCAGCCTCGGGATCAGCTTTGTCGAGGTATTGAAGAACCGCGTCAATCGACGCATGCAAACTGTAAAGATCCATTCCGTAGAATCCAACCGGCGCTCGCTTCGGATCGATGTTTTTGTTAAAACCACGCAACCACTCGACGAACTCCACGACGACCGTGTTGCGCCACATCCACGTAGGAAACCGTCGAAAACCCGAGAGCGCCTCATCTGCGTTGGTGTCCGCGGTGGCGCCCGCCACGGCGGGCAGGCCGCGCACGTAACGATGAACGCGAGCTGAATCCGGCCAATCCGCCTCCATGGCCAGAATGGAGAAGCCCTTCTCGGCGATGAGCCGCTTCGTAATGGTAGCGCGCTCAGAATAAAATTCGTGTGTGCCGTGCGTCGCTTCGCCGATCAGGACAAATCGCGCGTCATCGATCAGCCCTAGCAGCGCATCATAATCGTTGGAGCCGCCGGAGAGTGGCTGCGCGATCTCGCGAACAAGTTCGGAGTCTGTCATTGTTGATCCGTTCGGTTTCGCTCGGACATATCTGGCGTGGCCTGGCTCAGTAACTCGCGTACGTCCTCGTCACTTGTCTGCGAAAAATCTTCGTAATACTGGCCGACAGCCTGAAAGTATTGAGGCGTGCTCAAGCAGATCGTTTCATCGGCTTCTTGTTCGAGCTCACGGCAAGTGTCTGGCGGGCCGACTGGCACCGCTACGACAATTTTTGCGACGCCCCGCTGTCGCAGCGCCTTCACCGCGGCGCGCATGGTTGCGCCGGTGGCCAATCCGTCATCCACCAGAATCACAATTCGACCACGCAGCTCGGGTGGGGGACGTCCTTCGCGATAGATTTGTTCGCGCCGTTCCAGTTCGGCCGTTTCCCTCGCGGTCACCGCTTCGATGGCCTCCTCTGCATGCGGTATTGCGCGCACGACATCTTGGTTTAAAACGCGCACACCGCCCGAGGCGATCGCGCCAGCAGCCAGTTCTTCAAAGCCGGGAACGCCCAGTTTGCGTACGATAAAAACATCGAGCGGCGCGCCAAGCCGCTGCGCGACTTCGAACGCCACTGGCACACCGCCCCGCGGCAGCCCCAGCACGATTACATCGTCGCGACCCGCATACTCGACGAGCTTCTCTGCAAGCAGCCGGCCTGCTTCGGTTCGGTTGGGAAAAGCGTGTTCCATGCGGCTGATCGCGCCGCTTTTTTAAGCTGCCGAAGCGAGCGCGGGAAATAATGGCTGCATGTCAGGGAGAAAACTGTGCGTGACTTTTTCCATATGCAATGCTTCCGTGATGCGCGCGATCCATGTCGTGCGTTTTCTGCGTTGTTGACTCTATGGTTTCAAGACCTTGCTCACTCATAAGCGTAAAATCCTTTCGGGTTGCGGTTGTTCGTCCCAGAATGCGGGAAATTCCCTTCTCTTAGGATTTCGCGCCTCAACGCCGCACCGCGTGTTGCAAATGCGCAGCTTTGCGCCGAGTTGGACCGGCCACAGGCCGGTAGCTGCAGCATTTATGAAATCGCTCTAGCTTCCCCCAGCGGGATTGCGATTTGGCCAGGGTGGAGGTGACGGGAGCTCGTAGCGTTTCGTCTTTAGTTCTTCCCGCATTTCCTGAAGGGCTCGGTCGAGTTGCTGGTCTTCGCCTGTGAATTCTTTCCCGGGATCATTATCGACAACGATGTCGGGATCGACTCCGTGGCCTTCGATGATCCATTGTTTGCCGTCTTTCGAGTAGGGCGCGAATTCAGGTTTGAAGAATTGGCCCCCGTCGACGAGCGGCAGTGAGTCGCGAATGCCAATGACGCCACCCCAGGTGCGTTTGCCGATGAGTTTGCCAAGCCCAAGCGTTTTAAACCGATACGGAAAAATATCGCCGTCGGATGCGGAGAATTCGTTGATCAACGTCACCATCGGGCCCGTGAACGCTTGCGGCGGGTCGGTTTGCGGTATCCCATTGCGCGCCATCCCGACCATTACGAGCGCGCGTCGCAATCGGTCGATCACCAGCGGCGAGACAAACCCGCCACCGTTGCCGCGAACATCGACAATAAGCGCGTGCTTTCGGATTTGCGGAAAGTAAAGCTTCGTGAACTCGTCCAAACCGGGCCGGCCCATGTCGGGAATGTGCAGATAGCCGATTTCGCCGCCGGTTTTCTTGTTCACGTAATCGATGTTCTTTTGCACCCAATCGAGATAGTAAAGCGGTCCTTCGTTGTCGGTGGGGACAACGGTCGCGTCGCGGGCGCCGGCATCGGTTGGTTTGGAATTCACGCGCAGGATCACTTGTTTGCCGGCGGTGCCGATGAGCGCGTCGTAAAGATTCGGCAAACTCAAGACCGGAGTGTTGTTGATCGCGAGAATGTAATCGCCCGGTTTCACGTTTACGCCGATATCCGTCAGCGGCGAGCGCGTCTGTTTGTTCCAATTTTCGCCCGGCAAAATGCGCTCGATGCGATAGGCGCGCGTGGCTGGGTCGCGTGAAAATTCGGCGCCGAGCAGGCCCAGCTTGATGCGCGGGGTGTCCGGGCGTTCGCCACCGGCAACGTAAGTATGGCCATTATTCAATTCGCCAACGAGCTCGCCTAACAAGTAGGTGAGATCGTTGCGATGGTTTACAAAGGGGAGCAGCGCGGCGTATTTATCGCGCATGGCTTTCCAATCGATGCCATTCATTGTGGGCGAAAAGAAGAAATCGCGCATTTGCCGCCAGCATTCGAAATAGATTTGGCGCCACTCTGCATGTCTGTCTAACTGCATGTCGAGACCTTCGATCTTGTGCTCGCGATCTTTGGTTTCGAGCTTGTCTTTTGGCACGTCGATGATGGCGTAATCTTTTTTGATTTTCACCAGCATCTTTTTGCCGTCGAAAGTGATCTGGTAATTGTTCGCCTCGCCGAGCACGGTTTCTTTGCGATCGTCCACGTTGTAAGCGCAAAGGTGCGATTTCTTGTCTTTCTCGCCGAATAGTTCTTCTTCCTCTTCGCCCACTTCATCAGCGCCGGTGCGGCGCAGATAGAAGATGCGATTGTCATCCAGCATCCGAATGTTGCGATAATTTCCCGGCGTAGTTTCCAGACCGAGAATCCGGTTCTGGATTCCGTCGGTATCCACCTTCACAACCACTGGCTTCTTTGGTTGTTCTTCCGGTTTTTTCGCCCCCGGTGTTTCCTCCGGCTTTTTCTCTTCGCCTTCTTTTTCTTTTTGTTTTTTGCGTTTTTCTTCCGCCTTGCCCACTTCGTCGCTTTTCGGCGCGAGCGGATTTGCCGTCTCCTTAGCGAGCGTGACGAGATAAACGCGCTCCATGTCGCGATAAACGTTGGCAAATTCCTCGTCGCCAAAAGTTGGCTTGAAATCACGCGCGGAGCTGAGCAGCAAGTATTTTCCGTCGTCGCTGAAGACCGCTTCGCCGGAGCCGTACCAGCTGTCCGTTACGGCGGTCTGCTGCTTGTTCGCGACCGAGTAAACATAAACGCGCGGCATCCCGTTCTCCTCGGGACGGACCCAGGTGATCCACTGGCTGTCCGGCGACCAGTTATAACTTTCGATCTCGCCGTATTTGTCTTGGTCGACGGGCGTCACAGCTTTGCTTGCGACATCAACATACCGCAACCGCTGCAGCCGATCGCTCCACAGCAATTTCTTGCTGTCGGGCGACCATTTCGGCGCGTAGTAGTAGGTATCGGCGCCATTGGTGATTTGCTGGGGCTCGCCTTTGCCGTCTTGTGAACGCACATACAACTCGTTCTCGCCGGTCGCGTCCGAGTTATAGGCGATCCATTTTCCGTCCGGTGACCAGATCGCGTCGCGCTCGTGCGCGCCTGAAGTTTTGCTCAAGTTGCGCGGCGTACCGTTCTTTGCCGGTACCGAGAAAAGATCGCCACGCGCGACTACGATGGTGCGTTCACCGTCGGGCGCGAGGTTGACCGATTCGAGATGCTTTGAAGCATCAACCAGCGCGCCGCGGCCGCTGTCGAAATCTTCCTTGATCTCTATCGGCACAGGCGCGGCTTGGTCCGTGGCAAGATCGTAACGCCAGGTGTATCCCGCTTGCTCGAAGACGATCGAGTCTTTGCCGATGGATGGAAACTTGATATCGAAATCGGTGAAGTGTGTGAGCTGCTTGGTTTCTTTCGTTGCGAGATCAACAACGAACAAGTTCATCCGTTTGTCGCGATCGGAGATAAAATAGATTTTGTTATCCGGTCCCCACATCGGGCAGATGTCCTGCGCTGGATTGTTCGTCAGGTTTTCGTTGGCGC
>QHOK01000202.1 GCA_003218755.1 Verrucomicrobiota bacterium
GTGAATCCGGCGGACCCATGATGTAGGGGATCGCAAACAGGGTGCGCCCGCGCATCGCGCCTTTCAAAAGACCGCGAAGTTTCGTGTACGTTTCTCCCGGCTCAGCCCAATTGTTGGTCGGACCGGCTTCTTCTTTCGTCGGTGTGCAGACAAACGTAAATTGCTCGACCCGGGCAACGTCATTCGGATCGGAGCGATGCAAATACGAGCGCGGAACCTTCTTCTGGTTCAGCTCGATCAGAACATTTTGCTTGAGCGATTCAGCGATCAGGAACTCGTTTTCCCGCTCCGAGCCATCGCACCAGAAAATATTTTCAGGTTCTGTGAGAGCGGCGATTTCGTGCACCCAATCCAACACGGCTTGATTGGCCGGCTTTGCGTCACCGATCCCATTCGGCGGGAATATGGCTGGCGCAACATTTTTCATAAAAGAAGAATGTCCATCTTAACCGCGAACCGATGGCTTCGCCACGTTGAATCGTTGAAGCCGTCGATGCGTTCCCCGATGTACCGATTTAACGAATGATGAATCACGCTTGCGCAGACGCAGTGCGCAGCATTAATTGAAAGCATGTTCGGGGTCACCACGTCCGATGATTATCGGCCGGTTGCGTGGATGGGTCGCTACCCAGTCGATGTAACGACGATGCTGGTAGGGTTGCACGTCGTCGTCGCGATCTTCACGGCTATTCTGGTGGGACTCGTCGGGGGTTCCGTCTTGATCTGGCTGCAATTCGATAGTGCCGAAGTTTTGCGTGCCGGCCAAGTCTGGCGCCTTTTCACGTACGCGTTTATCCACGCTCCTACACCGTCGGGGCTGCTTTGGTTCGCCGTCGAGATGTACATGCTTTTCGTCTTCGGGCGGGAAGTTGAACGCTTCATTGGGCGGCGTGCTTATGTCGGCCTTTACTTGACCTTATTGCTGCTACCCGCGGTTGTTTTAACGCTGTTGAGCTTTTGGACACACACGACGTTCGCGACCTCGACAGCACTTCATTTCGCCATTTTTGTAGCCTTCGCGACGATCTACCCGAACGTGGAACTTTTCGCGCGAATCATGGCCAAGTGGGTTGCCCTCATATTAGTCGCGATCGGGACGCTCAGCGCGCTGGCGATGCGTGATTGGCAGACGCTCGTCGTGCTCTGGACGAGCATCGGCGCCGCGTTTCTTTTTATTGAACTGCGTGGTGCCGGTCCCGAACTCGCATGGTGGAATGCCCTGAAAGAGCGCTTGGCCCCCAAGCCGAAATATCGCGTCGTCCCCAAAATGCGACCAACACGTTCTGCGGATCCAGACGATGTTTATGCCTCGATCGATCCAATTCTCGATAAGATTTCAAAATTCGGGATGGGAAGCTTGACTGCGAGCGAGCGGCGACAATTGAATCGCGAGCGCGAGCGATTGCTAAAGAAAGCGGAGTAGTTCGGAATCCCCCAAGGAACGACGGCTTGGGCAGCCGTCCGAGCTAAACATGACGGCTGGGAAGCCATCATTCCTTGATCCGCGACTCGACCACTTCGCACAAGACGTGGAGCAAAACTTGGTGCGCTTCCTGAATGCGCGCAGTTGAATTGCTGCGCACCAGAAGATCAATATCGGCCATGCCGATACTTGATCCGCCGTCGCGGCCAAGGAGCGCGATTGTTTTCAGCTTGCGCGTTTTCGCTTCCTCCAACGCGCGCACGACATTTTTCGATTCGCCCGAAGTCGTCAGGCAAATGAGCACATCTCCCGGCTGACCAAACGCCGCCACCTGGCGTGCGAAAATTTCATCGAACCCGTAATCGTTCCCGGCGGCGGTGAGAAGTCCACCGTCGGTCGCCAAGCAAATTGCCGGATATGCTTGCCGATCCTTGGCGGAACGCACGACGAGCTCGGTCGCGAAATGCGCCGCATCAGCTGCGCTTCCACCATTCCCGCAAACGAGCAATTTGTTTCCGGCGCGCAAACATTGCTCGATCAGATCGGTCGCCTTTTCGACCTGCGCGTTAAGATCGGCAAGCGACTGCAGAGTCTTGGTTGCGGCGGCAATCGCTTCGTGGAGTTGCTGAACATCAGACATGGTTTAATACGTAGGCAAATTCGCGGTGCAGATTTTGGTCTTGTCTGACGTTTTCCGAATCGATAAACATCGGCAAACAAAGACCCTCTGTGAACAGATTGGCTCTTAGCCATGCGCCGTCATGGGCGCCGGAAGCTTCACTGGTTCTTCTTCTGTTATTGCTGCTCTGTAGCTGTCCGAAGCTCTGTTGACGGGCAAATCGCTTCGAATTTTTATGCTAAATACCATCGACACAGTGATCGCCTTCGCGGTGATCATGACAGTTCTGAGCCTGCTCATCACGATTGTCGTGCAGATGGCATCAGCGGCGTTGTCGCTGCGCGGCAAGAACCTGGCCAACGCTCTCGCGCTCACGTTTCAAACGATCGACCCTAAGCTCCAGAAGGAGGCGCATTCTTTGGCCGCACAGATTTTGCGAGATCCGATTTTCAGCGACTCGGTCTGGCGAGCGAAGAATCGCCAGCTTAAGGGTAACGCCGCGACGCAGGCGCAAGCCAAAGTTGAACGAGCTGAGAAGAATTTGCGGCTCGCCGAGAAGCAGTTGGCTGCTGTAGATCAGACCGATATCGCAGCCATCACGCAATGGACAGCAGCGCGGGACCGAGCAAGCAACGCCCTCGAAATCGCGAAACAAGAACTCGGACGCGCTAAACAGACGGGCAATGTCGAAGACTTGCAGGTGAAGCCAAATCGCTCTGGGCCATGGGGCGTCTTCTCCAGCTTACGCGACGCCAGTGCGCTCGGAAGCGCGATCCGGCCGGGGGAGATTTACCGCATTGTTTACGAGTTCGCCGACCTGACCAAGACCGAAGCAGCGGTGCGCGATGTCTGTCCCGAAGTAGTCGACGCGGCCAAAAGGCTTCTCGCCTCTCTTGCGAAGCCGGACCAGCCGGCCGAAGAATCCCGCAGCAAGCTGCGGTTGATCGCACACCTGGCGAACATCTTTCCCGCACAACAACAAAAAGCGATCGTCGATTCGCTGGCAAATCTGGGCGCGACCGTCGAACGCGCAACAACCCTATCGTATGATCGATTTCAGCGTTGGTTCGGCAGCGCCCAGGACCGAGCGGAGCAATGGTTCCAAACGCACGTCCGCATCGTAACGATCATTTGCTCGATTTGCGCAGCGTTCGTTCTCCAGTTGGACACGGCTGAAATCTTTCGGCAGTTACGCGACCAGCCCAAACTCGCAGAGGCGCTGGTCAAGGCGGCGCCCGGCGTGGTGCAAAAGGGCGGCGAGCTGGGCGAACCACTACAAACGCCGACTTCCGATGCACACGAACAGGACCGAAAGAAAGCCTTCGCCGAGTTACAGCAAAACTTGGAAGAAGTCGGCTTTGATATTGTGCCTCGGCCATTCTTCGGCAGGTGGCATAAAGATCCGACGCCAACATGGGCGCGCGCTATCTATCTGCCGCGCCCGCTGGCGCTGGTTATAGCTCATCTAGTCGGATTACTTGCGACAGCCGGACTACTCGCCTTAGGCGCGCCTTTTTGGTTTAACCTGCTCAAAAACCTGACGAGTCTGCGTCCCGCCGTGGCAACCCTGATCGAAAAACGACCGACGAGCGCACCCGCCTTACCCCCCGCGCCTGCTACTCCGCCTGCACCCAGTTAAGCTCGACAAATTAGATCATGAAACCCAGAGATGCGATCGCGTGGTTTAAGACCACGTTCGGTGACACGCTCGAGGAAGCTGTCGCCGGCACGCCCTTCAGTGTCGATATGCTGGCTGCGATCGCCTATCAGGAGACCGGTTACATATGGTCAGTGCTCGTGGACAAGCAATTGAGCTTGCAGAAAGTCCTTGAGCTCTGCGTGGGCGACACCATTGATGCTCCCGGCCGAAGTGAGTTTCCCACAAGTAAAGCGCAGCTCGTGGCAGCGCCACGCGGGCAAGAGATGTTCCGCATTGCGCGCCAAGCTCTGGTCGATATGGCGCAATACATTCCTAGTTATACAAAGGTTGTGCGTAATCCGGACAAGTTTTGTCACGGCTATGGCATCTTTCAGTACGATCTCCAGTTTTTTAAAGATGATCCGGCGTTCTTTTTGGAGAAGAAATGGTGCGACATCGCCGCTTGCATCGGCAAATTGCTCGTCGAGTTACGAGAGGCGATGCGCCGCCAGTGCTTGGCAAACAAGTCGGCGCTGAGCGACACCGAAAAAGTTTACGTCGCGATCGCATATAACAAAGGCCGCGCCAAGCCGGCGCTTGGTTTTAAACAAGGCTACAAATCGGACGATGGCAGGTACTACGGCGAAAATGTTTTCGAATACTTGCGCATCGCGCAAACCATCGGCGTTGGCGCGCCGGCTAAGCTCGTAGCAACATCAGCATTGACCAGAGCTCCGCTTCCGCCGCCCACGCCTGTCGAAGCCACGGATGACGTTTACGAGGTTGATGTGCGCGGATCAACGCTGCGTTTGCGCAGCGAACCCAGGATCGACAAGCGCGATCCACGCGCCAATGTCATCGCTGAATTGCCAGCCGGACAAATGGTGGTTCGTATCTCTGGAAAAAAAGCCGACGAATTCTTCGAAGTCGAAACCAGCTTGAACGGCGCGCATTTTCGCGGGTTCGCCGCCGCCGAATACCTGCGTCCAGTCAAAGTCCCAAAAGCAATTCCGGTGGTTGCGCCGGCAGCGGTCGCTCCCACTGCCGGCATTGTGGCTGTTTACATGCCGCGCGAAGCTGGAATGATCACGCGCCGCGCCGATTCCGCCGGACCGTATTCGTTAAACGAGCCTGGCCAGCCGCAGCGCGACGCGGAAAGCGCAGCCGAACGCTGCGCTCAGTTGGCTGCAATCATTGATTGGCTCGCCGTCGATAAACCTGCACACAAGCGCTACCAACCGACTGGCGGCGGCACGACCTTCTGCAACGCCTACACGCATGATTACTGTTTTCTGGCCAATGTGTATCTGCCGCGAGTTTGGTGGACGCCGGGTGCAATCGAGCAACTGGCCAAGGGCGAAACGGTTGAGCCGCTCTACGGAAAAACCATCGACGAACAACGTGCCAACGATCTGTTTCGCTGGCTGCGCGATTTTGGCCCGCGTTTTGGCTGGCGACAGACCGGAACGCTCACCAAACTACAGGAAGCAGCCAATCTCGGGGGTATCGGTATCATTGTTGCGCAACGAAAGATCGATGGAAAATCCGGACACATCGTTGCGGTGGTTCCGGAGACCGATGATCAAAAAGCGAAACGAGACAGCGATGGGTCAGTAACTGGTGCGCTGCAAAGCCAGGCCGGCGTGACGAATTTTCGTTATCGCGCGACCCCGACCCAATGGTGGAAAGGCGACCAGTTTGCCGACAGCGCGTTTTGGATCCACGCCTAAGAAATGGTGCGCGATAGAGGGTTCGAACCTCTGACCCCTACCGTGTCAAGGTAGTGCTCTACCACTGAGCTAACCGCGCATGGATCGGACGTGATAAGTGATCGGTGATCAGTGATCAGTCAAGACCAGGAATGCCCGATCACCCTTCACGGATCACATCGACTCGCCTACTTCATCACTGGACAACTCGGAAGCGCCGGACGACTATTCGCTTCCCGTGAGCACCTTGTTTTTCAAACGCTTCCTGAAGCGCCCATTTCGGATCGCCTCTATTGTTCCCAGCTCAAAAGCGCTGGTGGAACGCGTCGCTAGCAAGATGGATTTCAGTCAACCTCGGGTGATCACCGAATACGGCCCGGGTGAAGGCGTGCACTCGCGCGAGATTGCACGCCGAATGACTCCGGACTCGCATCTGCTTCTGTTTGAACTGGACCTGGCGTCCGCGCGCGATTTGAAACGGCAATTCGCAGATGATCCACGCGTTGATGTGATCCATGGTGATGCGGCCTCTTTGCCATTCGAACTGAAACGCCGCGGCATCGCTTCCTGCGATTACATCCTATCGGGCATTCCGTTTAGCATTCTCAAGATCGAGAAGAAACGGGCGCTCCTTCGGAAAACCTATGATGCTCTCGCGCCGGGCAGCAGTTTCATCATTTACCAGGTCACTAATGAATTGAAGCAGCACGCGACGCTTTTCGAGCACGCCGAATCGGAATATTTCCTGCAAAACATCCCTCCGATGTTCATCACTGTTTTTCACAAAACGCCATCGCTCCATAGCCGCGAACGACGCACTCCGGAGCTAAAAAGTGTCTCGGGACTGGTTGGCGTTGGCGCAGACGGTTCTGCATGACGGAGAAGCCGACGCGGCGGATCGAAAAAGATTCGATGGGCGAGATGTCGCTTCCGGCGGATGCGCTCCATGGCGCCTCTACGCATCGCGCGGTGCTCAATTTTCCGGTGAGCGGCTACCGTTTTTCGCGGCCATTTATTCGCGCGTTGGGCTTGATCAAGGGGGCTGCTGCTCAGGCGAATCATGATCTTGGATTGCTCGACGCAGAGCGCGCGGCGTTGATCGTACAGGCAGCCGAGGAAGTCGCGGAGGGAAAACTCGACGACCATTTTCCGCTCGATATTTTTCAGACCGGCTCGGGCACCAGCACAAACACGAACGCAAACGAAGTGATCGCGAACCGGTGCGCGCAGCTTGCGGGCAAACCGATCGGCTCGCGCGAGCATGTTCATCCGAACGATCACGTCAACATGGGACAATCGAGCAACGACGTGATTCCGTCGGCAATCCACATCAGCGCGGTCGAAGAGTTGAAGAATCGTTTGATTCCGGCCCTGGAAAAATTACACGGCGCGCTCGAAGCTAAGGCGAAAGAATTCTGGGACATCATAAAGATCGGCCGGACACATTTGATGGACGCGACGCCGATCCGGCTGGGTCAGGAATTTTCTGGTTACGCCCAGCAGGTTGCTTATGCAAAGGCGCGCGCGAAAAAATCGATCGAAGTTTTGCGAGAGCTGGCCCTTGGCGGGACAGCAGTCGGCACGGGGCTGAACCGGCATGTCGATCTTCCGAAAAAAATGCTGCGGCATTTGGAGCAACGCACCGGCATCGCGTTTTACGAGGCAAAAAATCATTTCGAGGCGCAGGGCGGAAAGGATGCCGTTGTCGAAGCGAGCGGTCATCTAAAAACGATCGCGGTCAGTCTGTTTAAAACCGCAAACGACATTCGCTGGCTGAGCAGTGGGCCGCGCTGCGGCATCGGCGAGATCCAACTTCCCGCGACGCAACCTGGCAGCTCGATGATGCCAGGCAAGGTTAATCCGGTGATGTGCGAATCACTGATGATGGTGTGTGCGCAAGTGATCGGCAACGACACGACCATCACCTGGGCAGGCGCGAACGGGAATTTCGAGCTTAACGTGATGATGCCGGTGATGGCGCATGATCTTCTCGAATCGATCCGGCTTCTGGCAAACGTGGTCGATGTTTTCTGCGAGAAATGCGTGCGCGGCATCGTGGCGAACGAGGAGCGATGCCGCGAGTTAGTAGAGCTTTCGATGGCGATGACGACCAGCCTCACCCCAAAAATCGGCTACGATCGCGCGGCTGAAATTGCGAAAGAGAGCGCCAAGACCGGGCGGACAGTTCGCGAAATTGCCCGTGAGAAAGAAGTTTTGCCGGAAAAAGAACTCGAGCGCGCGCTGGATCCGATCAAAATGACCGAGCCAGGCGGGATGGGCGAGAGCTGATGGAGTAATGGAGTAGTGGAGTGTTGGGCATCGGGGCTTCATCGAAATGGATAGGAATGACGAATGAGAAATGACCAATGACGAAGGAATGACGAAGCACCAATGAGGAAACGAGCTGAGTTCGGGCTTCGTCATTCGTCATTAATTCGGATTTCGACATTCGGATTTCGTCATTAGGCTGTCCTATGGTTGCCAAGCTCGAGGGGCCGCAGTTTTCAGGCGGAGCGAACATTGCGATCAAATGTCCCAGCCACATTTACGAGCAGACGATTGCCTTTTATCGGGACACGCTCGGGCTACCTCTAATCGAGGAGGAAAAAGACGGCTGCATTTTTCAATTCGGTCCGAACCGCCTTTGGATCGATAGTGTCCCGAACCTGAGTCATCCGGATGTCTGGCTGGAACTGGAGACCAACGATACCGAAGCAGCCGCGGCATTTCTGAAAGTGCACGGCGTTGCGAGGTGCGATGAGGTCGAACAACTTCGCGAAGATTTCAACGGCTTCTTCATCTCCGCGCCTAACGGTGTGATCCATCTCGTGGTTGGTCCCGAGGAAGCGTAAGCGGAACGGTGTCTGAAATCCTGAACCTACCAGAGATAATCAGAGATTCTTCGCTTCGCTCAGAATGACAAAGAAGGTGTCCTAGGCTTGAACGCTTCAACCCCTCGACGCTTAACGCAGGTCGCGCCATCGTCCAACCCAAGTGCTCCACCCGTAAAAGCCCAGCGGTTCCAGCCCGCCCGCGTCGACTAAAGCGTCCACGTCGGCACGGCTCGGGGTGATCTTTTCGTTTGAATCAGCGCCATAGTAATCATCGATGACCATCCAACAATCGGCGGCGAATGTGTCGCCGTAGCACTCGATGTCGCGCCGTTTGGCCGCATCGGCGTCGAGGATTAAAAGCCCGATTTTATCCGGGCCCAGCGTTTCAAGGACTGTGCGGATTGTCGCCGCGTCAAACGAATGGCCCTTGATAAGGGTGACCATTTCCGATATGCGCTGACGGGCAAGATTTCGCTCCAAGTCGCGCAAGATATTGCGTGTGCCGAGCCGTTTGTGTTTCACGCTTCCACCGGGTTCGATTGCGATCAGCTTTTTGTTCTGACCTGAATCACGCACGCCGAATGCCGCGGCAATGGTCGCACCGCCAACAAAGGCACCGATCTCGAGAATGTGGCCAGGGCAAATTTTCGCGAAGTGATAAATGAGAATCAGCACGTCCAGGTGTAACATGGAATATTTGTCGCGGATTTTGAGCAGCTCTGAGTGAATCGGCTCGTGCCGGTACTGCATCAGCGCATGCATTAGGCTCAGGCTATCGCTAGTCCCCTTGTTGATTTGCGGCTGAACCAGCGATTTCGGGCTCGCAGCAGAGCGCGCCGGACAATGCTGGCCCATTAGTACGAGATCGCGCTCAACGCCATCGAGTTGTGCGACACCCGGTAAAAACGCCCAGCGCTCGAACCCCATACGCCTAAACAATGTCAAGCTCGGCTCGTTATGGCCGAAGATGAGACCGACCAGGGCTGTGATCCCCAGCGATGGCGCGCGGGCGATCGCTTCTTCCAACAATCGCCGCGCCACGCCGCGACGGCGGAAATTTTCATCGACGTAAACACTGATCTCGGCAGTGCCGCGATAGGCACAACGTGGCAGGAATTTTTTGAAATCCAGCCAGCCAATCACGCGCCCTTCGGACTCCGCGACCCAGAACGGATATCGCTCTGGCGAATGTTCCCGGAACCACGGCAAACGCGATTCGACCGTGGTCGGCTCAAGCTCGGCTGTCACCATGCGCGTCGGTACAGTGGCGTTGTAAATCTCGATGATCGCGGGCAGGTCGGCCTCAACAGCATCGCGAATGATCATTTCGTACGAGATACAGTTTCCACCACCAGAGCAAGCTCGACAGCATAGCCAGCTTCCAGTAGTCAGGGTTTACGTTTCTTAACGGGACTTCGCGTAACGGCGGGTGAACCCGTCGGCGTGAGTGTCGAATTCGCCGACGCGGTCGCTGCTGGGCTGGCGATGGGGAATGCAAACGTCGGCGACGCCGTTGATGAAGAAGACGGTGTCACACTTGGAGACGGCAAAGGAGTCGAGGTCGGGCCAGGAGTAGGCGAAGGCGCAATGATATTCTCCCAATGATGCAACGGCACGCTTGCGCCGCCGATCTCTTTAACCAGCGTTTCGCAGCGCGCCTGAAGTTTTTCCAAATCCGGCGGGCCAAATGGCTTGTCGGCCGTTCCAGGGAAAATTACGTAGGTCACCTTGAGATCGCTCACGGGCCGATTGTAGGGCGTCGAAAGCGCATTGATCTGTTTTGCGATGCGCAGTGACGCCTCCCCGACTTTATCGTTCGGCCCGACATCACCGACGATAGCCGGATAAATCGAATCCCCGAAAACGACCAACGCATAATCCCCGGGCTTAACGGGATCATCACCGTGCGTAAATGCGCCCGGCACCACGATAAAAGGATCGGTCGCGCCGATGAGAAAGCTGTACTTTTGCAGCGTGCCGACTTCGGCACGCAATTGTGCGATCGTATTGCGCAGCTCGCGTTTGCGCACAGGAGCGGTAGTTGCAAGCGCATATTCGTCTTCTGCGTGTTTCAATGCTGATTCGGTCGCAGCCAGATATGGATTAGGCGCGGGCGTTTTCTTTGGCCAGCGATAACTTGTGGACGGCTTGAAGTTAGCCGGTGTGCCGGTGCCAACGGGCATCCGATCCGCATCGGAGCCGTCAGCATCCACATCCATGTCTGCCTGGAGCAGGAGCGCTTTTCGATGCGTCTGAGGATGCTGAATTTGCAGGACAGTTTGGCAATCGAAAAAGTTATGCCGTGACAAAAGCAGATCCAGACGGGCGAGGTTTTCGTGCAGCATTCTGACTTTTGAGTCGTAAAGCTGAGCATAAAGCGGCGAAACCGGATCGGCCGAGAACATCGACGCCAAACCGGGCAGCAACGTTGGGAGCTGGGGACTGACTTTTGCCAGCTCCTCGATGGTCTTGTTCGGCGAAGGCACGCGAGCCTGAAGTTTTAGATCGAGCAAGTAACTCTCCGGCTGGGTGCGTTCCGTCGCGGCATCGGCGCCCGAAAGCGTCTCGACCGTGGAGTGGAGCGTGATCCCGTTGAACAGCTTGCCCGTGTCCAATTTTCCTGTGATCACCGGCGGCCGCGTCGGTGTCGGTTCCGGTGTTGGCGTGGCGAGTATTTCAGCAGGCGCGACGCGTTGAAGTCGCTCGAGCGAGATCCAGCGGTAAACAATCGCGGCGAAAAGCGCGCCTAATATGACCAGCACTACCCGCCGCCACGTCCGAAGACGAATTCTTCCCACGCGATTACTTTTTTACCCAGGCGACGATGACCGCAATGATCCCGATCACGCTCAGGATCGACATCATTCCCGCAGGCATCACTCTTCCGGTTCGCAGAAATTTGGGGACAAACTGCGCAGCGAGCAAAAAGGACACAATAAGCGCAGTCGCCAACCCAATCGTGCGATGTTCGGGCAAGAGAAACGCAGCTACGAGTAATAGCACCCCAGTGATTGACCCGGCAATGATCGACGCCGCGCTGCCTGCCTTTACGTAGCCGACAATCCCGCCAGCGATTGTCAAAGCGCCGAAAACAATAAAATAAATTTTCGCTGCTTCCATTGATTACGGCTGGCGCACTCGTAAGCCAACAGCTCCGCGCTGTCCAGTGCGCTGTAGCCACGCGCCTGTGGCGCGTCAAGCCACGTGTGGCTGCAACCCGAACGGCTCGCAGAGCCGTGGCTACAGTGCGCGCTGGCTGGCGTCGTTATAAAATTCGATTTGCTTTCCGCCAAGGCGACGTATTACGCGCCAGCCGTGACTCTTTGCGAACTCGCTGATCTCCGCGTCGGACATTTCTCGCAGAACTCGCAGCTCTGCAGGCTGGGTGACGACGTACTCAGATACGCGTGATAGCACTTTCGCGGTTTTTGCGGCGAGAGCTGGCAGATCTGGGTGCATAGTGGTTGCCGGTTTAACCATCAATCGCGCGATGTCCCTTGGCGGAATTTTTCTGCCGTGGAAGGGGCGGCGGGCGCTTCGGTTTTCGATTTAACCTTGGTCCGAGAGCGCGATGCGCTTTGCGGCTCGGCGAAGGTCCGCGTGAGCTTGGTTTTTCCATATCGATCTAAGTCGTCATAGAAGCGTTTGTGTCAAACTCCTAAAGCTGGCCTGTCGCCACAAGCGCCGCTACAACAATCTCGGCTTACTGGCGCGGCCGCGCCGGACGGCTAAATTCTGTAAATG